>JBAXUS010000106.1:0-21358 GCA_037129555.1 Planctomycetota bacterium
GCTTGCACTCGGATAATACGTGACAGAGTACCGCGCGTATTGGTTCAGATCCCAGCGCAGTCGCTTGCTGGTTCCCAGACTATAATAGTTCCAGTACCCGCGGACCACGCGATTGATTGCTGCCACCACCGTCTCCGCTTTCTTGGCTACTTGATCGCGGGCGGTTAACTGGCGGATTGTTTCCCGGTGCTTGCTCACGCTTTTATCCGATGGACGCAAACCTAGGTACGGCTTGCCTCCAAAACAATACAGCGTCTCAAACGTGTACCCGAGAAAGTTGAACGACGTCTTTCCCGCTTGGCACTCCCACGCCGTTCTCGGTCTAATGGCAGCGCAGAACGCACTGGACATTTAAGCCACCACGCCGCCATCCCGCACGCTTCCACTGAACCACGGCAACTTCATGCTGACCCAAGCCGGTGCCACCGAAATTTGCAGAAAAATCAATTATGGGATGTTGAAGGGTAAAGTGTCATTATACTGATTTAAGTTTCTAACCGAAGATGTCGATACCTTTATCGGGGGGCCATGCGGAGACTCGGCATGCCCAAGGCATTGACTATTACCTACACGATTTCCCGGGCCGAATTGAGGCGGCTGGAGAAACGCGAAAAGTCCGCTATCGTGCGTGCGCGGTTGACGCTCGTTCGGTTGACGCTTCAACACACGCCGACCACCGTTGCGGCTGAAACGCTGGGGCTCAATCCCGGTCAGGCCTGCCTATGGATCAAGCGCTTTAACGCTCACGGTCCTGACGGCCTCCGTAACCTGCCCCGTCGCTCGCGGCCATCCCGCTTGAAGCCCGAATTGAACGAGGCTTTCAAAGCGCGTGTGCGAGCGGGTTCGATGCCGAATGATGGTGTCGCTGTGCTGCGCGGAAAAGATTTTCGCCGCATTCTCCGGGATGAGTTCCAAGCGCCGTGCTCGTTGGGCGGCACCTACTTCATTCTGCACCGGCTCGGCTTTTCCAGTCTTTACCCGCGCCCTCAACATCCTGAATCGGACCCTGCCGCGCAGGAGGAATTTAAAAAAACTGTCCGCCCGGCTTGAGCAGATTCGCGCAGAGCATCCCGGCAAACGGCTTGAAGTTTGGACTCAAGACGAAGCCCGCTTCGGCCAGCACGGCACGACCTCGCGCATGTGGGGCGACCGGGGCAAACGCATCCGCGCAGTGCGGCAGACCAACTACAAATGGGTTTATCTTTACGCCGCCGTGTGCCCGCAAACTGGCCGCACGCACGAGTGGCTGATGCCACACGTCAACACCGCGCACATGACTATTTTTATGGAGACGTTTGGCCGGACGCTCGATCCGGATGTGCACGCGGCGGTGATCCTGGATCAAGCCGGCTGGCACACCACAGACAAACTCAAACTGCCGGACAACGTGACCCTCATCCATCTACCTCCGAAATCTCCCGAACTCAATCCATCCGAACTGCCCTGGCGTGAATGCAGGCAGAAGTATTTGAGCAATCGCTTGTTCAAGACCGAAGACGACCTGTGGGCCGGCGTTGAGAACGTGTGGATGAACCTGACTGCCAATCCACACACCATCCAGTCGTTATGCGGTTTTGACTGGATTCTATCTTCGGTTAATAATTGAATTTGGTATAATTCCAAAATAACATTTTTCGACCTAAGAGCTGTCGGACAAAACCCCTGTGCCAAGATACGCCGCGCCGGGCAAACGGGACGAAGAAAAACTCGCGCGGCGTATTTGGAGACTTCGCCAAGCGAGTTTATCGAAGTACTGCGCAGCCAGACCTCGAAGGTCGCTGCGACATCTACTTCCTGGGCGCCACCCTTTTCCACTTGGTCACCGGCGAACTCCCCTTTAAAGGCGCTATTCGTGCTCCATTTCTTAAACAACGCAGCGAAGCGGTTGCAAAACTTCCTGCGTTGGATATAGTTGAAAACCGCATTGCGAAAACCGGCACCGACAACGCCCACGTGTCTTACCGTGTGGTTTACCGGAATGACGCGGACAATGCGATGCCAATGGCGGACTGTGACGGACAGTCCACCTATGAGAAGTCCCCCGCCATCTTAGCTCAGCTGGTAGAGCAACGGTTTTGTAAACGCCAGATTTCCCTATGAACTAAAAAGCGTGTTGTATCAATGTTGTAGTAACCTCGCCCCACTTTTTGACAATTTTCAGTACGGCGGAAACAATCGCCGGAAGCCGTGTCCAATCACAATCAGCATGAACGGCACGTTCCGTATCAAGATACAAACGCCGCCCAAGAATCGTCGATCTTTGGACCTGTTTGTCGGATCACCGAGTCGTTCACATAAGTCCGTGATCCACTGCACTGAATGCGGCCATTCCGCCAAGCCTTTAATCCATTCCTTTGGGATCGCATCCTGGCCGAGCGTCGCTCCTGAAAGGGCACCGACGATCGCACCGGTTGTGTCGGCGTCGCCGCCCAATCGAATCACGTCAGTAACCGCCACGCGAAAGTCGGAAAGTGAATTGAGCCAGCAGAAGATCGCCGCAGGCACTGTTTCATAAATGTACCCGCTGACGCCGCGCGTACCGCTCAATTGACTTGCGAACTCTTCGGTCGTTTTTTCTGAAGCGAGCGCGTCTTCAACCCGTTTCAAACGACTCGAAAGATCGGGACATTCAATCTCGCAATAAAGCTCGCCAAACAATTTGTCACGGCTCAAAGCCGGTCCATCCAACATGGCTCTTCGCGCACAGAGCGCTATGGCTAGGGCGCCTTGTTCCGCCTTTTGATCGGTGTGGGTCAACCGCGTCGAAACTCGAATGAGCGTTTTCAATTTCGTCAGATCGTCCGCTGCGAATGCTCCCAAAATCGGCGCACGCATCGCCGGTCCATTTCCGGCCGAAAAGACACCGCTGTTTTCCGGCGAGAACCCCAGCCACAGTTTCGCACCCGCGCGAAGCGTTGCCCAACCAATTCCAGCAGGCATACGCACCATCCACCATCGAAACCGTGATGCGAGTTCTTTCGCAAATGCGGTCTCGTCGCCACGTGACGCTACAAGCGCCTGCGCTGTAAAGATCGCGTGCTCGGTGTCGTCGCTGCACATGCCGCGGCCAAATAAAAAACGGTGTTGAAAATCCGTGCCGTACATCGCCGCCGCGCGCCGGGGCGACAATCCCTCACGCGGCAGGCCCAGTGCATCGCCCAGCGCTGTGCCGAGCATCAGCCCAATAATTTTGTCCGGTTCGGATTTCATGCACGACCTCGTGGTGTCTATTTCGCCCATTCGGCGCATTACTCGGGAACGACGCGGTGATGCTCAGACCATTCGAACTTTCCGCCGTCACCCTTCCACGGCATGACCGTACCGTAGACAAACATCTTGCGACCTTTGCCGATGTCGAGAAGCGCAGTTACCCGTCGCCAGTGTGTGTGTGGTCAACGTAAATGGAACCGCGTTTTTGGATCGTTGTTTACACACGCTCAGACAGGCTTCGGCGCATCTTCTTTCTCAGACTGCTCCATGTTTTTCTCTTCGTTCAGGAGATTTTCGACACCCACCGAAATCGCCTGCATGGAGCCTTGGACATCTCGCGCGAATTGCGGCGTCCAAATCCGATGGAGCTTCCAGCCCTGCCCTTCCAAAATCATGGTTCGGAACACTTCCCATTCGATGAGATCTACCGCTTTGTCATAGCGCGCCACGTCGCAGCAGATTCCCAGCGTGACATCGTCCGGACGGTCGGGATGATGGATGGCGATGTCCACGCAGAACCCTTCGTTGCCCCAATGCACCGTTGACGAGTAGCGATTCGCTTTTGCAAGTTGCCCGGCGAGCGACGTTGAAAAGCGCGACGGATTCTTAATCGGCAACACTGTGACGGAGCCTTCCACCGCTGTTTTGCGCTCCTCGACGACCTGCCGTTGACGTTCATAATCTCGATCCAACGCTTCGGCGAAATTCAGATACGCCAGCAGCAACCATCCACCATTCGGCTGCTTCCCTTCAGGCACAGGCGCGAGGGCGCGATAGGCCGTATTGGGAATCGACGTGATCAAATGGACTTCTTCTTTTGCGCGCGTGACCAGAACATTCAGCCGCCGTCCACCGCCTGCCGTCAAGAGCGGACCGAAACGCCGATAGAACTTGCCGAGTTTGTCCGGGCCGTATGTCGTGCTGATCAACATGTAGTCGCGTTCGTCGCCTTGGACGTTTTCCAGATTCTTGACGAACAAGCCTTCAAACGATCCCGCGCCCTGGCGATTGCGCGCGACTGACAAACGTGCGGCAAACTCTTCATCGCCCGCCGCGGCCTCGTCAAGCGCGTCAACAATCGCGTCCCGCTGCATCACGTTGAAACACGCAATGCCAATCGACGGCGGTTCGGAACGCTTCAACAAATCGCGGACGAGTCTGACGACGTAAGCCGCCTCCGTTTTGTTGACGCTCTTCTCGTAAATCCCCGAAACCTGATGCACGCGCAGCGGCGCGTTCAGCGGCTTGTTGGACGGATGGCCGGGAATGGCCTGCAAACGCGAGCCGTAAAAATTGTCGTTCGAAAACGCAATCAAATCCGAATTGCGCGAGCGGTAGTGAACGTCGAGATACGAATTCTCCACGGCCTTTTCAAGCACGGCGGTCAACAGATCATCCGAGCCGCGCATCTGCTCTTCAAAAATGCCTTCGTCCGTCTCCGGTGTTTCATCTTCGCTGCGTGTCATAGCGGATTCAAAGAAACGTGTCGGCGGCAATTGCTTAGGATCACCCGCGACGACAACGCGCTTGCCACGCAGCAAAACCGGCATGGCTTCTTCAAGTCGGCACTGCGACGCCTCGTCGAAGATCACCAGATCGAAGAGTGCTAGGCGAGGAAATATTTGTGCGACCGTGCCCGGACTGGCCATCCACACCGGCCTCAGATCGAACAAGGGATCGCCGCCGTTCATCGCGCTGCCAGCCTTGATCACCTGACGCAACCGCATCCTGTTGCGGCCCTGCGTGACCGTGCGGCGTTTCAAATCCGCACCGTCGCTGTTGAGCCGGTTTCCCGTTGCCGCAAGCAACCGTGCGCGCTGCACAGCCGTCCAACGCTGTCCCACATACTCGCGCACAATGCCACGCTTGACGAGATCGAGTTCCCGATAACGATCGAAACGCGCACCCAACGCTTTCCCGTCCGAAATATACAGATGCGGATGTTGTTGAATACGGCGGTTCACTTCCGCATTGATCACGCATCGTCGCACGGCCAACCAACCGTCATCCGGATCAGCCGATTGTTCGAGCAGTTTTCGCAACGCTTCTTTCATGCCCGCAGGAATCTGCTCCAGGCAATAACGCATCCGAATGATCGATTCGAGTCCCGCAATGGACCCGGCCAGATTCGTCAGCGTTGAATTCGCCTGCCCGCCATTCCGAACGTGAACGCCCATCCGTTTCAGCCATTCCGGAGCAAACAAGCCGCACTGCGTCAAGGCGTGTTCAAAGAGTGAAATTTCACGACCACGCCCCGCCGCACGCTTCAATCCATCGACTAAAGGATGTGCTGTCGCAGCGTCAGCGATGACACCTTTGACTGCATCGAGAATTGGCGTAAGGGCAGCATCTTTAGCCACGCGTTGCAACAGTGCAAAACACGCGGCGTAATCGTCCAACGCCTCCAGCAATGCTGCGTCATCCAGCGGATTGCTCAGAGGCGACGATCCGAGCGCTGAGGTGAGGAGATCGTTTAACGTAAGCCGCGCGCGTAGGCCGATCAGAAATTGCTTCGCGCGCCGCGCGTTCTCTGCGGAAAGCGTTAATCCGAGAGGCTTCAACACCTCGCTCGCTTGAGACTTTTTCGAAAATGCAAAGAACGCGTACCACTTCTCGCAGACCTCCAGATAGGTATCCAACGCACTCAGCCACGGCGCGATCTGCGTTGGCTTGATCGGGCTGACTTTGTGAACCTGAGCCAACTCCAAATCCAACTTCTCTTTCTTAACAATTTCGACGAAAGCGCTGTGCGCTATCAATTCGTCATTCGCAGCGGCAATGGCTTTTACGTCGCGCGTGCCCCATCCGGCCAAGCGCGCACTTCCGGGCCGCTTCATCAAAGCGTCAAGTTCCGCACCCAACTCCGCGCGCACGCGACCGATTTCTGCTGCGTCGCCTTGCGCCGGAAATGGTGGAATCGAAGCATCAGCAGTAGCGTCCAATTTCTGTGCGCATGCGACGAGTTCGGCGAGCACGTCGCGCCAGTCATCAACACTCTTCTTTAAATAGTCGTTCAGCGCAATACCCGCTGCGCCGCTCACTAAATTATCCGCGTCCTCCGGTGTGGATGGCTTACGGTCGGCCCAAGGATTCTCAACAAACTTGCCTTCCACGCCGCGCTGTAGAATCTCGCGAACGTCGCGTTCATGAGCGTCGGCGTCAACCAAGCGAACGGTCTTCAACGCATCGTCCACCACTTTGACGCGCCCGTTGCTTTCAAGCCACATGCCCATCAATTCATGAAACGAATCGTCCTTTCCATTCGGACGATCAAAGAGTGCGTCGGCGAATTTGGAAAGCTCATCGTGAAGCTTCTGAAGTTCCGTATCGATGGCCGTCAAGCGCGCCTCGACGCCAGGATCGAGTTTCACATCCGGTAACGCTTCGAGTTGGTCGCGGACACTTTTATACAAGTCGCGTTGATCAGCTTGAGCGTCATGAACCACAGCGCAAAGATCGCCGAGTCCGATGCGTTGCAAACGATACCAGACCACGTCGATGGCCGTACGTTTGTCGCAGACCAACAAGACGCGCTCGCCGCGCGCAAGATGATCGCCGATCATATTGGCAATCGTCTGCGATTTGCCGGTGCCGGGCGGCCCATGCACAGCCAGGATCTCCGATTTGCGCGCTGACCGCACCGCTCGTGCCTGACACGGATCCGCATCTGTAATAAACCGCTCTTCAGACATCACGCGCTTGCGTTTGGTCAGTTCACCTGCTGCGGCAACGGCCGCGCGTTCTTTCTCCAGCTTCACAAATTGCTCAATCGGGCCGCTGGTTTTCTCGCCCGCAACCAGCGCTTCAGTGTCGTGAATCAAGCTCTGATTGGACAGAGGAAAAATGCCCAGCACAGCGGACGGTATGATCTGCGGTTCTGCGGGCTTTTCGTCGTCCGGGCGCGGAATCAGTTGGATCGCCGTCTCGGGTCCGAATGGCGCAATCTCCGAAATCGACAGCGCGCGGCGCACGTAATCCGACAGTTCGTTAATTTCGCGGTAAGGATCCTTCCCTTCCTCGTCCGCAAAAAGATCATCCGTCTTCTTACCATTCTGTTGTTCAATCCATGCCAGCAAGCCGGGATTGGGTACGACCAGATCCACGCCGGAACCTGCGGATTGAATTTCAATCGTAATCATGCGCGAACGGACGACGCTGATCGTCACCGGAATCAACGTCACGGGCGCGATGATCTTCTTCGCGGCTTGGCCGCTCCCCGGAAAACCATCCGGTATGTGAAGAATCGGGAACCCGATATAGAGTACCTGCGCGCCGGTGTCCTGTTCGAAGGTCTTCGCATCATCGGTGATCACGCGAAGCTTGCTGATGGCGCGCTGCTGCTCCTCAGCGCGTTTCCGAGCAAGCCGTTCGTCAGCAGATAATTCGACACCTTCAGGTACCGGCTCGACGACGAGCGGCTTGATCGAAAGTTTTACTTTTTCCTGCTGAAGCACACGGGCCATAAGAACTTCGGGAGCCATACCGGCCAATCCCGCCAACAGCGAAAAGTCGATACGTTGGCGGCTGTTGTGCGGCCTGCAATTCAACCCCGGCCCGTTCGTGACCGCAGCGTAAAGCCGGTCGAGCATTTCCTGATAAACTCGCGTCGCTGCATCTGCCATGGTCCGGATCTCTGAATGTTTTACAAAAGAAAAGGCGGCTGCATATTATTAAGGCAAATCAATCTTCGGCTTCATCGTAGGCCCTCTTCAAAAAATCGCGCAGCACAATCCACTCTGGCTTGACGTGGTTGTTGATTGACAGGCGTCCCTCACTTTGCGTTCCGCGGTCCACATTGCCATTTAAAGACATGTGTTTTGAGCAATTTGGAATCCATTTTACAGTCGCGCTGTTTGTGTCACGTTTAACACGCTATTTCGGCTGTGCGAATTTATTTTTATGTTCGCAACAAAGCAACTCAAGCACACTGGCATAAACTCGCGCACCATGCTATACGTAACTCTTCTTTCAAATCTGCAATTTTGCCTATGCCCGAAGCGCCTGAACAGAAAGCCCGTCGTCAGATCGACGCCATGCTGGCCGCAACCGGCTGGGACGTTCAGGATTACACACGCATCAACATGGCCGCGTCGCGCGGGATTGCGCTGCGGGAAATTCTGCATGCATTGAGGTGAATCTATGAACCAAGAACTTTGGAATAAATTCGATAAGCTCCGCAGTTTACCGCACAGCGGGCACGAAGGACTTGTGGATTTCTTCCAGCAAGAGGAAATCCGTTTTGCGCGAAAAGACCTCGCCACTTGGGGTCAATTCTTTACGGCTCGGTTCAGTTGGTCAGGTGGAACAATGCATGTTCCGGAATGGCTGGCCGGGGTTATGTGCGAGCTGGCCAAAGATGTTTCGCCAAAGTCAATTTTTGACCCGTGGGCAGGTGTTGGCTTACTTGTCGAGTCGTTACGCGATGCATGCCAGCCGAAGGAAACATTGGCGTTCACTCCGATTCTGGCTGAACACGAGCTCGGTAAAATTTTAGTCCCCGAAATTAAGTCGCAGCTGGGCGAGCCATTGAAATTGCTCGATGGGGTGACTCAGGAGTTTGACGTTGTTGCAAGCATCCTGCCAATGGGTGCTAGGCCGATGAGCCCGCTGAAAGTTACCGCGACTTCCGGCGAAAGTGTTGAACTGAAAGACCATCTTGGCAATCTCGTAATGACAGCAGCTTCGCTCCATCTGAGTTCCCATGGTGTCGGGTTGTTCGTCGTAACTCCATCCTTCTTCTTCTCGAATAGCTCCGTTTTCCGACAGTTCGGTGTCCTCGGTTTGGGGATTCGAGCGGCGCTTGCATTACCATCCGGAACTTTTGCGCCATATACGAATATTCCAACGTACTTGTTGGTCGTCGTCAGGAAACCAGTTGCGCCGATGTTCGTTGCGCAACTTTCAGGCGATGAAAAAACCAATCTCCACATTCTTGACAATCTCCGGCAGGGTAATGAGGGCGGCCAGTTGGAACTGGGGCGATTCGTTGACCCACTGACATTCACTAGCCTTGAGACGATCAAGACAACTGAGCGATTTGGGGAAGCGGAACGTCGCTTCGCCGCTCCCGCAGTCAAGCTTGTGGAGCTGGCGATCGCGATAAACCTTGGCCGGTTTGGTGACGGCTTTTTCTTTCAACCGCAGGAAAACTCGCTTTTCATTCCACTCATTGGAAACAGTGAGGTTGTAAACTCCCTCAACGACCTAACACTAAAGAAACAAAACTATGCCCAAGTCGTCATCGACCCAACTCGCTCGAATGCCCAGTTCGTTTCTCGCTTCCTCAATTCGGACTTTGGCAAAGAGCTACGTGAGCGGGGCAAGACAGGCGCAGTCATTCCGAAGTTGAACAAGCAAACCGTGAAAGAGCTTCGAGTGTTTGTGCCGAATCTTCAGACCCAACGACGGATGCTGGACATTGAGGCGCGGATGACAGCAGAGCAGAACACCCTTCTTAGCCTTCAGAACGAGCTTGGAGAATTCCGGCGTGAGCTATGGGCAAACCCGCGCACGGCTGACAGCGTTGAAAAGCGCTTGAGTGATCTATCCAAGAGACTTGGCAGCGGACTTAAAGAGCACGCTGCTGAGCGACTTGACCAGTGGTTTGAGACATTGCCATTCCCACTAGCATCAATTCTCCGCGCATGGCAGGCAACGCCTAGCCAGGACTTCAAAACGAAGCACGAGCATCTTCTCCACTTCTTCGAAGGAACGACTGAGTTCGTAAGCGTTATCCTGCTTAGCGCTTTTAGTTCCAACGAGGCGCTGTTCGGCCAACACAAGCAGAAATTGCACGAATCAATGCTAAAGCAGAATTTGAGCTTTCAGCGTGCGACATTCGGCACGTGGAAGCTGGTGGTCGAGTATTTTGGCAAACAGACACGGGAACTACTTTCAGTAAATGGGAAGAAGCCTGAAGACGCACAGAATGATAGGGCACTTTGCGCTGACATTTTTGCTGATTCGAGTCTCGGTCTGCCCGAGGCGCTGAGCCGCAAAGAACTCGCGGCCATTCTCTCGACAACAAATAAGATGCGAAATGACTGGAGCGGACACGGTGGAGTGGTCGGACAAGAAGAGGCGCAACTTCGGAACGAGAAACTCCTTGCGGAATTACAGAAACTACGGGAAGCGATTGCCGACACATGGTCAGAAACGCAATTGATTCACGCACTCCACTGTCGCCCTCGCCGCGGTGTTTTCGAAAACGAAGTCGGAGTTCTGATGGGGAGTAACAACGAGTTCCTTAAAGAGACTCGTTCGATGGCGACGTGGTTAGATATCGAGCGCCTCTACCTATCGAAGAAAGGTTCAGGGCACGCGCTCAAACTCATCCCTCTCATTCAGGTCGGCCCTTCGCCACAATCGGCAAAGAATGCTTGTTACTTTTTCAATCGCTTGGAGCGCGAAGGCGGTGCACGCTTCGTTTCATATCATTTCACGGACAAGCCGGAATTGTCAGGGCAATTCACCGACGCAACCGATGCAATCAAATTCTTAACGCAAATCTGAAAAAAAAAAAACTGCATCAACTAAAGCTATCATACAGCAGTCTTCTCCATCTCCGGACGGCTTGGCGATTGAAAACTGCTGCACGCGATTATAAATCCATCCCCGCCCCATTCACCCGCAGCCACTCCTTTCGCTCCCGGTAGTCCGGCATGAGCTTATCAACCTCGTTCCAGAACGCCGCCGAGTGGTTCGCGTAACGCAGGTGGGCCAGCTCGTGGACGATGATGTAGTCGATGATCGTCGGCGGAGCCATGAGGCACTTCCAATGGAAGTTCAGGTTGCCTTTGGCCGAGCACGACGCCCAGCGGTTCTTCAATTCCAAGACGTTCACGGCCTTCGCCTTCAAGCCCAGTTTGGCCTGAAATAACTCGACGCGCTGCGGGATCCGATCCCGACCGCGCTGGCGGTAAAATTCCTTGAATGCTTCCACGAATTTCGTCTGGGTCGTTTGTTTCGGATCGCCATGCAGGCAGAAATAGCCGTTCTTCAGCATCAGTGGCTCTGCCTGATCCTTGACCATGCGCAGCCGGTACGAACGGCCCAAATACAGGTATCCTTCGCCATTCACGAAGGCGCGGTGGACACGGGTGGCGTTCAGATCGCTCCACTCGGCCAGCGCCTTGTAGATCCACGTGCGCTTGTTTTCGATCAACTTTTCGACCTGGTTGTCGGTCAATTCCTTCGGCACGCGGATCGACACTTGGCCGTCGCGTTCGATCAAGATGCTGGCCGTTTTGCGGTGAGTCTTGGCCAGCTGGTAGGGGATGTCGCCGTATGTCCGCGTCATGACAAAATGTCCTGATGCCGGACCTTCGCCAAGGCCATGAGTTCCGTTTGAAGCTGGTCGCACTTCGCCACGATCTCGTCGATGCCGGTCTCCAGCAGCGGGTCCGACAATGTGCCGCGCAGTCTGCTCTGTTCGTGCGCATTGCCCCAGAAATTGATGATGCCGATCGTGTCTTTGAATATCACGAGGATCTTCGTCACCAACGCCTTCACTGTATCAGCGTGTGCCTCGGGCACGTCGGCACCGAACGCGATCTGACCGATCAGGTCATAGAACGGCGCGGCCTTCACCGAGACCCCAGCCACGGTCTCTCTCCGACCGCTCTGTGCGTCGTCCCGCACTCCGGACAATGCCTTGCACAGTTCGTCCCAATCGTCTTTGTATTTTTTGATCAACGCTTCGAGCTTCACGCTGAGCTTCTGATAAAACGCCGGGTCTTCCTCGAAGTGGATCTTCAAATGTTTACGGATGGCGTGTTCCATCTCGCTGGCCTTCGCCTTTGGCGTCACGTTCTTGTCCAGTTCCTTCACGAACGTCGGCGACAGCAATTCCACAGGTGGAATCTTCGGATTGATGCCCAGGCTGATGAGGTGGTCGTTGACGAGCTTCCGAACCTTTTCGCCGATGCCGGTTATGTCCAGCGACTCGTCTTTGTAGCGCTGGCGTGCCTGCATGAAGAGGAACGCGAATCGACGCGCCGGGATCTTGTACGGCCCGGCCGATGCGTTCGGCAGCACGATATCCATGCTGCGAAAGAACACTTTCAGCCGCACTTCGAACTCGGCCCGCGTCTTGATGTCTTTCAACAACTCCACGGCCCGCTCGCAGACCGCCGCGTCCTGGCTGGCGCTGGCCAGCGTCTGATTCGCGAAGCCTTCAATTTCGGCCAGCCCCTTCTCCTGGAAAAGTTGCAGTATGCGCCGGTAGCGGTCTTCCAAAATCGGGATTTCGGTCGTGATGTTTTTCAGCGCCCCAAGCGCGTCGGCCTCATCGTCTTCGGCATAGATTTTTAACGCGGTTCTCAAATAATTCGTGAGGCCGATGTAATCGACGATGTAACCGATTTCCTTGCGCTTGGCCGTACGATTCACGCGCGCGATCGTTTGAAGCAGGTTGTGTTCCTGAATCTTTTTATCGATGTACATGACCTGTTCGATGGGCGCGTCGAAGCCGGTCAGCAACATGTCGCAGACGATCAAAAACGCGATGCCTGTCTCAGGTACGGCGGTGTTGAAACTCTTCAGGAAATTCTTCACCGCGTTCAATTCCCGCGACGCTTTGCGGGCGGCGGTGATGACAGCCTTTTCGTTCGTCCCGTCCGACGACACAATCACCGCGCTCTTCAAAAATGCGAGCCGCTGGCACAGGGCGTCATCGCGTTCACCATCCGGGCGAGCCTGTTCCTCGGCCAAGCGCGCCGTCAGCGCCGCGTCGATGTACGTCTTGTAGTGGATCGCCGCCATCTTCGACGAACACACCACCTGTGCTTTGAATCCGTTGGGCAGGATGTGCTCGACGTAATGCTCGACAAGGTCGGCGGCGATTTCCTTGATCCGTCCTTCGGCTTCGAGAATGTCGCCGGTCGCACCGTACTTTTTCTTCAGCGCCAATATCTCCGCGTCACTCAGTTCCTTGAACAGATCCTCGAATACGCGCCGTTCGCGCTGGGCCATTTTCTGCACACGTTCGATGTTCTGCTCTTTCTGCATCTGAGCGGCGACGTGGCCCTGGATCATCGACTCGTGCTTGGTGTCGAACTCGGCCTTCTGATTGATGGCCGTGTCTGCCGTGCGCCCTTCGTACAGAATGTTCACCGTCGCCCTGTCCGCCACGGCGTCGCGCAGTTTGTATTTGTCGATGTAGCCGCCGAAGCGTTCGTACGTCTTTTTTGAATGCCGGTCGGCGATCAGGGGGGTGCCGGTGAACGCCAGTCGTGTGGCATTCGGGAATGCATCAAACAGATTGTCACTCAAGCTGCCTTCCGGATCGCTGCCCTGCGTCCGGTGCGCTTCGTCGATCATCACCAAAATTCGCTCGGACGTGCTGACCACGCCGAAGGCATCAAACACCGGCACCTTCAGCGCCTTCGCCAAATACGCGCTCACCGGCGTTCCGGTGCTGTCGCGGAATTTGTGGACCATGACCATGTTCAAATTCGACGAGGGCGTCGCCAGCCGCGTCTTCAGGTCGGCGGTGCTCTCGATCACCGTCACCGTCTCGCCGGTCAGCTTGGCTGTGTCGGTCAACTGCCGCTCCAAATCCGAACGGTCGTTGACCATCAAGATCTTGAAATCTTTCAGATCCTCACACCGGCGCAGCTTCCGAATCGCGAAGACCATGGTTAGCGACTTGCCAGATCCTTGTGTGTGCCAGATCACGCCGGAACGATCCAATGGCGTCTGGCCCGTGCGCAGGCGGCCGATGATCTTCACCACGGCGCGGTATTGCTGGTATCGGCAGACCACCTTCACCCGCGCGTTTCCGGCTTCCATGAAGATCGTAAAATTCCGAACAAGATCCAGCAGCGTCTCGGGCGGCAACATGCCTTGAATCAATTTTTCCTGTGCGCGCTCCACACTCAGCGGCGGCGTGTATTGTTTGTATTTCGCCGGGTGAATGTCGCGCCACGGGAAGAAATACGTGTCTTCCGTCGAAGTGATCGAACCGTAGTCAGCTTCGTCGCCGGTGGTGCGGATCAACAGTTGATTGCAGTGGAACAGCCGAGGTTCGCCTTCGCGCAGGCCCGCGATTTTCGATTCCTCACGCTGGTCGCTGTAGCGCATCAACTGTTTGAAGCATTCGTGCATCGGATTGGCATCGACGCTGCTCGGCACCTTGCATTCGACGACGACGAACGGTAGCCCGTTCACGAACAACACGATGTCCGGGATGATGAAGTTCTTCGTGTGGCCGGGCGTGTCGATCCGGAATTGATTGTTGGCGATGAAACGGTTCCGTGCCCAGGCGTCGAAGTCGATCAGTTTGATTTCGGGGAACTCTTCACCAGTCAGTTCGTTGCGGTCCACCGTGTGTTTGAAGAGCAGCTTGAGGACCGCTTCGTTGGCTTCCAGCAGACTGCGCACCGGCTGCCCAGCGATCTCGTCGAACACGTCGTCGAGTTGCTTGTCGGTGAGCCACGCCCGGCCATCAGGCAGAGTGTTCAACGCCCGGACGCTGGTTTTGAAAACGCCCTTCAGTGCGCATTCGCGGAAGCTGGTGCGGTGGCTGAGTGTCGGGTCGCCAGGCACGCCGGGGCCGTGATCGACCACTTCCCAGCCGAGTTCGGCCAGTTGGTCGAGGAACGGCTTTTCGACCGAGCTGTACTCGGACATGATGGCATCACTTTCGCCCATTGCACGGGGTAGCTTTGGTTCCCAAAGCTACCCCGTGCAATGAGCCAAATCAAGTTTTCTTTGAAAAAGATTTAGACAATCTCAACTCGTTTGCAGGACAAACCTAACATGATCGAGGTCGAGCCGAATTGTCTAAATTATTGTCTAAAAATTTCCAATTCAGTCCGCGTTAGACAATTCCCATTTGGCTCCGCGTCCCCGAGGTGCTCCAGTTGGCCGGATCGTTCCTTGATGGCGCATATCCTGTAACAAGTTCTTGATGACATCGATTTTCTGTTTTTCGGTAAGTGCGTCCGAAAGATTTTTAAACAAAAGTTTGTGCGCATCAGATCTGGAAATGGTCCCAAACTTCTTCAGGAATTCGACCACCATTTTCTTATAATGGTCCTTGTCGAACGCCCGGAGCCTGATGTAGTCCGCCCTCGTGTCAGTGGCCACCGCGATTTTTGCAGCGATGTAAAGGTTTGGACGCCGCCCCTCAACCAGCCTCTTCGCTTTAAGCGATTTGAACTCGTCATCGCTCAAGGATCGACCTTTTTGCACTTTATCCAGTGCAATGACATCCATCAAGCTCAGGTCGGTTTTGGAGATCAGCAGGTGCGTGAATTTTTCGTCGATGACCTTGCCGGTGATACGGACCTTTACGCGCTGCGGCTCATCCAATTCATAATCGGGCATGGGGAAGTGGCGTTGACGTTGCGTTTCAAAGACGCGCTTAATCCCGCTGCCAATCGTGTCGATCATGTTCAAGTTTACCATCGCTTGAGTCAGAAGGCGATTTCGATAATACTCCGGTGGAGAATCACTCCGGATGGCCCGCTCTACGGTTCCCGGTAAGAAATCACCCGCGTTGGTGAACAGCAATTCGTCGGGTATTTCAACCACGTTGATTCGACAGTTCTGCGTGTAATCCTGATGCGCAATGCAATTATGGAGCGACTCGCGAATGACCCACGGGTCGTATTGAAGTAATTCAGTCGGGAATAGGCCCCCGTTATCGATATGTCGGTACGTCAGGTTGCGGATCTTTGCATAAACTTGGTTGACCGCCAGAATTAACGGTGCGCCAAAATGCGCGTAATCAACGGTGTTCCGCTTGGCGTCTTTAAGTGTCCATGTGATCTGGGCAATGGCTGGAGAGAGCCAGCGCTCGGCCTCGTTCTTGCCCAATAAAAGGATTGCCGCACGTGTGAGTTTGCCATCGAGCGAGAGCTTCACCTTATTCAAGAATGTCGCGTTGTCCCAGCGATCTACTTCCTGGGCGAGTTTCGAATTCTTCTCTTTGTACTCCTTGCGCGCGAAGGTCAGCGCGTCGGGATCGAGGTCGTTCAGTGTAGCTCCGTCACACGTCTGCGCAGACCAATCCACGTGCAGGCCATCGCTCAGAAGCCGCCACAGCTCCCGAGCCTTCTCAGGGTAGTCCCGCAGTCGTTTCTTTAAACTGCCGACACGGACGTACTCGATTTGATTGAAAGACACCGGCACCCGCGTGGCTGCACCCACTTCAAAGATGACAAAGCAACGAGCCCCGAGAGTTTCCTCATGGATCGTGAACGGAATCTGCGGCGAAAGACCACGGGTCAACCAATGTTCCAACTCTTCGTTCCCGTACTTCGCCTGGCGAGGTTTGAAGTCGGTTCCAATGGCGTCGCGCGTCACATCGTGGATGCCCCACACAATGTAGCCCTTGTCGCGCCGTACGAGCGGAAGCGAATTAGCAATCGCGGAAAGATATTCACCGATCTCGGGGTACTTCGCTGGGCCGTGGTCATTCTGCTTGAACTCGACCCACTCGGTCTCATTGGGCAGCGCCTTCAGCTCGGCCAATTTGGCTTCAAATTCCGCCGTGGTCATACACCCACCTCCCCGCCTTCCCCCACCTTTACCCGCACCTTCTCCGTCAGCAGGTCTTGCATCAGCCCGGCCTTCGCATCGACGTATTTCTTCAGCAATCGCTGCTCGGATTCGATGCTCGCATTGAGTTGCGCGATTCGGATTTCGATCTGCTCTTGTTCATCGACCGATTTCGGAACGGCCAACTGGATCCGAACCAGATCGCGGAAGTAGAGCCGCAGGCGGTCATCGACGACGCCCTGTGAGTATTGCCGGAATTTCGCGATCGTGGATTTAAATTTGAACAGGAACGCGGCGAACACGGTCCGAATCTTGTCGGTCGGTTTCAGGATGATGTACGCCGGGCTGACCAGACAGTCGTATTTCGCATAGCCCAGCACGCCCTGCCACATGCGCATCATGTTGTAAACAATGTCGCCGCGTTCGACCAAAGCGTGGCCGTAGGGGGTGAGATTGCTTTCAACGCGCCGGTCCACGGATGAGCGTTCGACCAGGCCATCCACGCCGGTGACGGCCATGACCGGCAGACCGGGGCGACCGTGTTCCCGCCGATTGATGAAAAGTTGATTGACCGATTGAACGTGCCACCCCTTTGGAATCCACCCGAGCGCCGACTGCTCATAAAGATTCGGCGAGTCAATCTGGCTGGGTCGAAGTTGACCGCGGGCGTCGATGCCGCGCGTGAAAAGGTCGTGCATCAGCCCTTGTTTATATGCCTGATATTTGGCAATGACCGCCTCTGTCCGATCTATGAGGTTGTCCGCAGTGGTCATGATTGCGACGATTTTGCGTTGTTCAGGTGGCGGTGCTACTTTGATCTTTTCTTTAAAATAGTCCCCGAGTTTGAAGTTGCGAATCCCTGTGGTCTGCTGTTCATATCGCAGCGTGAGTCCGTTGACGTATCCATTAAGCAGGAGATACGTGATGAATTTCGGATCGAATCCGGGCGAAACAATTAAACGTTCCAGAAAATTTGCAAAACCGTAATTCGCCCCGCTCTTGTCATCGAAAAGCACAACTCGGCCAACAGGCTGCTCTGGACCACCCCCTGATTTCTCAAGAAGGAGATCGCCTATTTCCAACCTGCATTTTTTCCTTTTGCTCAGGGGGATGTGCCGCACGACAACATTCGAAAAATCCAACTTCCCGCTGTTTGTGAAATTCGTAGATCTCAAAATCAACATATCACCGGCGTGACCGGTCGGTGGCGAACCCCACTCGCCTGGAACATGGGAGCAAAACAGTTGGCCAATTGCGTATTCTTTCCAATCATTCATATCCCAACTCCTTCAAGAAGGCGTTGAGTTGCCCCGCTTCACGGTCGCGATCCGCCAGGATGCGCTTGATCGTTACCGAATACTTGGCCCACAGATTCTCGACGGCAGCGATGAACGCGCGCTGGTTCTGGCGCAGGTACTCGTCGAACTGTTCTTTCAGCAACCGCTGGAAACGCCCGAGGATGAGCGTCTGTGCGTCGCGTTCACCGATCTTTTCGCGCGACGACGCCACCAGGTCGTCCTTGCGTTTCTCCGATTCGCGGATGGTGGCCTTGAGCGACTTCAATTCCTCGTCCAGCGCCGTGTGCTTGGCCAACCGGGCGTCGATGCGCTCGACTTCCGCGCCCAACTCGCGCGCCTGCGTTTCGTCATCGCGCGCCTCGGTCTTGCGTTCGTTGATTGCGCTGCGGTCCGCGCCGGTGCGTTCCAACCGCCCAAAATCCAGCCGCATCTCCTTCGCGTTCTTTTTCAGTTCCTTGATCTGCCCGCTTAAATCCTTGCGCTTCTCTTTCAACGCCTTGACCAATTCCTTCGGCAGCACGCCGGATTCAGAATCGGCGGATTCAAAATCCGCTGCGTCGGACTTTTGTTCGTCGTCCTCCTCATCCCCCGCCGCCCCGGCAAACAGCGATTCCAATTCGGCGATGCGCGCGCGATCGGTCTCCAGCTTCGCCAGCACGTCCGGGAACTGCGATTGAACGATCTGCTCTTCAGGAATCAGATCCGCGTTCCAGCCACTGGCAGCGACGGATTTGAAATCGGCGGCCAGCGTGTTCATGTAATTGGCAAACGCGCCACGGACCTTGTGGCCATCCAGCAGCTTCTGCGGCACCAGCGCGGCGGTGATGCTCTCCAAAAACGCCCGGCGCATTTCAAATACGTTCTGTGTCTTCGGCAACGAGGCGATGGCTGGGACGTTGTTCTTCCACCACTGATCCAGCGCCGAATGAAACGCAGCATGTTTGGTGTGCAGCCCCGGCGCGGCGTCGATCACGGCTTTGATCTGGTCTTTGCCGGAGACAGCGTCGGTGAAGTCGAGATACTTTTTATCACGCGGTTTGAAGAGCGCTTCACGCACCCCGGCGTAATTGTCGAAGAACGGTTTCAGCGCTTCAACTTCGGCCAGCGGAATACCGCCGTGCAAATGCGCGCGGACATCCTGCGGCTCAGGCGGCGGGCTGTTGTCCACGTAACGGCGGATGTTGAAATTGAAATCCTCGCGCGCGAGTTCGTCGCGTGAAACCTCACGGCTGTACTTTTCCACGGCCTGCTTGTGCCGGAAAACATGCGTGATCTTTTCGATGTCCTCGGGCCGAAGCGCGTTCTGATTCTTGCCTTCTTTGTAATCGCGATCCGCGTTGATGAACAGAACGCTCGTGCGCTGGGCCGCGCCCCTTTTATTGAGCACCAACACACACGCCGGGATACCCGTCCCGTAGAACAGCGCCGCAGGCAGACCGATCACGGCTTCGAGCACACCGGATTCAATGAAGCGTTTGCGGCAGTCCTTCTCATCGCCGCCCCGGAACAGGACGCCGTGCGGCATGATGCAGGCCATGCGCCCGTCCGACTTCAACACCGCGAGCATGTGCTGCACGAACATCAGGTCGGCCTTCTTGCCGGACTCGGGCATGAAGACCTGAAAGCGGTCCGGGAACTTCATGTCCTTGCGCGCATAATTCTGAGAAAAGGGCGGGTTTGCAATCACCCTGTCATAGCGCCGCAACTCGCCGTTGGGTGCCAGATGCTTCGGATCCCGGAGCGTGTCGCCCTGGCGCACGTCCGCCGACAAGACGCCGTGAAGGATCATGTTCATCTTACAGATTGCCCACGTCCCGCCGTTGTCTTCCTGGCCGACGAGTTCGAGGTCGCGCGAGTTGCCGCCGATTTCTTCGACGTACTGCTTCGACTGAATCAACATGCCGCCCGAGCCAACTGTCGGGTCGTAGATGGACATACGCTCAGCCGGTTCGATGATCTGCACCAGCAGCCGGACGACTTCCGCGGGCGTGTAAAATTCGCCGCCCTTCTTCCCGGCGCTGTCAGCGAAATATTTGATCAGATATTCGTAAGCCGCGCCGAGCAGATCGGGAAATTCAAAACAGCCGTTCGCCAGCGGGATTTCATCGAAGTGCTGAATGAACGCAACGAGCACGGAATCTTCCATCGTCCGCTGGCCAATCTTGCGATTGAAATTGATGCCCTTCAGCACGTCCTGCAACGTGTTCGGATTGGCGTCTTCAATGGCCGCAAGCGCCTTGTTCAGCCCGGAGCCGACCGACGTTTTCAAATGCCGCAGCTTGTCCCAGCGCGCATCGGGCGGAACGAAAAAGCTGTACTTGTCCGGATTCGCCAACTGCATGTCGATGATGTTCGGCTTCGTGCCCTTGGCAACGTACTCGGCTTTCAGCGCCGCCATGTCCTGTTCGAACTGGTCACTGAGGCGCTTGAGGAACAACATCCCAAAGATGAATTCTTTGTACTCGGACGCATCCATCTTCCCGCGCAGAATGTCGCATGCCTTGAAAAGCAGGCTTTCCAGCCGCGCGAGTGTGAGCTTGGCGGGCACCTTCGCCGGTGCGACGACGGCGAGGCCGTTGGGTTTGGACGGATCGTGAGCCATATGTTCTCGAAGTGTAAGTGGTGTGAACGAAAAGAGATTAAGCTAAAGCGATCGAATGAGCAAGCGCGGCGAGAATTTAGCGGTCTCGCTGATATCAACGATGATTGCATATTCGTAGAAACGCCATCCATTGCTGAGTGTTAAACGGATCCCGATTTGACATCTGCCGAAAGCATTCCCGTTGTACGGAAATTTCAATGAGAGTTGTACGTCAATCTGACGAACTTTGACGATGCGAGCATCTGTACAAATGCACCTCGAATTCACCGGAAATAAATTTCGTTTCAGATTTTTTGAATGGTTTCAATCCTCACGTCGTCTTTATCATCGTATCGGATTTTTCGACCGTATAGCGTCGAACGCAACACCACTGCGAAGCGCCATTTCTGTGGGCGGTCACGCCCCCGCGATTTCGAGTGAGAAAGAGAGAGACGTTCTTCCGTTTTCATAAAGGCGGCAAGAAGGTGGAGGACAGAAATTTATGGTATCGATAATAGGTATTCAAAATGAATACGATCGAAGTGCTCGAAGTAATTGAAGGTTTCAAAATTTGGTCCGACGATGTACGACAGAAAATGAACAAAGAAGGGTGCTCCACCGAAGAGATTCAGAAATTCGTTCGAATGTGCGAGCAAGTTACAACGATGGCGCAGGACTTCATTGCAGGCGGCGGTGAGAACATCAAGTCGGTACGCATCGAAACACTCAAATGCAATGAGAATCTTTTTCAAGTTGTCCGGTT
>JBAXUS010000107.1:0-21093 GCA_037129555.1 Planctomycetota bacterium
GCTTCGACCGGGCGTTTCAACCGCTCGGCCATTTGGATCATGACGTCGTCGAAAAAAACGATGTCGAGACCCAGCGCTTTTGCCAGCGCCGCGCATGTCAGATCATCATCTGTCGGTCCCAATCCGCCCGTGCCGACAACAATATCCGCGCAGTCGAGCGCGCGTTTAAACGCCTCTGCGATCTCGTCAATTTCGTCGCCAATGGTCTCAGCGCGAACGACCGAAATGCCGAGCGTCAATAATTGTTGAGCGATGTAAGGACGATTGGTATCGACGATCTCGCCGAGTAGAAGTTCATCGCCGATGGAGAGGAGGGCTGCGCGGGTGGACATGGGTGTTGTTTCGGGTTCCGAGTTTCGTGTTTCGAGTTAGCATCAACCCGTCGAAATGATAATCCAAAAACACGAAACTCGAAACACGAAATGTAATTTCACACCCGGTAACTCCATCCAACGTCGTTGCCGTTTTCGCGCAAATTCGCGTCAATTCGCGGTTAAAAAAATCCGTTCGTCGTTGCCGTTTACTTCGTTTCCCACGGCGCTTTTTCCGGCAGCGCTTTGTCGAATTCGGCGATCAGGTTGGCTTGGTAGTCGCCGTCATACGTTCCGGCGATGAAGCGCGCGTAGCCTTCTTCATAGAAGCGCTGCCAACTCTGCGCCTCGCGTCCCGGGACGATCGGATAGTACAGCGTCCCTGCGGTCTTCGCGGCCTTCATGTCGCCGGGAGCGTCGCCGATCATCAGCGTCTGTTCGCGCGGGTATTTTCCGACGCAGGTTTCGGTCAGGTGCTGCTCCTTCGAACCCTGCTCCTGTCCGCAGATCGTTTGGATAAATCCATCGATCCCGTGCTCTTCCCATTCGCGGGTCAGTGCTGAGTGCGGCGTCTGACTGACGACGATCATGTCGCAGACTGATTTCGCCTTCTGGAGCGTTTCCCGGACGAGCGGGAAGGGTGGGACGCCATAGACCATTTCGTCGATGCGCTGGTTGATGGTCTCGGACCACGCCAGCGTTTGGATCAAGCACGGGTCCTGTGTCGCGGCGACCGCTTTTTTGAGAGTGGCATTGCCGAGCTGCTTTTCGGTGGCCATCCAATTTTTTAGCCCCGAAATATCATGACCTTTAAAGCCGCGCGCTGCGGCACCCGGGTAAACCGCGAGCATTTCAAGCGTCCGGACCAATGCCGGGAAGCGATTGATGCCGCGCCATTTTGAATACAGATTCACGAACTCGTGGCACTCACGCGCCATGCGGCTGACCGCTTGGAGATTCCATTTCCAGACCGTCATGGGAATGAAACACTCGCGGTGTTTGATCTCCATGCTATCAAAAATGCAGCCGTCGGAATCGAGTCCGATGAAGAAATCTTTGGACTTGGTGAAAGGGATGGTCGATGTATTTTGTGTAGTCATTCTGGCTCCTTTATCATTCTCGCCTTTGAATTCAAGTTCATTTCATGTACAATGATGTTTTAAATTCTAATTGCGGTCGAGGAGGTTGCGAGTGGTGATCAGTGGAATTGGCAAGGATTCAAAGAATGGTATGGCTCATCCCTTTCTGAAAAAAGATCCCAAGCCCACGCGAGCGCGGCTGGTGAGTCTGCTGGATCCGTTGGGGCGGAAACGCTACAGTGAAGTCGAACGGCATTTGGCCACCGTGCAAGGCGCGACGAGCGGCTTGTTCTACTACGGCCCGACATGGGGCTGGGCGGTGCGCTATTTGATCGGAGCGAAGAACACGCTCTGCACACTCCATTTGCTTCCCGCGCAATTCGAAGCGTCGGTGCAACTGGGTAAAGAGATGGAGGCGCTGCTCAAGACCGCCACGCTCGATGCCGAATTGAAGCGCCGCCTCGGCCGCGCCAAAGTTCAAGGCGGAGCGAAGTGCGTCCGAACGCCCATTAAGAATGATCACGATTATGCCGGATTTAAAATCCTGATTCAATTGAAAGCAGAATCGCTGCGCCTCAAGAAGCCTGCAAAACCGGCGAAGAGCGAAGTGGCTCCTGCGGAGAAACAGGCCAAGAAAGTCGCTCCCGTGATAGCCCCGGCGAAAAAAGTAGCGGTCAAAGCGGCCAAGCCCGTCGTGGCGAAAAAAGCCACAAAGCCCGTGAAGGCCGCGGCACCGGTCAAGACTCCCGCAAAAAAAGCGGTGGCTCCCAAAAAAGGCGCTTTCAAAGCGGCTGCAAAGAGTCGATAATTCAATCTGGCGCTGGTGTACGTTGTTGTCTGTGCCAGAAAGATCGATTCGAATCGTGGCGTTGCGGGCAGTTGAATGAGTCAGGACACTCTCGGTCTTTTTGTGATGGGCACAGACACAAACGTCGGCAAGACGTTGGTGTCGTGTTCGCTTGTTCGCTGGCTGCGCACCTCCGGAGTGGACGGCGTAGGTTTTAAGCCAGTGGCCACAGGCGAGGTGCCTGGAGAATGGACGGACTCGGTCGGACTGTACGAAGCGTCGGATCGTTGTGAGCCGATTGAAAAAATCTGCCCGTTGCGGTTCAAATTACCCGTCGCACCCACAATTGCGGCGCGGCATGAAGGGATTGAAGCGGACATGAATCTGGCACGCTGGGCTGTGTCGGAGTTGTGTTCGCGGCATAAGGCGGTAATTGTGGAAGGCGTGGGTGGACTACTCGCGCCGCTGGATGAGAATACGCTGGTCTTGGATTTCGCCGTTCAATTGGGATTTCCAATTTTACTGGTTTGCCGCGCGGCTTTGGGTACTATTAATCACACCCTGTTGTCGTTGCGTGAAATTGAACGATCTCCGCTGAAACTGGCGGGCATCGTGATGAACGTGACACATGCAGGTGACACTGAGTTGGCAGGCGAAACGCGTGCGGAAATCGAACGCATTTCGAAACGTAAAATCGATGCGACGATTCCGTATCTGGCCCGGGCAAAAGACGGCCCGGCCCCGACGCGCAACGCGATGATTTCACGCGCCATTGCTAGTTTGGACGAACAGATGGACCTTAAGTTGTTGCTGGGATTGGAAGGACGGCGCAAGAAATTGCCATCGCGCCGGAGCAGCAAGAATTAAATGCCGTATGATTGACTGACATCCGCAGTATTGGCATTGGTATGAAATTTAACTTGGGGCAGAGATTGAAGGGCGGTCCTATCGCCATTCATCCACTTGCGAGCGTCCGAACTCATCCATGAGACGAGCCATCATCTCGGACATTCACGGGAACCTGATCGCCTTGCGCGCCGCCCTAGAGGACTGCCGCAAACAGAGATTGGACGACATCGTTTGCCTCGGAGACATCTGCGGCTACGGTCCGGACCCCGTCGAGTGCATCGACATCATCAAATCGACCTGTAAGTGGACGCTGTGCGGCAATCACGACGCAGCGTTGTTCATGAGCGTGGCCGTCGGTTTCAACCGCTACGCCCGCGCTGCGATCGACTGGCAGCGCAAGATGCTCCAGCCGCATTGGTACAGCCTCGGCGGCAAACGCAACCGCTGGAATTTCCTCGCCGAACAACCAGCGGCCCGCAAGGAAGAGAAGACGCTCTACGTCCACGCGTCCCCGCGCGACCCTCTTTATGAGTACGTCGAAGAAGCGGATTTCGCTGACATCGGTTTCGGCCACTCGCAAAAAGCCACTGACATTTTCGAGCACATTGAACTCCTCAGTTTTTGCGGACACAGTCACAAGCCCGGCGTAGTGACGGACGATTTTCAGTGGATCAAACCTGCTGATCTCGACAATATGACCTACCAATTGAGTGATACTCGCAAGACGCTGGTCAACATCGGCTCCGTCGGTCAACCGCGCGACAACAACCCCGACGGCTGTTACGTGATTCTCGATACGACTGCAAAAACCATCGAGTTCCGACGAGTTCATTACGACATTAAGGCTGAACAAAAGCGCTTCATGTTGGTCCCGGAACTTGACGAAAAATTGTGGAAGCGCCTCGAAACAGGAACGTAAGTTAATAAAAAGTGGAGCCGAATAGCATTCGGCTCTTTTCAATTTCACAAGCCCGAATCCATGACCATCTACGTTGACGCCGACGCCTGCCCCGCACGGGACGAAATTCTGTTTGTCAGCAAGCGCCACGGCTTGACTCCTATTTTCATCGCGAATAAATCAATCCCCTCCATCGCTTCAAACAAAGACGCGCGGATGGAAGTGGTCGAAGGCGCGTTCGACGCGGCTGATGATTGGATCGTGATCGGCGCGAAACCCGGCGACCTCGTTATGACCGCTGATCTGTTGCTCGCTCAACGCGTCGTCAAGAACAGGGTTGAGGCGATGAATTTCTCCGGCGGACTTTTCACAGACGACCTGATCCACGACCTTGTGGCGCGGCGCGAGATTCAAAAAATGTTGCGCGAAATGAACCTCCCCGCGCATCAGCCTGTGCCATACGGAAAACAAAACCGCTCGAATCTGAAAGCGTCGTTGCATACGTGGATCGAGACGCGAAAACGCATCGCGACGGAGACGTGATTTATAATGGGTGACATTCAATGAACTGTGACATCGTAATTGTGGGCGGCGGAATTGTTGGACTTTCGACAGCGTTGGCGATCGAAAAAAACGCGCCGGGAACGCGCGTCTGTGTGCTCGAAAAAGAAGCGACGCTCGGCAGCCACCAGACCGGCAACAACAGCGGCGTGATCCATTCCGGACTTTACTACAAGCCCGGTTCCGCGAAGGCGCAGACCTGCGTGGATGGCGCGCGCCGCATGGTCGAATTCTGCAAAGAACACGGCATCGCCCACGACATCTGCGGAAAAATTGTGCTCGCGACACGTGAGTCCGAACTGCCCGCGCTCACTGAATTGTTGCGTCGCGGCATCGCCAACGGCGTTCTCGGAATCGAAGAAATCGGCCCGGATCGCATCCGCGAAATCGAGCCTCACGCGGCGGGTATCAAGGCGCTGTGGGTACCGACAACCGGGATCGTTGATTATGTCGCCGTTGCGAAAAAATATGGCGAACTGGTTGCCGCAAAAGGTGGCACCGTTTTGACCGGCGTAAAAGTGCTCTCGATCACGCGCGATTCAAACGGCGAGCAGATCGTCGCGACGAACGCCAACGAATTCCGCGCGAAGACGATCATCAATTGCGCGGGCCTTCATTCGGACCGCGTCGCGAAATTGAGCGGTGCGAAACCGGATGCGAAGATCGTTCCGTTTCGAGGCCAGTATTACCAATTGAAACCCGTCGCGCACCGCTTGGTGAAGGGCCTGATTTATCCTGTCCCCGATCCGAGGTTCCCATTTCTTGGCGTACATTTTACGCGCATGATTGCCGGCGGAGTCGAGGCCGGGCCGAACGCGGTGCTGGCGTTGAAGCGCGAAGCCTACCACGATTACGCCTTCGATTTCCGCGACGCGTTTGATTCGTTGACCTATCCCGGATTTTGGCGCATGGCGTTGAAGTATTGGCGCACAGGAATTACCGAAACGCTGCGCTCCTTTAGTAAAGCCGCATTTGTCCGCTCGCTTCAGCGCCTCGTTCCGGAGATTCAAAGCGATGACATCGAAAGTTTCGGGGCCGGTGTCCGCGCGCAGGCGTTGCTGAACGACGGAACGATGGTCGATGATTTTCGCATCGTTCGCGACGAACACGCGATTCATGTTTTGAATGCGCCCTCGCCCGCTGCCACTGCATCGCTGGCGATCGGTGAGCGCGTGGCGGCGTTGCTGAAATAAAACGAATCTATTTTGCTCGCAAGTTTTAAGCGGGTGAAACGTAGTCACCATGTAGGACGGGCTTTTAGCCCGTTCACGCCGCGCATTTTTTCCAATTCGTCCGCCCATCTAATTTCCTTGCGGCGGTTTGAAAAGAAAGTTATGATTTGCGGATTGATTCTCATATGAAGAACTTGAAACGGGGGAAGCACGACATGAAGGTGTCACAGTGGCACGCGCTGAGTGCGCGGATGGTGTTGGTGGGATTGTGTGCCGTGGCTGCGGGAGCGATCTGCGCAGAGACCGATAAAGTGACTCTGGTCACCAAAGAGGTCAAACAGGGCCGCATCACCAAGGACGACAAGGACGGATTGGAAATCGAATTGGCCGACGGACGCGGCGGACGCGGCGCGTTGATTCCGATCACGTCAGCGGCGATTTCAGACGTCGATTGGGACGTCTCGGCAGAAGGATTCCACGATGCCGTCATGTCGTTTCGACGGGGCGCGTTTGGTGCCGCTGCTGATAGTCTTCAAGCTATCATCGACCAAAAAGAATTGATGGATCAGGTTCGCCTCGTTGCGCGCCCGTACGTGTATTACCTCTTTGCAGAATGCAAATATCGCGGCGGCAAAATGGGCGAAGCGATGACCGCCTATCAGAAACTCATCAGCACATTCCCGGCTTCGCGCTACGTTGCACTCGCGATCACGAACATGGCTGATTCCGCGATCCAGGCGAAGACGTTCGATAAGCTCGCGCCGCTGTTGGTGATCCTGCGCGACGGAGGAAACGATTCGAAGCAGCTCGCTGATTATTTCGAAGGCGAGTCCTTGTTTGCTCAAAACAAACCCGCTGAAGCGGCCAAGAAATACAGCAACGCCGCGACAGGCTTGGTCGCGCGCGTTAAAGCCATGGCCCTCGTCGGCCAGGCTCGCTGCAATATGATTGCAAACGATTCCGCGAAAGCGCGTGAGGCTGCGCAAAGCGCACTGGCTCTGACGCCGCCTGAAGGCGTTGCGGCTTCGGCGCACTCGATTCTCGGTGATGCCATTGTCGCCGACGCTGACAGCAAGAAGCTTGGTGGCGCTCAATTGGCGGACGCGTTAACGGACGCGGTGCTTGAATACATGCGCGTTCAAAACCAGTACGCGACCGATGCGCGCTCCGAAGCTTACGCCCTCTTCAAAGCCGGTGAGTGCTTCAAACGACTCGCCAAACTTCCGGGCCGCACCGCTGGCGAAGACCAAAGCCGGGCGGTGATGAACTTTAGTCGCCTCTCGTCCGAACGTCGATTTGCGGCGACTGAATTCGCAAACAAGGCGTCGAAGCAACTCGACGAAATGCGATAACGTAGCGCTTCAGTTCAACTTTTTTCACATCAGGAGCGGCGGCGGAAACGCCGCTCTTTTTTTATGACGTGACAAGATCCCGGCGCTCGGTTCAATTCATGACCGTCTTGCATTTAATCTCAGGGCGAGGCCCCACGGGCGCTGCGGCTGCGGCGATCACGGACATCCAGTCGCTCCGCGCCGCCGGAATTCGCGCCTGCGCCGCGTGCCGTGATGACACGCCTGCGATCATCGAGGCGTTGCAAAAGGCAGGCGTTCCGTCCACCGATGTTTTTCCAGCCTTCAAATTCGGACGCGGCGCGATGGGCATGTTCACCGCGATGCGCGACGCGTCAGGATTGTCGAAGCTTATCGCCGCGCAATCCATCGACATCATCCACGCGCACCGAGCCGCCGAGCATTGGCTCGCGCTGCTGATTCCGGGACGTTCCCGCCGCGCCGCGTTGGTGCGGACGTGGCACCGTAATCCGAGCGGCGAACACCGCCCGATACTAAACACGCTGGCCAGTCATACAGCTGGATGCGTGTGCGTCTCACGCGACGATGAATCCGTCCTGATTCGAGCAGGAACGCCGCGCGCGCGGTTTATTCACGGAGCCGTTGACACGGCGTTTTTCGTCCCGCGATCATCCGAACACAAAAACGAAGCGCCCGTGGTTGGTCAGGCCGCACGGTGGAAACGCGAAAATGGGCGCGACCGGGGCCAGCGGTTTACGCTCGATATTTTCTCACAGCTTTCCCATTCGCAAGTGTGGAGCGGACAAGTGATCGGCCGAGGCGAACTTGCGCGTGAATTGAGAGAGCACGCATTCACAACGCTGAAACTTTCGGCAGACCGGGTCACCGTGGTCAGCACTCAGGGTAAATCAGCCAGCGAATTCACCGCGCTGCTGAGTGGATTAGACGTGGGTTTGGTGTTCTGCGTCGGCAGCGACGGAGCGTCTCGACCGGCGCTGGAAATGCTGTCATGCGGAGTACCGCTGATCGTCGCCAATGTGCCCGGACTGTCTGAACTCGCTGATAGAAGTGACTGCGTTCAACTCGGCCCGCGCAATGAGGCGAGCGACTGGGCCCGCATGATCGAAGCGCTTTTGTCCCAGCCTGAAAAACTAAACGCGATGCGAGCAGCCGCGAGAAAACGAGCGGAAAACGTGCACTCGTTTCGTGCGCGAGGCGAGGCGCTGGCGGCGTTTTTTCAGGAGTGTGTTGTGAAATAGTATTGAGGCGAAAAAGTCGAATCAAATTAGAACGGCTCGCGCGGTTCGATCAATAATTTGACGCCGCGAAGAATATCTTTAAATCGAGCTGGTGTAAAGTGCCCTAGTTTTTCGTCCAAGGAAGTGACCGAAACCGTGTGAATTTGAGAGATATTCACAACACAATCTTTCGGAAATCCAGCCTCGCCTTTTTTGACCATGACGTTTTCGAAATCGCGTGCTCTTTGGAGATTTGACGTGTAGCTGCAAACAACGACAGTTCCAATTCCAGTGCTATTAAATGCGTTGTTTTGCAAAATCACATAAGGCCGGGGACTGCCCGTTCCGGCAGGATCTTCCAATGACATCCAATAGACTTCGCACTGTCGCACTACCACGGGTCAGACCTTTGAAGGTTGAGCATGACTTTACGCATTCCGTCGAGTGCACTTTTTTCGTCAACGTTCAACGGTGCAGATTGCGAATACGATTCAATGATTTTCCGAGTGATGTCCGCATCGCTTTCAGTCGTTTCGAAATAGTCTTCCAAAACGTTTGAAATAAAACGGCTCCTGGAAACCTTCATGCGTTTTGCACGCTTTCCGGCTTCTTTAAGCACAGACTTTTCAAGCGCGACGGATGTCTTGAGTAACGCCATATTGAATGCCTCCTCTTATTGTCGATTTTAATCACCAAACAAAAGAGTGTCAACCACTACCAGCAAAAAGCGTGAGTCGTGAAGCGGTGAAAATCGCCGCTTCACGGCACTCGCTGTTTTCAGTTACTTTTTTGCCTGCTCATTCAACCAATCCAAATACGCTAGGATCGAGGCCAGTTCCTGCGTCGACAAATCCTTCACCAGACCTTCAGGCATGATCGAGAAGTTTTCGTGCGGTTTGCTCGAGGCGATGTCTTTGACTTGCAGTGTGAGTTGTTCTGTCGGACTGGAGCGGATTTCGATTTCGTCGTCGCCTTTCTTAACAACGAATCCTTCCATCACGCGCCCGTCTTTCATCTTGTACTTGATCGTCTCAAAGCCCTGCGTGATCTTGGCGTTCGGACGCAGGATCGATTCGAGCAATTCGGGGCGCTTGTAACGGTTGACGATGTCGCCGAGGTAAGGGCCTTTGGGCGGATCGTTTTTGTTGACCGTGTGACAGGCGATGCAGTTTTGTTTCTTGAACAACTCTTCGCCGAGTTCGCGGTTGCCCGTTTCCTTCTGAACGGCGGCGACGACTTTGTCGTAATCGGCTTGAGATTCCAGTGCGCCAATTGCGACCTTCTTCGCGGCGGGAGCGGTGTTCTTGTCGTCGAACTTCAACTCTTTCAAACACGCCTTCGCCGCATCGGCCACAGCGGGCACCGTGCTGGCTGCTGCTGCGCGAATCTTCACCGAGTAGCTGCCGGCCTTCGCGTACGTGATCGCATGCAACAGGGCTGGGGTGCTTTCAGCATTTGTCCAGCCGGAGTCGATGGCTTTCGCGGACGTGTCCTTCTGCTCTTTCGATGCCTTTTGCGCGGAGTGAATGGCGAGCAGTACCTGATATGCAGCCTGACGTTCACCCATCGAACCGCTCGATGCATGCTTCACGAACGCATTGACGAACTGTGCGCATTTGGGCTCGCGTACGACTTCATCGCGTGCACTCAGGACGTCCTTGTTGGCTTTGTTGTCGATCGTTGCGCTGGCTTTGATGAACGCATCCAACACGCTCGGCTGATCGAGATTCTTGCCCAACGCGCGCAACGCTTTTGCGCGCAACGCGGCGGGTGCATCATTCAACGCGGCGACTTCAGCCACGATGGGTATCGCTTCTTTTGGTAGATTCTTCTTGCCCAGGAAAACGCCGGCGGCAGTCGCTTTGTACGTAGGATCTTCGTTTGCCATCTTTATTAAAAGCGCTGTGATGTCGGGCAGGTCGATGCGGTTGCGGACCATCTCCGGAACGAGCCAGCGGACCGTTCCAGCGTCGGACGTCGTCATCGCGGTCTTCAACGTCTTCCCGATGTCTTCACTGCGTTCCCACGTCTCGGGTGTGTAGTAGGGTCCGGTCGTGTCCGGGCGCGTGCCCCACCATGTCTTGATGGAGCCGTCCCATTCCTGTTCACGATTGTAGAGACGGCAGAGCGCTTTCAGCACCGCTTGTTTCTGATACGGGTCCTGCGTCTTGTCCACGCGCTGAATGAGTCCGTCCACAACGGCGTTTTCATGCAACGCCTGCAAGCCGCGCGACGCGCCGTAGCGCAATTTCGCATCGCCGCTCTCGAGCGCTTTAAATAACGCCGCCGATGCTTTCAGCTCGACGAGATTATTGATCGCGATGTGAACAATCACGGGGTCAGCATCGGCCATGAGCGCAGTGAGTGCTTCGCCTGCTTCGACTTTTCCGATGCGTCCGAGCGAAATCGCAGCTTGGTTGCGTACACGCGGATTCAAGTCGTTCAACGCGTCGGTGAACAATTTGATGTCCAAGCTGCCGCATTCTTTTTTGCGATCCGTCAATGCGCGCAAACAATGTTCGCGCAGTTCATCCTGTGCGGAAAGCTTGACGAGAACGTCCTTCGCTTTTTCGCCGAGCAGTTGCTTTAGCGTGTAGATCGCTGCGACGCGGACGGCTAAATCCTGGTTGTCTGCGGCGAGCTTTTCGAGACCATTCACGAAGACCGGCTTAGCACTGCGGCGCAGAATTTCGCGCTGCGTGTGCGTGTGATAGACATGGCTCGGAGACGCCATGTACGTGAGTAAATCGTCGTCGCTGGCCGTCTTTAAATTCGGGAACGCAGGCTGCTTCTTCGAGGGATCGACGACGCGGACAATGAAGCCGACGTTGCCACCATTGGCCTTGTCGTATGTGAATGTCGCGCCTTTCCAGCTGGACGCGAAAAAGTGCGATGCGCCATCGACGTCGATGTCGGTCGGGCGCGTGAATTCTACGAACGGCAGGCGCTCGTCTGATTTCTGTTGCGGCGCTTTGAACGTCGCGCCGTTCGGAGTCAACGGGTGGCGGATTACTTTGCCGTGGCCCCATTCGCACATGTAAAACGCACTGCCGTGATCTTTCGGAAAGCCGGGTTCGTGCAGGTACAGCGCACCGGTTGGCGAACCGCCGCCGTAGTCCGCGAGCGGCTTGATCATTTCGTCGTCGAAATTCATATAGAGGGTAGGGTAGCCGTAATTGCCGCTTTGAATGTCATGCGCCAAACGCACCCACCAGCCGCCGCCGTCGTTGGTGTTGTCCACTGTGTAAATGTTCATGAACGGATCGACGGCCATGTCGCAGATGTTGCGTGTGCCGACGACGTACTTTTCGAGTTCGGTTCCGTCCGGGCGAAAGCGCATGATGCCGCCGCCGCGATGCTTGAGCTTGCTGCCATCTTTGCCGACGGCGTTCGGGCTGCCGTAGTCGCCCATGGCGATGTAAATCCAGCCGTCGATGCCGTAGCGAATGCCGTTGGTGGTGTGGTCGGCTCCGCGTGCGTCGAGGCCGAAACCGAGGCCCGTCACGAGCGTCTCGTGCCGGTTCGCGACGCCTTTGCCTTCGTCATCGTAGTACGCTTCGATCACCGGCGGATGCAGGACGATCAGCATGTTGTTGTCGAAGAACAAACCGCGTGGGCTGTCCACTTGGCAGAAGGTGGTGAATTTGTCGGCGACGCCGTCACCTTTTGTATCGACGCAACGGACGACACGACCGCGACCGGGATTGCGGTCGAGCGAGCCGTTTTCATCGACGCCGACGAACAGCTCGCCTGTCGGAGCCGCGCTGATGCAGACGGGGTAGCTGACATTCGGCGGCGACGCGAAGACGTTGACCTCGAAGCCTTTTTCGACTTTGACGCCTTTGAGAATTTCGGCGGGGGTGGAGGGTGGCGCGGGCGCTTTTTCACCGGCGCATGTGAAACCGGAGGCAATAAGTAGTGCGCATGAGGCGACAAGGTGTTTGAACGAAACGGACGGCATGTTCAGGAGATTCTCCGAAAAAATGTGAGGACTGTTCCATCAAACGTCTTTAAACGTGTACACCACATCGACCACGCGGTCTGACATAGACTTGAAGAAAACACAGACTTGGATGGCTTACTTCTTTTTCGCAGCAACTTGATCGGCTTTGAAAAAACCTTTGCCCGACAAGAGCATCACGCCCCCTTTAATGCTTGCCACACCCGTTGGTTTGCCAGGCGCAAAACGGCCCATGCGGTCGCGGCAGGTACCGTCTTCGAAGGTCCACCACGCCCAAGGTTTTAGGCCGCTTGCAAGGCTGGGCCTCAACGCAACGAGTTGAGCTTCGTTCAAGGCTTCGGCATAAATGCGAGCATCGACAATCGAACCGGCAAAGCAATCCGCTGACGCGGCAGACACGCGAATACCGAAAAGAGCGCTCGCGTCCGAGCCAAATTTCTGCGGTTCGCCCGCGATTTGCCAATTCGCGTATTTGATGCCGTTGCGATAAATGGTAATGTCGCGGTCACGATACGTTATCGCGAGTTGAATGGGCATGTTTGGAGTAGAGGTCTCTACGGCGTATTTATTTTGATCCTGCTGGGTGCGTTGGTAACCCTCGCTCCCGGCCATCCATTTTGAAGCATGAATTTCACCGAAAACCATGCCATCAAATTGTAGGGCCGGGTTGTCCAATGAAATCACAGCGCCGCCATGCAGTTTTAAATTGGAGACTGTAAACCAGGCGACGTAGGTTTTGTCGACCAACACGCCCTGTGCCGATGCCGGGTCCGCGCCTGTTTTTGCAACGGCCGGTGCCGATCCGGCCCCTGAATAATCGTCTGACGCGAGCTTGAATTGTTTTTCGACGGCGTTGGCGTCGTCGTCTTTCGCGGCTTTTGTATAGGCCTTGATCGCCGCATCGCATTCGACCGAATACATTTTCAACGCCGCGCCGATTTTGCGTTTTTGATCGGGTGTAAAGCATTGAATTTGATCGAAGAGTTTTTTGCTTTCGAAGGCCGCTCGTTCTTCTTTGATCTCATCCACGACTTTTTTATTGCCGATTTTGCGTGCATCTGCTTCACGTTTGGCGAGTGAATCCAGGGTTGCTTTGTGCGCGGATTCCAATTCGGCAACGTAAGCGCTTTGAGTGGCTGCAACGCGTTTGGCGATGGGATCGTTGCTGTCAGCGGCAACGGGTTTGACTGGAATCGTTGCAACGGATGGCACTGAGGGCGGGGACGGGGGCACTTTTTCCTGCGCCAGAGCTTGCTCTTTGAGGCTGCGTTCCTGGGCGGTGATGCTGTGTTTGCTGCCAACAAATCGCGATGCGACTTCAAAAAATCGCACGGCGATCAGCAAGTGTTCGCTGGGATTCGCGGTCGCGAATTTATCGGCCCGGTCAAACCATGCTTGCGACTCGTCGGCTTCAGGCTTGATCTTTTCGGCCTTGAACAGCTTGTCGCCGACTGCGGCGTCTGCGCCTTTGGTGAACTGTTCGATGTCCTGGTACGTCATTCTTTTTTTGCACCAAAACAAAAACGAATTCATCTCGGTGGCTTTGTCATCGTTGCCTGCCGTGACGAACAAATCGCTGGCTTTGGCGAAATGGCGTGCGGCAACGACGATGGCGCGGGGATTGGTTTGGGATTCTTTGAGGGCGACAATACCCTGTGTCCGCTCGGTCTCAGCATCTTCCGCAGCACAACTCCATCCGAGAATCGCAAAGAGTGTTAAGAATGGGAGAATAAAATGGCGCATGGCTATTGGTTCCTAATAATCGTGTCATAAATTCTAAACGTTTTGTAAGCCGCTGACAATAGCGAGTCGGAGCGTGAAGGTGCGACGTGAGTAGGCAGCGTCCTACATTTTATTGTTTCGCGAGGAAATCGTTCGCGATAGGATTTTAGAAGTTGGTGTTTGCGCGATTGAAACCAAACCTGAGGAAGCGGTCTTATGAAGACTTATTTCGTGTGGGTGTGCTTGGTGAGTGCGCTGGCGTTTTCCGCGCGGGCAGAAACGGCTGCGGCTGAGTTGTTGAAAGGCCGGAGCGTTGAGCAGTGGGTGGAGCGGTTGGGTTCGGATGTCTTTAAGGAGCGCGAAGAAGCGTCGCTTGTTTTGGGGCTGGGCGGTAAGGGCGTGGAAGCTGCGTTGCGCAAGGCGGTGGCAAGCAGTGATGCGGAGGTGAGTACGCGCGCAAAGATTGCGTTGAGCGCTCAGGAAGTGAAATCGATTGAAGGCGATTTTGTACGCGTTGAATCGATCAGCACGTCGGACGACGGCTTGCTTTTGGCGGATACTGCGGCAGAGGTTCCGGCCACGGTCACCATCAAAAAAGGGAAGCTGGTTTTCAAGCAGGACTATGGCAATGGCGTGGAGCAGGTGTATTCGTTTGCCGAGGCTACTTCGCTCGAGTTTCGGCAGAAATGTACGATTGCGATGACGTGGGTCAGCATCAATAAGACGTCGTTGAAATATTATCCGGATAATGACGATCCGAAGCTGGAGTTCGTCAATTCGGAGCGCGGAGTCCGACTGGTTTTTTCCGCACGGGACACGAACGGAACGTTGATGAAGATGATTTTTGTTCCGAAATCAGAGGTGGAAAAAAAGCCTGGTGGAAACGCGAACGTGCCGCCTCAGGGCCGGAAAAAGCAGAAGCTGGCGGCGGATCAGGAAGTCGATTTTAATTGAATCACGGCGGACTTAGATTTGTAAACATTGCGGTTTCATTGATCTGAATTAAAGTGATGTACAGGTTTCTTGTATGAAGTGTCTTGCACATAGTTTGTCCCGGCGCGCGCCCGATCGGCACCTCGTATGAAAGAGTGGATTTTTATCATCGTCGGGATCGTGCTGTTCCTGATCTATCGACGGAGCGTGATTCACAAGGCTGGGAAAGCGGTGGGCCGGGCGAAGGCGAAGATACCGGGTTCGCAATCCTCCACAGCGCAGCCGCGAATCGAGGGCGGGTTGAGTCGCGATTTCAGTTTGCTGGATTTGAAACCGACGGCGACGTTTGACGAGGTGAAAAACGCGTACCGGGAACTGGCGAAAGTCTGGCATCCGGACCGGTTTGGTTCCGATAAAAAACTGCTTGATCGTGCGAATTCCAAACTCGGCGAGATCAACGCGGCGTATGAACGCTTGAAGAATCATTTTGGGAAGTAGTGCGACTATTTATTCAGAAACAGGTGGCTTGATCTGTGAATACCTCATCAAAACTTTTATGTGCAGCGGTGGTCGTTGTTGCGAGCGTGGGCGCGTCGTGGTTTGTGTTCAGCCAGTCGGAACTTCCGCCTCCTTCTACTCCTGTGCCGGTGGTTCAGACGTCGGAGAAACCGGTGGAGGTCAAGCCGGCTGAATTCATTCCTGCGCCAAAACCGGTTGCGACTAATTCAGTTCCGAACGCTGTTCCGAAGTTGGCGGTCAATCCGGATGGATCGATTCCGTCGGGCGCTTCAGCGTTGAAATACAAGGTACCCCAGGACCGCAGTCTCGACATGCAGTTGTTTGATAAAGCGATTCTGTATTTGATGGACGTGCAGGAAGACGACGGGCATTTTGATTCGAAGAAGACGGGAGCGGCACCGGAGTTTCAGACTCTGAACAACGACATTATTCTGACATCGATCAGCGCGTGGGTGTTGCTGGGATCGAGCAGCGGTGTGAATCAAAATGTGGAGGCGGTCGCCCGGGCGCGGAAGGCCGTGAAGTGGTTGGAATCGAAGACCAAACCGGACGGGACGATTGGCGATGTGAACGGTCCGGGCGAGTCGGCGATGGCTCAAATGTTTGCGAGTGATACGTTCCGGCTTGCAGTGACGTACTCGATGCGCGACAGCTTGCGCCAGGCGACATCGCGCATGAACAGTGTTGCGTTGCGGCGGATGAGTGCGAAGAACGGCGGCTTCGGGCCTATCGCGAAATGCGATGAGCCGAGCACGGAGATGCTGGCGCTGTCGGCGTTTGTTTTCAAATTCGCGGGATACGACGGCTTCAAATTTGACTCGCTGACTGAAACACCGGATGAGCCGAAATCAACAGCTTCGAAGATTGATGTGTGGGTCGGCAAAGAAGGTCCGGCTAAGTCCGGCGAGAAGAAGCCGGATTCGAAGGCGGCGTTTCCGATTGAAGACGAGATTCTTGGAGCGATTCGCGCAGGGTTTAAACGGCTGGATGCGAAGACGGATCCGAGTGGGGCGGTGTTCTGTGAAAAGGTGGGCGGGCCGGCGGATTGGCGCGCGACAGTTGGCGGGATGCAAGGGATGTTTTTGATTAATCCCTCACGTTCGTCGGTCAATCCGGCGCTGGCATTTGTGTTCGGACCGTTTGATAAAGCGACTGAATCGTATCCGCGTATTTTGGAGAATGTGTCCTGGGGCAAGAGCGGCGAAGGCTATGATGCGATGTCGTTGTGGCAGGGGTCGATCGCTGTGATTTACATGTTCACGGAAGACAAATACGAATCGAAAACGTGGGTCGGAAATTTGCGGACGATGTTGAAAGAGCATCAAGGCCCGGATGGCAGCTGGCCCGTCGCTGGGATGGACGCGAAGCGCGGGCGCGTGTGGCGTGCCGGATTGCATGCGATGACGATGGCGTTGACGGCTCCACCGCCGCCGCCGCCTGCCCCGCCGCCGGATGATCAGACGATTAATACGCCTGCAGTGAAGTGAGTGGTAAAAAGCACGGGCTACGCGCGTTTTGTGGTGCGGCGGCAAAGTCCTTTGAGACGTGTTTTGCTGTCATCATTCATCTCGACAATTTCAACGCCCATCAGCCAACGGGGCTTGGGTGAGTCATCGACCAGGCGGATTTCGCGGACGTCGCAGATGGCACGGATTTCGCCGGTCATGGATTTGATGATGACGTTTAGATACATACCCTTCAACAGCATCGCGCTGGGATCGTCGATGGGGGCGGGGCAGTCGAGCAAATAGCCGCCTTCGCTGACGTTGACCGTCGCGCCGTCGTGAATGTTTTTGTCGTGTCGGACACCCAATCGATTGCAGAATTGAAACGACACGAACACACGCAGATTGAAGCGCAGACAGCGGCGTGAGCGCGTTTTCAATTTGATGCGCATCCAATCGAGCTGGCGAGCGACTTGGTCTTCGCGTGCAAGAAAGACTTCGATAATTTTGTGAAGAACTTTTTCCTGTTCGCGAATCAGCGCGGGGTCGAGAGGGTTGCAGGCTGCGAGGCAGAGGATGGCGCCGGAATCGTCGAACGGGACGAAATTGTGGTGCATCATCAGCGGCAGCGAAAATAAATTGCGCAACGGTTCAGGAATGGCGTCGCTGACGAGTTTCGTCATGGGCAGACCTGTCTGAATCGAGAGCGCGCGGCAAAGCGTGTCGGGGTCAACCAGTTCCCAGCGAATCAACCAGCGTCCGATGCGTTCGCCGGCGTCCTGCGCCATCGTCACGGCTTCTTCGAGTTGTTCGGCGGTTAATTTGCCCATGGAGATGAGCACTTCACCGAGCTTTTTTGTGTACGTCGGGAGTGGCGTGGGTGGATTGTGTTTGGGTTCGGACGACTCGATTTGTGCGTCCGAGTTCGGGCGAGGAACGGGGGACTTCTTGAGGTCGATGGCTTCGGTGGCGTATTGATTTTGGAGTTGAACGGGCAGCGCTCGCGCATCGGTTGGGCGAGCGATAGCGACAGTCGCGTTTAAATCGGCGAGAATCGGCGGCGATGGTTTTTGGACGTCGGCCGGGCGTTCCATTTCGACGATCGCATTCATCAACGCATGCGGAGGCGGAGAGATGTGGGCGTGATAGGGTTGTGGTTCGGTGGGCGATCCGAATTCAAAACGCTTTGCAGAGGAGCGCGGACGTCGGAGCGACGGGACGCTGGGATCATGTACGTCCGGCGGCGGCGTGACCGGATTCAAATCCTTCGGGCGTTCCATTTCCACAGTGGCATCCAACGCTGGCGCCGGTGCCTGGTCGGCCCGGCGTTGCGCGTCGGATGCGCTCGGAGGATCGGAAATAGTCGGAGAAGGATTCATGCGCCACTCACCCGTTAACGCAACGGCATCACTCGGCTATAAATTGCTTTCAAGTAGCGGCCTTCAGGAACTCGGACGGCCCACGGATGATCGCCGGGTGCGCCGTGGATGGCGATGATCTGCAAATCCATGTTCGCTTCGGTCGCGGCTGCGCGCAAGGAACTCAGCAAATCTTCTTCGCTGACCAAACCGGTGCAGGAGCAACTGACAAGCACGCCGCCGGGTTTGATGCACTGCATGCCGAGGCGGTTCATGTCGGCGTAGGCGCTCATCGCTTTCGGAACGTCCAAGCGCGAAATCGCGAGTTTGGCGGGATCGAGGATGATGCGGTCGTATTTGCGACCGACCTGGCGCTGGTCGCGCAGGTAATCGAAGACGTTGTTGTGGACGAATTTCAATTGCTCGCCGATGCCATTTAACTCGCGATTTTTATTCGCGACTTTGATCGCGTCTTCATCGAGATCGACGGCTTCGACGGTCTTGGCTCCACCGAGCGCTGCGGAGAGTGCGAAGCCGCCGGTGTAGCAGAAGCCGTCGAAGACTTCATGGCCACCGGACAAATCTGCGACGCGGCGGCGGTTGTCGCGCTGATCGAGGAAGTAACCGGTCTTGTGACCGCGTCGTAGATCGACGTTGATTTTGAGATTGTGTTCAGTGATGACGAGTTCGCGCGCGACGGGCGGCGGGCCGTCCATTTTCAGGCCTTCGAGTTTTTCAGTGCGGTGGTCGCTGCGGACGACAATTTCGTGCTCGGGGAAATTTTCGAGGAAGCCCTGTTTAAGCCATTCGAGATGGCGGTGCATCCCGGCGCTGAACAATTCGATGACAATGGACTTGCCATATTTGTCGGCGACGAGGCCGGAGAGACCATCGCCTTCGGAGTGAATCAGGCGGTAAGCGTCGGTGACTTTGGGAAGCTGCAACACGTCATGCCGGAGCTTGACGGCGCGCGTAATGGCACCCATGAAGTAGCGGCGGTCGGGATAGGCTTCAGGGGCGCAGGTCAGTAGTCGGACGGCGATTTCGGAATGCGGATTGTAGAATCCACGACCGACAAAACGCCCGTCTTTTTCGACGACTTCGACCAGTGTGCCGGGATCGATTTCGTCGTAGGGGCCGTTCAACATCCGGCGGAAAATCCAGACGTGATTGGACGAGTGGCGCGTTCGCATTTCTACGACAGGAAGCACATCGCCGGCTTCGGGGAGGATGGGTGAGTCTTGATCTCTTCGTTTTCGCATCCGATCATTATAGCAGAAAGCGCGGAGAAACGACAGAGGGTGTTGTGAAAATTATACTTCAAAATTGTAGTGCGGGATTTTACCCTGCACCATAGTGAATAATCTTTCTCCGCACTTTCTTTTGAACGTGCGGCGGATTCGTGTAATCTAATGTGAGATCGAGGAGAGTTATCGAGACGTTCACTCGCAGGCAAACGCAGGAGGATCGCATGAATTTTGCATTGAGATTGGGAACGCTGGCGTTGATGGTGTGCGCGGTTGGAGCGATTCGCGCGGCGGAAGAACCGAAGGTGCCGGATTGGGTGCCGGTGTTTCCGGATGTGAAGCCACAACTCATCGAAAACAAGAAGGACGACAAAGGCACGAGCGTGATCTGGTATTTTGCGACGGTCAAATCCCCTGCTGATGTGAAGGCGTTTTATAAGAAGGGATTTGAAGCGAGCGGATTCAAGGAACAGAAAGAACAGTCGATCGACGACAAAGACGACGGCGTGAAGCAAGAGAACCTGAAGGGTGACGACGGCAAGCGCTCATGGTTCATCAGCGCGCGATTGGAAAAAGACGCGAAAGAGACGCAGGTCAGTCTCGTGTATGTTTTGAAGTAACGCGTGAAATCCGCCACTTCGGGACGCATCAATTATCAACCTTTAATATAAAAATGTGTGTAAAGCCCAGGGCGTTGCTCTGGGCTAATTTGTTTCGACCTTTCAGGCCATGACGGCGTCTCTCATTATGCCCGAAACTATTCTGATTTGCTTCCCTGTTCCGAGCGAGAGCGTTGATGCTGCGGTGCGCGAATTTCCGCAATTCGACTGGCGGCAGGGTGCTCCCAACGACGCGGCGGCGGTGTCGGCTGCATCGATTATTTTCGGCAAACCCGATATTAAGTTGTTGAAGAATGCGCCGCTTTTGAAGTGGGTGCAGAACCCGTCGGCGGGCGTTGAAGCGTGGGCGTCGAGTGAGGCGTTTCAACACGGTTCGTTTCAACTGACGACCGCAGCGGGCATGCATGAAGGGTGCGCTCAGCATGCGCTCGCGTTGCTGTTGGCGATTTCACGAAAGATTCATTTTTACGATAAGACACTGGTACCGGGCGCGTGGAATTCGCCGCACAAAGCGGACAAGCCGTGGTCGTTGAGCGGGCAGACGATGGGTGTGCTGGGATTGGGCGCTCTGGGCAAACGTGTCTGCGAGATGGCGCGGGCGTTTGGGATGAAAACGATTGGCGTGAATTACAGCGGCAAGGCAGTCAGCGAAGCCGACGAGACGCACACGATCTCGACGCTGGATTCGATTCTGCCGCGCTGCGATGTGTTGACGTTGGTGTTGCCCGCGACGCGTGAGACGGACGATCTGATGAATACGCGGCGATTGGCTCTGCTTCCGAAACATGCGGTGTTGATCAACATTGGTCGGGGCAATGCGATTGATGAAAGCGCTTTGATCGATGCGTTGAAATCCGGGCAGTTGGCTGCGGCGGGATTGGACGTTTTCAAGCAGGAGCCTCTGCCTGCGGATTCTGAATTTTATACGTTGCCGAACGTGGTTGTGACGCCGCATCTAGGGGGCGACCAGCCGAATTATGAAGCGCGGGCGTTTGATCTCTTTATCGAGAACTTGCGCCGATTTGTGCGCGGGGAACGGCTTCAGAATTGCGTTGAGAAATCGCGCGGGTATTAACGGAATTA
>JBAXUS010000108.1:0-20938 GCA_037129555.1 Planctomycetota bacterium
TCACCTGCTCACTGCTCAAATATCCAGCGTGAACCTGCAACATCCGCGCGATTACAAACAGGCGCTCCGCCACTCCATCCGCCCCGCGATAGTCCTCGGATTTCGGTCGGTGATTGAGATTGAAAATGTCTTCGACGACCAACGGATGCAATTCGTACTTCGTCGCTATTGCCCGGATCGCTCCGACATTCGCCAAGCCGTCCACATTGATCCATCGGACCTTGCTCCACTCCGGTCGATGCACTTTCAACTGTTCGCTGGGATCGGTAAACGTGATGACCTCGTGCTGCTCCGGCGAATAATCAATACACGTAAAAATCGTCGGTTGCGGTTGGCTCGTTGATAATTCCGGAGTCTCAGCCACTGCTCCACTGTCAGGAGCACCCCACCGAATCCGCGTCGGCCCAGGTCGATACACATGCGTGTCTGAATAATCATCCATTCAATTTGCCCTTCCAATACGACCACACGCTCGATAGTTCAAAATTGATCGCCGAACGTTATCACTCATCGTAAACGCATTCAAGTATCAGTGGCCTTGCCTTGCGCATAAGCGAATTGCGGTTACTATTCATATGTTAACAACGTGTTAATTTCATTTGTCGAAAAGCCACTGGCTGGACGGGAGTTTGTGTGTCTATTGATAGCGCGATAAAATGGTTGCTGCCTCGCGAAAACCGTTTTTTCATGTATCTCGAAACGATCGCGAACAGCGCGGCTTCCGCAGCGGATGTGTTCAATACGTTTCGAACCGCCGAAGGGCGCGAAGAATTCAAAAAGATCGCGAAGATCCTTCGCGCCAAAGAAGCCGAAACGGACGCCTTGGCTCACACGCTGTACGAGGAACTCGACAAGACTTTTGTCGCCCCAATTGACCGCGAAGACCTGCACGCGCTGACACATGCGCTCGACGACATTTTGGACAACATGGACAGCGCCGCCGAGCAGATTTACCTTTTTAAGCTTCCGGGCCTCACCGATTCGATGCGCGAGATGATCCGCATTCAATGCGAAGCGGTGCATGAAGTCGTCAAGTGCGTCCATGAATTGCCGGACCTCGGCAAATACGACCAGATTCGTGTCCACATCATTCACGTCAACGCGCTCGAAAACGAAGGCGACAAAGTCTATCGCAAAGCCCTCGAAGCGCTCTTCGACAACATGATCGACCCGATTGAACTCATTCGCCAAAAGGAAATCCTCGACGCGCTGGAAAGTGCGATCGACTCCTGCGAACACCTCGTCAACTTGATCCGCTCCGTGGTGGTGAAGAATGGATAGCAGTTTCATGTTGCTGATGGGCGTCGTGCTGTTCGCGGTGATCTTCGATTACATCAACGGATTTCACGACACAGCCAACGCCATCGCCACGGTGGTCTCGACCAACGTGCTGCACCCGCGCACCGCAATTCTCATGGCGGCAGTGTTCAATTTTGCCGGGGCGTTTTATGGCACGAGCGTGGCGAAGACCATCGGCGGCGACATCGCTGATCCCAAAACAATTACGCAAACGGTCGTGTTAAGCGCGTTGCTCGGGGCCATCGTCTGGAATTTGATCACGTGGTATTACGGCATTCCATCGAGTTCTTCACATGCGTTGGTCGGCGGCTTGATTGGAGCCGTCCTGGTTCATCGCGTCGCGGACAACGATGCTCGGTTCGGAACCGAATTGTGGGAACTGTTGAATTCAAAAGGCTCACTCAAAGTTCTGAAAGGTCTGGTGCTGTCGCCGTTCTGCGGATTCCTCGTCGGCTTCCTGATCATGGTCTTATTACTCTGGATCGTGCGACGCGTTTCTCCGAGTTGGGTCAGCGCCATCTTTAAAAAGCTGCAACTTGTTTCAGCCAGTTTCATGGCCTTATCGCACGGATCGAATGACGCCCAAAAGGCCATGGGCATCATCACAATGGCGCTGGTGGCGTACTTCAGTGCGCATCCGGAAGCCAGGGGAACGCATTGGTTCGATGCGCCTATTGCCGGAAAAACAGGCGGTCACGACATTCCTCAATGGGTCGTCCTGATCTGCGCAACCGCCATGGCGTTGGGCACCTCAGCCGGTGGCTGGCGCATCATGAAAACAATGGGCCACAAGATCATCAAGCTCAAACCCATCGACGGCTTCGCGGCGGAGACTGCGGGCGCGGCGGTGATTTTGACGGCGTCCCATCTCGGTGCGCCAGTCTCGACCACACACGTCATCGCCTCCTCTATTATGGGCGTCGGAACCTGCAAACGTTTCTCCGCAGTCCGTTGGGGCATCGCCGGAAACATCCTGATCGCGTGGGTACTGACGATCCCGATTTCAGCAACCGTCGCTGGATTGTTATATTTGGCATTGCGTCCGATTCTCGGAAAATAGGGATTCTGTTCTGAACCATCCTCCCCAACACTCTCAGCATCCTTCGCACATCGAAGCCGTCATCTTCGACATCGGAGGCGTCTTCATCGGCCTGGATTTTTCACGCGCGGTAAAACGCACAGCGGCAGTCTTGAACCGCCATCCCGACGATGTCAAACGCAGCTTGTTTGGCGCGGGCAATCCCATGACCGACCGCAAGAATTTCATGAATGAGTACGAATGCGGAAAGATGGATGACGCCGAATTTCACGCCTGTGTCGAACGTGCGCTTGGAGGAGCGCTGCCCTTCGGCGAATTCAAAGCAGCTTGGAACGACATCTTTCTCGACCCGATTCATGACACCGTACGCGTTGCAGAATCGTTGCTCGCAGGCGGTCACGTGAAGCTCGGGATTCTATCGAACAACAACCCGATGCATTGGCTGGCGATCAAGCCGGTCGTTCCGCTGGTTACCGAATTCGAACACATTTTCTTGAGCCACGAAATCGGATACAAGAAGCCGGACGCCGGAGCGTTTCTTCACGCACTCGAAACCATGTCGGTCGATCCAGCTCGAACGATTTTTGTCGACGACCTCGCTGAGAATATCACCGCCGCCACACGCGTTGGAATGAAAACAATTCACGCAACGAATCCCAAAGCCGTCCGCGACGGATTCGCAGCGCACGGGATTAAAATTTAAGCGTTACTTCGTCGCAGCTGGAGCCGGAAGTTTACACGATTGCCACGCGAGAAATTTCCACGTTCCCTTCTCTTCGCGCCACACCGCCAGAAAGACCAACGTGCCGTCAGAGACACCCGTCGGCGTGTTCGCAGTGATATGCACACGTCCCGTCATCAACGCGATACCCGGCGCAGGAAACGAAAAGTTGCGCTCTTCATAATCATAGACCACGTACTTCAATTTCCCGGACACAATCGAGTCCATATAAGTCGCTTTGGTATCGACCGCCCCGGTTGAATGCGAGTAGCGCAACTCATCCGAAAACGAGACGCCGAGTTTTACCGCATCCGCGGCTTGAATGGCCGCTACACGCTGATCATCAGCAGCCTTGAGCGTGGCCAATTGCGGATCATCAGCCGCGTGGAGCGAAACCATCGCGATCACACAAGCAGTCACTATCCAACGCGCGAACGTCTTCATCGTCGTTTCCCATTTTTGATGCAAAAAAAGAGCGGCGACACACATGTCGCCGCTCATATCGTTTCTTAAAAAGTACGTTAGCTCAAGCCTTCAACTTCCCATCCTTTGCGATACGTGCGTCGCAGCTTCGTATTCGCTTTTTCGTGGTTCGTAAACATCAGCTTGTCCGTATCCCAGTTCATCTTTTCGCCCGGGAAGTAGCTCGTCACCAAGCCCATCAACACCGCTTCGGTCAACGGCGCGGAATACGAGAACGGCGCGCCCGTCGTGCCATCACCCAGACACGCACTGACCCACTGGTGATAATGATCGACGTTCTTAAGGTCCGGCTTCTTCGTCCCAACGAATTTTTCATACGGGTAGAGGCGCGCGCCGCCGATGTGTTCGAGCAGCAGGTTGCCTTTTTCACCGACGAAGATCGAGCCTTGGCCCGGATACGTAACCTGCGGCTTCGGGTTCGTGCGCTTCGTTTCAGCTTCGCCGAGCAGCAACGCGACGTCCGGCTTGCGCTGGCCGTTGTACCACGTGTACTTCAGCGGACCGGCGGTGAATTCCGTCGCCGGGAATTCGTAGTGCACCGTCCCAGCCAGCGGCCAATTCTCCGGCCAAGGAGTTGGACCTTCAGACCACACCAGCGTCGGGTGCGTCAGCTTCAACGCGCTGAACACTGGATCGACGATATGACAGGCCATGTCGCCCTGAGTCCCCGTTCCGAAATCGACCCACTTGCGCCAATTGCTCTGATGATAAACGCCCTTCGCATACGGGCGTTCCGGAGCCGTGCCGAGCCACAATTCCCAATTCAAATTTTCCGGAACCGGATCGGACGTCGCCGGTCGGCCTTCCTTCGGCCCGCCCCATTCTTTGTTGCTCCAACTGTGGACCTCGGTGACCTTGCCGATGATGCCTTCTTGAATCATCTGCACCGCACTGCGGTAGGCGATGTGCGCGTGAATCTGGATGCCCATCTGCGTGACGAGCTTCTTCTCGGCAGCGACTTTGGCGAGCTGGCGGCATTCGTAGACTTCGTGAGCCATCGGCTTCTGAACGTAAACGTGTTTGCCGAGATTCATCGCGGTCATCGCGATAGGCGCGTGCATGTGATCAGGCGTCGAAACCTGAACCGCGTCGATTTCTTTCGCTTCCTTTGCGAGCATCTCGCGGAAGTCGGAATAGACGCGCGCGTCCGGGAATTTCTTCGCAGCGTTGGCGATGTTATGCTTATCCACATCGCATATCGCGACGATCGTCGCCTTGCCGCTGCTGTGAATATTGTTGATGTCGCTCCACCCCATCCCGCCGATGCCGCAGGAGGCGACGCGCAATTTCTTGGCGTCATCTGCACGCGTCATGCGCGGAAGAAGAAATGAAGTTGCCGCGGCCGCAGCCGTGGTCTTGAGAAAATGCCGTCGTGTTAATGATCGTGCCATCGCCATCGCTCCCGTTGCTCGACATAGAAAAAAACGCCAAATCGGTGATAATGACATTACACCAATATGGCGAGCTTTTCTCGTGTTTCACAGACCGAGCATGAGGATTGAGAGCGATCCGAAAATGACGGTGCGCAAAACGTTAAGGCGCTGACTGTTTAATACGTCCACACAGGTCGCGCGAAACGTCGTTACACGGGCCCAAAATTAAACACCCGGCGCGTTACTCAACACCAGCGTGGCCGACGGTTCGACGTCTCGAATTGCGACGAAGGCGGTGCCATCGTGGCGGCGTTGAACGGGGACTTGCGTGCCGACTGCATAGGATGCGGCGCTGTGAATCACCGTCAGGAATGTTCCGGGCGGATTTAATGTGCTATCAACGAGCACGTCCGCACCGCGCGGGTGTTGGTCGTGCGAATTGGTGACGCAGACGGCTTCTTCTTTTCCAAGAATGCGCGACCACGCAACAAGTTCTCCCGCGTTGGGCTGATGAAAGGAGCCGTCGAAAAGCGAAATCGGACGAGCATAATGCGTGCCGTCGCGCAACACCGGCAACCGATTTTGGATGGATTCAAGCGTTTCGGTCACGTGTGGTGAAGCGGATGGGCTGAGCGATTTCCCTGGATTTTTGGCGGGTTTCGCTTTCGAAAATGCCTTCGAATTTCCAGTCGCTACTTCTGCTGACTTCGTCGTGTTCTTGAATCCAGCGGGCTGGACTTTCTTACGATTCGGAGCTCCGCCGCTTGATTTCGCAGCAGGCAATCGCACGCTTTCTTTCTTCTTCGCCGGGGCGGAAACGGTGGCAATTGCCAAGTGAGCGCGGACTAGTTTCTGGAGACTCGACACACTGCCTTTGTAGCCAGCCTGTTGCGCGCACGCGAACGCATCGTTCCACGTTTTGCCTGCCTCGCGCGCCCCTGTGGCCGCTGCAATAATCGATTTCAAAACCAACGCGTCATACGAAACTTTTGCCATGATTCACTCCCCCCTTTGTTTGTTGGGAACTAAATCGGCAGGGATTGCGCAGGACTGAAGGAAATTCACACGTGACGTAGCACGAGCACTTAGCCCGTGCAATTCACTGATCAAGTACAAAACGAACGGACTAAAAGTCCGAGGCATGTTGTTTCACTCATGTTCTCAACTGTTCTTTGAGACTTTGCGTCTTTGCGAGAGAAAAATCAAGCCTCGTAGCCCAGATTTGGCGCGAGCCATTTTTGAGTTTCGGCGACGCTCAGGCCTTTTCGTGCGGCGTAATCGGCGACTTGATCGCGGTTGATTTTTCCGACTGCGATGTACTTCGATTCCGGATGCGCGAAGAACAGACCGCTCACGGAACTCGCCGGCCACATCGCGAAACTTTCGGTTAACGTGATGCCAGTGTTTTTCTCGGCATCGAGCAATTTGAAGAGCGTCCTCTTTTCGGTGTGGTCCGGGCACGCGGGATAGCCGTGCGCGGGGCGGATGCCGCGATATTTTTCGGAGATGATTTGATCAGGCGTGAGGCTTTCAGTGAGTCCAAAGCCCCACGCGTCACGAGCGAGTTTGTGAACGTATTCGGCGAAGGCTTCGGCCAAACGGTCGGCTAATGCGGCGGCCATGATCGCGGTGTAGTCGTCGTTCTCGGCTTTTAATTTCGTGACGAGATCATCGACGCCGCCGCCCGCCGTCACCGCGAACGCGCCGAGATAATCCGCGCGCCCGCTGTCTTTCGGAGCGATGAAATCGGCGAGCGAAGAGAGCGATTTGTCTTCGGCCTTCTCCGGTTTCTCGGCTTGCTGACGGAGCATATGGAAGCGTGCGAGCGTCGTCGAACGCGATGCGTCTGTGTACAATTCAATGTCGTCGCCGACGCTGCTCGCCGGGAAGAATCCGTAGACACCGCGCGCGGCGAAGAGTTTTTCTGCGCAGATCTTTTTGAGCAGTACCTGGCCATCATCGAACGTTTTGCGCGCTTGTTCGCCGACGGTTTTGTCGTCGAAAATCTTCGGGTATTTGCCCGTCAATTCCCACGCACTGAAGAAGGGCGTCCAGTCGATGAACGGAATCAAGACGTCGAGCGGCACGTTCTCCAACACGCGCAGACCGGAGAACGACGGCGTTGGAATATCGACGGATTTCCAATCGGTTTTGGAGGCGCGTTTTCGTGCTTCGGTGATCGGAATCAGAACGCGTTCGGCGTTTTTGTTCCGGTAGTCTTCGCGCGCTGTCTCTTGATCGATTCGGTTTTGAGCGTCGAATGCTTTCTTGTTTTCATCACTCAACAACGCGTTGACGACACCGACTGCTCGCGACGCGTCGAGGACGTGGACGACGGGGTGTTTGTAGAACTGTGCGATCTTGATCGCAGTGTGTGCTTTGCTCGTGGTCGCTCCGCCGATCAGCAGCGGGACGATGAAGCCCGCGCGTTCCATTTCGCGCGCGACGTGGGACATCTCTTCGAGCGACGGCGTGATGAGTCCGCTGAGGCCGATGATGTCGGCTCCGAACTCGCGCGCCTTTGCCAGAATCTTTTCGCACGGGACCATCACGCCCATGTCGACGACTTCGAAATTGTTGCAGCTCAACACGACGCCGACGATGTTCTTGCCGATGTCGTGGACGTCGCCTTTAACGGTCGCGAGCAGAATTTTGCCCTGAGCTTTTCCGCCGCCGGCTTTCTTCTCAGCGAGAATATACGGCTCAAGCACTGCGACGGCTTTCTTCATCACGCGCGCACTTTTGACGACTTGAGGCAGGAACATTTTGCCCGCACCGAACAAATCGCCGACGATGCTCATGCCGTCCATCAACGGGCCTTCGATGACATTGAGCGGCTTCTTAATTTCGGCGAGCGCCTCGAGCGTGTCCTTTTCAATGTACGCGTCGATGCCTTTCACGAGCGCGTGAGCCATGCGCTTCGCGACGGTGTCTTTGCGCCACGCTTCTTCGACGACGTCGCCTTTCACTTTCTTTTTGACGTTGTCAGCGAACGCGAGCAGCCGGTCGGTCGCGTCGGGGCGGCGGTTGAGCAGCACGTCTTCTACGAGTTCTAAAAGATCCTTCGGAATCTCTTCGTAGACTTCAAGCATCCCGGCGTTGACGATGCCCATGTCCATCCCGGCTTTGATCGCGTGATACAGAAACGCGGAATGCATCGCTTCGCGGACGGCGTTGTTGCCTCGGAAACTGAACGAAATATTGCTGACGCCGCCGCTGACTTTCGCATGCGGAAGATTGGCCTTGATCCAGCGCGTGGCTTCGATGAAATCAACAGCGTAGTTCGCGTGCTCGTCCATGCCCGTCGCGACGGTCAAAATGTTCGGATCGAAGATGATGTCCTGGGGCGGGAAGTCGGCTTTTTGCGTGAGCAGATCATACGCGCGCTGACAGATTTCCTTGCGACGTTCGAGATTGTCGGCCTGACCTTTTTCATCGAACGCCATGACGACAGCGGCGGCTCCGTAGCGTCGAACGAGCTTTGCTTGTTCGAGGAATTTCGCCTCGCCTTCTTTGAGGCTGATCGAGTTGACGATGCCCTTGCCTTGGATGCACTTCAAGCCCGCTTCGATGACCGACCATTTCGAACTGTCGATCATGATCGGGACTTTGGCGATGTCGGGTTCAACTTGGAGCAAATGCAGGAAGCGCGTCATCATCGCTTCGGAATCGATGAGGCCTTCGTCCATGTTAATGTCGATGACGTTCGCGCCGTTATCGACTTGCTGTTGGACGATGGCGACAGCTTCTTCCAGCTTGTTTTCTTTGATGAGCTTGGCGAACTTTGGCGAGCCGGTGACGTTGGCGCGTTCGCCGATCATCAGGAAATTCTGTTCGTTGTGTGTGAACGGTTGTGAGCCGCTTAAGCGTAGTTTCGGCTCGACTGCTTTTGGAATGCGTGGCGGCAGGCCTTCGAGCGCTTTCGCAATCGCGCCGATGTGTTCGGGCGTGTTGCCGCAGCACCCGCCGGCGATGTTGATCAATCCGGCGCGCGCGAATTCACTGAGGTAATCGGCCATGTGGCACGGATGCAAATCAAAGCCCGTCGGCGCGAGTGCATTGGGCAATCCGGCGTTGGGGTAACTCGAAATGTAGGCGTGCGATTTGTTCGACAGCTCTTCCAAAAACGGGCGCATTAAATCCGGTCCAAGCGAACAATTCAGTCCGACAGAGAGCGGTTGAATATGTGCGACGGCGTTCCAATAGGCTTCGATGGTTTGAGCCGAAATCATTGTCTCACCACCGCGACCGACAGCGGCTGAAATCATGACGGGTAGGCGAATCTTGTCTTCTTCGAAGACTTCTTGAATCGCGACAAGCGCGGCTTTGGCGTTGAGCGAATCGAAGATGGTTTCGACGAGCAGAATGTCCGAACCGCCCGCGATGAGTGCGCGAATCTGGTGACGGTATGCGAGTCGCACTTGATCAAACGTGACGACTCGAAACGCCGGATTGTCGGCGTCGGACATGTTCGATAGTGAGACGGTCAACGGGCCGATGGCTCCGGCCACGAAGCGCGGGCGTCCGTCACCGGCGGCGACACGGTCGCACCATTCCCGGCACTGGCGCGCGGAGGTTTCATTGATCTCCCACGCGAGGTCGTTCAGGAAGGGATCTTCGACGATCTTTTGAAAAAAATCAGGGTCTTTGCGTCCGCCGTGTTCTTTGGGATCGACCGTGAAGAATTCGCTCTGGCCCATGCTTGTCGCCGAGAACGTGTTGGTCTCAACAATGTCCGCGCCCGCTTCCAGAAAACGGCGGTGAATGTCGCAGATCATTTTCGGTTGAGTGAGTGAAAAGAGGTCGCCGTTGTTCAACAAATCGACGCGCGAATCCTTGAAACGGTCGCCGCGAATGTCGGCCTCTTTCATGCCGTACGTGCGGATCGTCGTGCCCATTGCGCCATCGATAATGGCGATGCGTTTTTGGAGCACGTCTACGAGTTTGCGGGAGTGTTCGGGAAATTGGGCGACGAGGCGAGGGTCCAAGAGACGGTTCCTTAATAGGGCGGCGAAATCAAATACCCTCGCATTATAATAGAGCGCGGATCAATTTGCAGCCAGAAACCAGAGAGAACCGACTACGTTATTTAATGAGTGGATCGCATATTGCCGATGACAATTCGTCAAACCACGTACGAAGTATCATCCATTCAAATAACCTGTAAATCATTTAATAGGGACGACACTGGCGGGCGCGCGTTTTCCGAGGTCGTCTAGGAATGTGTTGAGTTCTTCGAGGGATTCGGCGACGAGTTTGTCGGTTTGGGTTTCGACGATGGCGTACGCGGATTTCTTATCGATGTTCGCGATCGTGACTTCTCCTGCCGCTTCGGCCGTGTCAAAACGCATGACGGTCTTCCATGGGAAATAGCGCGTGTGGGCCAGTGAGAGCATCGCTCGGGTGACGGCATCGCCTTCTCGTCCGATGACTTTGATGCGGAGGACTCCGTTTTGTGTTGCGTCGGCAGCGGCGGTCAGCGTGGAGTTGTACGGGCTGGGATTCAAGAAAACGGTGGCGCAATTTTCGATCGCGGTCTTCGCGCGTTCCATGTACGTCGGATTGCTGGTGAGCGCGAAGAGGCGCACGAAAGTGGACGCGATCAAGCCGTTTGTCGCAGGCTCACTGGTGTCTTGAATGCTCTTCGTCCGCCAATTCAACGCTTGCGCGAAATCGAGCGGGCCTTTGAAACTGCGTTCGATGTAACCGCCGCGCAACAAGTCGCGGTAGTTTAAATCGAGACGATCCAGCGCTTCGACGGCGAGCTGCATGAACGTCGGATTGCTCGTCGCTTCATACGCATGCAAACACGCCCACGCCCGGGCCGCTTCATCCATCGCGAGCGGGACTGATGTCGGGTCGTTCAAGATGTGTCGAACAGAGCGGGGGACTTCGCCTTCTTCTTTGTGTTGATTCAAAATGGCGTTCAACGTTTTGAGTCCCTGACGCATCAAGTCGTCGCGTCCGAGCAGACGTCCACCTTCCATGAATGCGGCGGCGAGCATGGCGTTGGCGTCGCAGAGCGGCGTTTCATCACGAGGCGGGCGGGGGCGGAGTGATCGCGCGGCGCGCAGGGTGTCACGAATACGGTCGAGGCGTTTGGTGGCAGCGTCGAGTTGCAAGCCGAGTTCGCGAGCCACACTGGCGACGGAGCGCGACGCGGACAACACGGTCTGGCCGGGCGCGGTGTTGGGAAGGTTGCCGGATTCGTCAATTCCAAAATAGGATCGGGCGAAACGAATGTCAGTGTCGTCGGTGAAGAGCAGTTCGATATCGCGGAGTGACCAGGTGTAAAAATCGCCGTCTTGAAACGAGCGGGCTTCGGGCGCGATGTTGGCTGGGAAGAATGTGCCGGTGGCGTCGAGATCTCCGCGCCAGAAATTGAGCGAGTCTTCGGCGGCGGTGCGGTAACGACCGTCTCCTGTGGCCTGCCACGTGTGTAGCAGGATGGTGATGATTTCGGCGTTGAGCAGTGGCATTTTTTCGAAGCGCGGGACACGCCATTGGCGATCCACGCAGAAGTGGTGGAAGCCGCCTTCGAGGTGGTCGTAGAGGCCGCCGCGCAACATGCGGTCGAGAGTGATTTCGACGAGTTCGAGACTCTGTTTATCGGACGTGCGGGCGTAATGAGCGAGGCATAATTCGAGTGCGCGCGGTTCTGGGAATTGTGCTGGGACGGGCGAACGCAGGCCGCCGTTTTCGCGGTCGATGAGCGCTTGGAATTTGAGCACGGTGGTGTTGAGGATGCCGGGTGGAATTGTGCCGCGCGGGGAGTATTGCTCGGTGTTTTTCTTCAGCGCTTTGCTGAGCGACCCGGCTTCGCGCGAAATGCGGTCGGCGTCTTCCTTCCAGCGCGTGGTCAGATTCGAGACGATGGAACGCAGGCCGGGCTTGTTGAGTTCGATGTCGTCATTAAGCGGGAGTGAGGTTGCGCCGAAGACGATTTCGCCGTCGGGTGTCAGGAAGATCGTGAGCGGCCAGCCGCGCAGGCCTTTGATGGCCATGACCGCTTGTTGCAATCGAACATCAGTTTCGGGAAACGCTTCGCGGTTCAGTTTCACGGGAACGAAATCGGTGTTGAGACGGGTTGCGATGTCAATGTCGGAGAGCACGGCGCGTTCCATTTCAGCGGCGCTGTGCGAGGCGTTTGACGTCACGAAAACGAAGAGGAGTTTCTTCGATCGCTCGGCTTCGGCGAAGGCATCAGCGCTCCATGAACGCCAGCGGATAACGCCACCTTTTTTGGCGACGGCGGGATCGGTGGTGCGGACCGTGCCGGAACGGACGAGCCACGCAGGCAGCGCGGCGGATTCCGCAGCGGGTGCGAACGCGGTCGCGAGAAGCGAGGTGACGACGAGGAGATAAAGGGTGCGCAAGGTTCGGAGCATGAGAATAGTTTACAGTGGGGTGTATCGGCGAACACACGAATTTCGGAGTGTCATGCGCCCATATCACGTAATTGAGAATCGATGGCTCCAATATACATCAACGCCATTTTGAGAATCTGCCACGCGACGAACATGGACACGACAGCGTAAATGATACGCGGCAACCAATCAGCGAGGTGTTCGATGGTTCGGATGTAACGGTCACGCGCGGCGGCGGCCATGCGGCCGAGCGTTGCATCCAATGCACCTGATTTTTCTCCGACGGTCACGCCAGCGGTGTAGTCGGCCGGCCAAAGCGAGGTGCCATGTTCGGACATGGCTGGGCCCATGGGAAAGCCTTGAGCGGCGAGGCGCGAGATGCGGACGAGTTCGGTTCGGTAGCATCCGTTGCGAACGGCTCGCGCGGTGGTGGTGAGCGCCTGGACGATCGGCAGGCCGGCGTTGAGCAGATGCGACAAGAGTTCGCCGACTTCAGCGAGACTGCGTTGTTTTTCCATTCCGCCGATGAGCGGTAACGCGAGCATGACGCGGTCTATATTGTTTGCAGGTAGGGGAGTGCCATCGGACATCATGACGGGTGCGGTGGCCCGCATTCTGAAAAACAGAACGGCTCCAATCGCCAATCCGATGGCGATGGAGAGCGGGATAGAGACGTTTAAAAAATAAGAGAACACGTTGCCATCGAGCACGAGTCCAGGCAGAGGCGCGATAAAGGAGGCAAGCAGAAGTGTGCCAGCCGGCATGACGAGCTTGCCCATGATCCGGCGCTGGGCGTTGCGCCACGTTTCGCGCTGTTGGACAAGTGACAGGATCGTTTTCTCAACGCGACCGGCGGACCATCCGGCTGCGATAATCGCGCGTTCGGCGTGAGACAACACGGGTGCGAGCGCGTCCAAAACGGCGACGATCCCGTCACCGTTTGCGGTGCGTTCAGAGGCTTGGAGAAAGCAGCGTTTGTCCGGGCCCTTGACGAGACTCGCGCATAATTCCAGCGCTTCGGACGACGGAATCCCGGCTTCGAGTTGGATCATCCACGAACGCAATGCTTCGGTGACGAGAGGGTCGAGTGATCCGGCCATTGTTTTGATTACCGGTGAAGAGGGGGGAACGGCTTAGTTGTCATTTGTGATTTGTCATTTGTCATTTGTCATTGAACTGCAACAGCATCGTTGCGCTAGAAGCCGTTCAAATGACAAATGACAAATCACAAATGACAAATGGTTAGTGTTCGTCGTGTTCGTGCGGGTCGATGGTCGTGGCCAATTCGGCGACGGGTACGAGCCGTTCGATTTCAGCGATCAAATCGGTGGTGTCTTCGCCCCAGAGATCGAAGAGGCGGAGAATGGTGTCGCCGATTTTGTTGTTTGGAGTACTGGCTCCGGCCGTGACACCGATGGTCAACGGAGTCTTTTCGGGCATCCAGTTTTCGCTGACGATTTCGGTGTTTGCTCCGACCGGCAGATTGCGGATTTGGGCGCGCGAAATCATGCAGGCTGCGTCATCGATGTGGTACGACGGAACGCTGCGGTGATGTCCGATTTCGGCGAGATGGGTCGTGTTGGACGAATTGTATCCGCCGATCACGATCATCAATTCGGGCGGCGTCTGCATCATTGCGTTGACGGCGTCCTGGCGATCTTGCGTGGCGCTGCAGATCGTATCGAAGCTGCGGAAGCGCTGCTTGGTTTCAGCGTCGCCGAACTTCTTCATGAAGGCTCCGCGCAAATGCGTACCGATTTCCATCGATTCGGTGGAGAGCATCGTGGTTTGGTTGGCGAGTCCGAGCAGACCGAGGTCTTTGTCCGGATCAAATCCGGGCGAGAAGGCTTTGGCGAATTTCGCGAGGAAGTGTTCGCGGTTGCCGTTTCCGAGGATGTAGTCGCAGACGTAATCGGCTTCGTCCAAATCGCGGACGATCAAGTAACGCGTTCCGGCGCGGCTGGATGTGGCGATGGTTTCTTCGTGATTGTATTTGCCGTGGATGATGCTGGTGTATTGGTCGCGCGCGTATTTTTCGACGCTGGTCCACACCTTGACGACGGCACCACAGGTCGTATCGACAAGGATGCAGTTCTTTTCTTTGAGGATCTCGATTTCCTTCACCGGCGCACCGAATGCCGGGAGGATGACGACGTCGTCCTTGGTGATGTCGGCGTACGTCTCACCATTATTGTATCCGCCGGACAGGAAGAGGAAGCCCATGTCGCGGAGACTTTTGTTGACGGACTGGTTGTGGATAATTTCGTTGGTGATGAAGATGCGCTTGTCGGGGTAGCGGTGGCGCGTTTGGTAGGCCATATCGACGGCACGTTCGACGCCGTAGCAAAAGCCGAACTCTTTGGCAAGGCGAATGGTCAGACCGCCACGGGTGATCTGGTAGCCCTTCATGCGCAGAAGGTCCACGACGCGGCTGGCGTATGCGGCCTCCAGCATGGGTTTCACGGTTTCTTTGAGGCCGAAGCCCTTTCGGTGGTACTCGCCCATTTTCTTGATTCGCTCCCTGTTCGGTTCCTGAAGTTGAGGAGGCTATCATACGTGAAAACGAAGGGAATTAAACACAAAAATTGCGGCGTCAATCCCGGTGTGCTTTGTGGCATTCCTGACACGACTGTTTGACGCGAGCGTGGGCGGCGTCGGCGAGTTGAGTATCGACGGGTTTGACGCGGAGAATTTCGGCCAGCGCTTGGGTCGCGAGCGTACCTGTGTGGAGCGTCGTGTGAAAATCGGCGGGCTTGTTTTTGATCGATGCAAGATTCTTCAGTTCGAAATAGTGCGCGTACAATTCGCGTGAATCCACGGCGGGGTCGAGGCTGGGATGGTCCGGCGGTGCGCCCCATTTGGCTTTTTGCTCGCGGACGAGATTCTCCCAATTGTGATCCATTCCGACCATCGCGTCGGCAAGTTCCGGAACTTTTTTTGAGGAGACGAATTCGACTTTCATGGACTCCAATTCACCGGGCTTGGCGGCTTGAGCTTTCTCGACGGACGTGACGAGCCCTTTATAGTTCTTGCTGGTCCCGAACGCTTTCAAGAGCCGCTGGGCTTGTTCGAGAGTAAAGGTGCGATTCACGACGCAAGCGGTGGCGACTGCGGCGGCTGAGCGGTTGATGCCCTGCGGACAATGGGCGTAAATCTTGCCCGGCATTTCCATCAGCGCCTTGGCGATTTCTTTGCCCTGCTGCTCGGTGACCTGTGCGTACGTAATGGGGAGATGGACGTAGCGCATGCCGTATTTTTCAGCGACTTCAAGATTCGGTTTCGCGCCGTCGAGACTGATGATCGTCTTGACGCCGAGTTCACTTAATGCTTTGAATGTTTCCTCTTCTTCAGGCCGCGCACCGGCGAGAATTTTATCGGTTACTTTGCGCACGTTTGGAAGATGCGGGTGTTCGATTTTGGCGAACTCTGTCGATTCGCTGGGCTGGGGGGGAGTGGGGGGAGGTTCTGCGTCGGGGGGAGTTGATATGGCATGAGCGGACGTTGTGGTTATTGTGTTCGGAAGCGTTGTGGGGGCAGGTTTGGTGCGCATGAAATAGGAGACGGTCAGTCCCAGGACTGCGGCAAGTACGATGGTGAGGACGGGCGACGAGAGTAAGCGAGACATGTGGATGCCTTTGATAAAGAAAGTGTTGGAAACGCAATTCTAGGACGGCGCGATGGCGCGAATCTTCTAAATAAATGGCTGAAATGCAAAGACATAAATGTCCAATCGGCAGTTATAAAGGGGAGCGAGCAGTCGAGAGTTCAATGCGCAGGCGGAATGATGGTTGGGCCATGAAATGGAAGTGACGTGAATTCGAAACTGGACGGACCCGGCGCGCGTCCTACACTACGTTAACCATGATTGAACACTATCTTATTGACGTTGATCTGCGCAGGATTCCGTCACTCTCTCCGGACGTGCTCGTGATCGGTTCGGGGATCGCTGCGATCTCGGCCGCGATTGTTGCGGCTGAGACCGCGACCGTTTTGATTGTGACGAAGAGTGAACTGCAAGAATCGAATACGTATTACGCGCAAGGCGGAGTGGCCGCCGCGCTGGATCCCGCTGATAATTCCGAAGGACATTTGAGCGACACGCTGATCGCCGGGGCCGGTTTGTGCGATGAAGATGCGGTGCGCAAATTGGTGACGGAAGGTCCGGAGCGTGTGCGGCAGTTGATCGCGTGGGGCACGCCGTTCGACCGCGAGAATGGGAATCTGTCGTTCACGCTCGAAGGAGGGCATTCGCATCATCGCATCATTCATGCCGATGGCGATGCAACGGGGCGCGCGATTGAAGTCAGCTTGATTGGAAAGATCCGCAATCATCCCAACATCTCGATTCTTGAAAACCATTTTGCGGTCGATCTCTTGCATGCGAACGGGGAATGCTACGGCCTCGTCGCGCTCGACAACGCGACCGGAAAGCTGCTGAAGATTGAAGCGAAAGCTACGATCATTGCGACCGGTGGCATTGGACAAATTTATCGCGAGACGACGAATCCGGAAGTCGCGACGGGCGACGGAATGGCGATGGCGTTTCGCGCCGGGGCGACGTTGCAGGACATGGAGTTCGTGCAATTCCATCCGACGGTGTTGTATTTGGCCGGAGCGAAACGGCATTTGATTACGGAAGCGGTGCGCGGCGAAGGCGGTCATTTATTGAACGCCAAAGGCGAGCGCTTTATGAAAAAATATGACGAGCGCGGCGAGCTTGCTCCGCGCGACATCGTGGCGAAATCGATCACGCATGAAATGGCTGAGACCGGAGCGACGAACGTTTTTTTGACGATGGCGCATCTCGATCCTGCGATGGTCCAAACGCGTTTTCCGAATCTCGTCAAGATGTTAGCGAAATACAAAATCGATCCGATGAAGGACCGCATTCCGATCCGTCCGGCGTGTCATTATATGATGGGTGGAATTCGCACGGACATGCTCGCTCGGACGGATGTGCGACGCTTGCTTGCGGCGGGAGAAGTCACGAGCGTCGGAGTTCACGGCGCGAATCGGCTGGCGTCGAATTCGCTGCTCGACGGGCTTGTGTTCGGACACGAAGCGGGGATTCAAGCGTTGAAATTAGCTGCGGAATCGCAGGCCACGTTCCCGCACAAAGCGATCCGCCCGGTACTGCCGAAAGAAAATTTACCGCTGGATTTGGACGACGTTCGCAATTCCTTAAGGAGCCTGGTGAGCCGTTCAGCTGGAATTTTGCGTGATGGCGAAACGATGTCGAGCGCGTTGCAGATGCTCGATTTTTGGCAGAAGTATGTTTACGCCGAAGAGTTCGATTCGGTGGCGGGACTGGAATTGCAGAATATGCTGGCGTGTGCGCAGCTTGTTTTGCGCAGCGCGTTGAAGCGTGAAGAATCGCGCGGCGCGCACCAGCGAAAAGATTTTCCGAACACGGATGACGCGCAGTGGAAGCGGCATCTGACGATCAGCCGGAAGCAATACGAATAACGAAATTTATATCCCCTCAATTGGAGACATTTGCATGGCCATTGAAGCACTCACCAAACTGCCGCGCGCGCAGAAGCGGACGTTTGTTCCGAACAAAATCGATCTTGGCGACTGGGGTCAGATCGAGCCGCTCTTCAAGAAAATTCTGGCCGCCGCCGCGTCGATCAAAACGCTCGCGCAGCTTGAGAAGTGGGTGCTGGATGGCGCTGAATTGGGCGCAGCGCTCGATGAAGAAAGTGCCAAGCGGTACATCGATATGACCTGCCACACGGAAGACAAAGCGGTCGAAAAATCGTATCTGCATTTCGTCGAACATATCGATCCGAAAGGCAAGCCGTACTGGCACCAGATCAAGGAATTGTTCGTCGCCAATCCGCTGCATACAAAGCTGCCGAAGAAGCGCTGGCTGGTCTTCATGCGCGGTGTTGAAATGGAAATCAAGCTCTATCAGGAAATCAATATTCCGTTGCAAGTCGAGGACGCGAAGCTCAGCCAGAAATATCAGAAGATCACCGGGTCGATGATGGTGACGGTTCAGGGCAAGGAGCAGACGCTGCAACAAGCCGGGCGCTATTTAGAGGGGACGGACCGCGCCGTTCGCCAGGAAGCGTGGGAAGCGATTGCGGCTCGCCGCGCCAAGGATCGCGACGCGCTCGAAGACATTTTTGATGAGATGGTGAAGCTCCGAACGAAAATTGCGAAGAACGCGGGGTTCAAAAATTACCGCGACTTTGCGTTCAAAGCGAAGCATCGTTTCGATTACGAACCGGCGGATTGCGTAGCGTATCACAAAGCCGTCGCGGAGCACATGGTCCCGCTAGCGCGCGCGCTTCAGAAACGGCGCAAGCAGTTGTTGGGCGTTGATGTGTTGCGGCCGTGGGACGCTGCGGTGGATATGAAGAGCCGCGAGCCACTTAAGCCGTTTTCGGACGTGAAGGCGATGGTCGATAAATGCCACAAGATATTCAAGAAAATCGATCCCGCGTTGGGCAAGGATTTCGACATTCTTCGTCGCAAGAATTTGCTGGATTTGGAGAGCCGAAAAGGCAAAGCACCGGGCGGGTACCAGTGCTCGTTGGAAGAAGCGCGACTGCCGTTTATTTTCATGAACGCCGTCGGACTGCACCGCGATGTTGAGACGATGTTGCACGAGGCCGGCCACGCGTTTCACTCGCTGGCCGCGCGCGACGAACCGTTGCTGTACTACCGGTCCGCGCCGCTGGAATTCTGCGAAGTGGCGTCGATGAGTATGGAGCTGCTGGCGGCTCCTCATCTCACCGAATTCTACAACGCCGACGAAGCCGACCGCGCGCGTCGCACGCACTTGGAAAGCATCATCGGCCTCATGCCGTGGATCGCGACGATTGACGCGTTCCAGCATTGGATCTACACGCACCCCGACCACACGCGCGACGATCGCAAAGCCGAGTGGCTCAAGTTGCAGAAGCGCTTCGGTGGCGTGGAAGACTGGAAGGGCTACGAAGACGCTCGCGCTTACATGTGGCACCGTCAGGGCCATTTGTTCGGCTCGCCGTTCTACTACATCGAATACGGAATTGCTCAATTGGGCGCGTTGCAGATGTGGTTGAATTCGAAGAAGGACGTGGCGAAAGCGGTGTCAAATTACCGTTCGGCCTTGACACTCGGAGGCTCGCGTCCGCTGCCTGAATTGTTCAAAGCCGCGAAGATCAAATTCGATTTCAGTTCGAAGACAATTGAGCCGTTGGCGAAGGCGATCACGAAGGAATTGGCGGGGTTGGAGAACGCGTAATAAAGAGTAATAGTGACAGAGCAATCGCGTTTTTAGTGATTGCTCTGTCACGTGATTTGACATTCATCGAACAGGAAAAATCTGCCTTGAAAAGTTCCCTTTCTCTTCTCGTTATACTTCTGGTCTCTTCCCTCTTAATAGAGTCGCGCGCCGCAAGCCAGGAAGGACTCACGAAGGAAGTCGCCGAAAAGTCCATCGCGGAACAATTCACTGCACTGAAAACAAACGCTAAGAAATCAGGACTCCCGGAAAAGCTTTTTGATTCCGTCCAGAAGCAACTGGCTCAGGGGCAGAAGGTAAAAGTTCTATCTTCCACGCTCGATCTCGGGGGCGAAATCAAAATGCCGAACGCAGTGATCCTGCGCGAAACGAAAGCCAGCACGGATAAGCGACCGTTGTTTATTTGTATGCACGGCGGCGGTGGGAAAGCGGGTCTAACGGGACCGCACACGTGGGAGGTCAACACGAGTGAATACCAAACCCAGATGAAAATGGCGGTGGGATATTACAAGCCCGACGGTGTCTATTTTGTTCCGCGCATGGCCGATGATCGACTGGGCCGCTGGTGGCACAAACACAACCAGGTCGCTTTTGATACCGTGATTAATCATGCGATCCAGTATTGGAATGTGGATCCAAATCGCGTGTACATTCTGGGCATTTCGGAAGGCGGTTACGGCACCGATATTCTGGCTCCGTTCATGGCGGATCGCTTCGCCGGAGCCAACGCCATGGCTGGAGGAGTCGGTCTCGGCAATCCGCCGGCAAACCTGCGCAATCTTGCTTTCCGCACCGACGTCGGCGAAAAGGACAACCAGTTTGATCGCAGCCAGATGGCTCAAAAATTTCACGCAGAACTCGATCGCTTGCATGAGCTCGATAAAGACGGCTACACGCATTCGATCAATGTCCAAGCTGGGCGCGCACACGGCATCGATTACGGACAGGGGATTCAGTGGATTGTCAAACACACACGCACGCCGTGGCCGAGTAAAATTGTGTGGGTCAACCAAACAATGGATGGCATACGTCGCAATCGGTTCTATTGGATTTCAATTCCCAAAGCGCCGGAGAAGGGCGACATCCGAATTGATGCGGTCGCGAACAAGAACGATAACACCATCACGCTTGATGTCGCCACGCTTGACGAAAGCAATAAAGATGGGAACCGAACGCACGGGAAGGACAATGTCGCCGAAAGCAAGCGAACGCCGATGAGTGGTTTCAACGTGGAACTGTTGTTGAACGATGAGTTGCTCGACCTCGACAAGCCCATCACGGTGATTGCAAACGGAAAGGAAGTCTTCAAAAAATTAGTATCGCGCAGCGCTGATGTCATCGCGGCTGGTCTTGCAGATCGCTCCGACAGTCCTGCGTGTCCCACAGCGAAAATCACGGTGACGACGCCGTAACATTTAA
>JBAXUS010000109.1:0-20695 GCA_037129555.1 Planctomycetota bacterium
TTACGCTCTTGTGCTTAACTTAGGGCCATTGCCTTGAGGGAGAGGGCGGACGAGCGTACTCGCTCGCCGGGTGAGGGGTGGGCGTGGATTAAATATAGCGCGTAGGGATTAATCAACGGTTACCCCTCACCCCGCGAGCCGGAACAGCAGGCTCGTCGGCCCTCTCCCTCAAGGGGAGAGGGGAAATCGGCTGCTCCCAGCATTGCGGCGGGACTTTATTTTTGCTAATATAGTTCGCATGAAAACGACGGAAGAATACCCGACCGCATCTGCCCTGCCGCCTGAATTGCCGATTTCGCCGTTGAAGCGGCCCATCGATTTGGACATCGCAGTCCCAGGATCGAAGAGCATCAGCAATCGCTATTTTGGGATGGCTGCACTGGCGGACGGCGAAGTTCATTTGTCCGGCCTGCTGCGCAGCGACGACACCCATTACATGGCCGAATGCCTGAAGACGCTCGGCTTCGACGTTCGCCCGGATTGGGCTGCGAACACGTGCCGCATCATGGGTGAAGGCGGACGCGTTCCGTCGAAAGGCGCGGAGCTGTTCGTCGGTGCCGCCGGGACCGCGATGCGTTTTCTCTCCGCATTCGTTGCGCTCGGCGAGGGCCGCTTCCGCCTCGACGGCACACAGCGCATGCGCGAGCGGCCCATCGAAGATTTGTTGCAAGGCCTGCGCTTGCTTGGCGTGAATGCGCGGAGCGAATTCGACAACGGCTGCCCGCCTGTAATAGTCGAGGCATCCGGTTTGCCCGGGGGCGTCATGCAGATCGACGGCTCACGCTCCAGCCAGTACATCAGCGCGATTTTGCAGGTTTCTCCTTACGCGAAAGCGCCGATGACGATTGAAGTCACCGGAAATTTTGTGTCGCGTCCGTTCGTTGAATTGACACTGAAAGGCATGTCCGATTTCGGTGTGTTGACCTCGACCGAAGGCATGCGCATCTATCGCCCGACGCACGGCGTTCAGTACCGTTCGGGATCGTATGAAATTGAAGGCGACGCGACGGCGGCGAGTTATTTCCTCGGAGCCGCCGCGATATTGGGCGGACGGTGCTGCGTCACAAATGTATGCTCAAATTCCGCGCAAGGCGACGCGCGTTTCGCCGACGTGCTGCGCCGCATGGGTTGCAAAGTTCGCACCGGATTTTTGTCCGGCCAACGCGGCATCGAAGTCTATCGCGATCCCAAGACGCCGCTCAAGCCCATTGACGTGGACATGAACGACATGCCCGACGTGGTGCTCACACTCGCAGCGGTGTGTTTGTTCGCAGAAGGCACATCGACGATTATGAACGTCGGCAATCTGCGCATTAAAGAGACGGATCGCTTGAGTGCGCTGGCGATTGAATTGAGCCGGGTGGGAGCAGAGATTGTGGAAGGCGAAGACTCGCTCGAAATCACGCCGGGCAAGCCGCAAATCGCAGCGGTCGAAACCTACGACGACCACCGCATGGCGATGAGTCTGGCGCTCGCCGGGTTGGGACAAGAAGGCGTGACGATCAAAAATCCTGCGTGCGTATCAAAGACGTATCCGGAGTTCTTCAAGGACCTGAGCCGACTGTAACGACTTTTTTCACGCAAAGACGCAAAGAAGCGCAGAGACGCAAAGAACAACATGATGTTTTTGCCTCTTCTCTTCTTTGCGCCTTTGCAGATCTCTGCGTCTTTGCGTAAAAAATCGTTTAGAGCCCGAGATTCTGCATAATCGAGCGCGTCGGTTTAACTTTGTTCACTGTATAAAAGTGAATCCCAGACACACCGAATTTCAGCAATTCCTCGCACTGCTTCGTCGCGTACTCGATGCCCCAATCAACGACGGCCTCTTCGTTGTCGCCAAATTGAGCGAGCTTTTCAGCCACAATTTTTGGGACCTTTGCGCCGCAGAGCGGGATGAAGCGTTTGATCCAACCGGCGGATGGGATCGGTAAAATCCCAGGGCAAATCGGGATGGTGATGCCGAGCTTTTGCGTCATGTGGTTGTGGAATTCGAAGAAATCGGCGTTGTCGAAAAAGAGTTGTGTGATGATGAAATCCACACCGGCATCGATCTTGCGTTTGAGATGATCCCAATCGACGTACTTGCCTTCCTTGCAGTGCATGTGCCCTTCCGGGAAACACGCAGCACCGATGGAAAATTCGTTGCGTGCTTTGATGAAATCGACGAGCTCGCTTGAAAATTCGAAGCCGCCTTCCGTCTTCTTAAATTCTCCGACTCCGCCCGGAGGGTCGCCGCGCAAGGCGAGAATGTTGCGGATGCCGCGACCTGCCGCTTCGTCGAGCACGGCTGCGATTTCGGCCTTCGTCGAACCCACGCAGGTCAGATGGCTCATCGCGGTCAGGCGATGTTCGCGCTGGATGCGGTCGACGATGTCGAGCGTTTTCTCGTGCGTCGTGCCACCGGCTCCGTAGGTCACCGAGCAATAATCGGGCTTGAGCTTGGCGAGATCGGGAAGCGTTTTTTCAAACAGGATCCGATCACCTTCGGGCGTGCGTGGCGGTGAAAATTCGAATGAAATCACAGGCCGGGTGCCGGGCCGGTGCAGGGCGTGGATGTCGCGAATAAATCTCATGCCGCCATGATATGGAAACGCCGCAGAGGTGCAAGATGCGGGAATTCAAATTCACACCATGTTCACACACCAGTGCAAAACTCCTCGCAGCAGTTCCGATTCCGAATTATAATCGAGGCCGAAGAACGAATGATTTTAGTCCGCCCCTATTTTGAGACTTCCCGCCCTTGAACGAACCCGAGCCGCTTGACGAGAGTGAAGAAATCCCGCAGGCGTACGCGCCGGGGATGCAGTTGAGGATCGCCAAAGACGGTTCGTCGAAGTGGTGTAAATCGACGGTCACGAAAACGAAATTCGATTTTCCGCGCGCAAAAGAAGGCGGGCCGCAGACGTTGGAATTCGACATCGGCGACCGGCATCCCGGCAAACCTCGGCGGCTCGACAAGTATTTGATCGAACGATTTCCAGGCTACTCACGTTCATTTTTGCAGAAGATGATCAAGGATCTGCGCGTGCTGATCGACGGCCATTCGGTCAAAGCGAGCTGGCACGTTTCAGCGGGTGAGCACGTCTCCGTCATTTTATTTCCGGGCGGCGCGAAAGTCGCCGAAGATATTCCATTTAAAGTGGTCTTTGAAGACGAACACATCCTCGCGCTGATCAAGCCGTCGGGCGTCCTCGTCCATCCCGCGCGCGGCCACAAAACCGGAACGCTGTACAACGGGCTGCTGCATTATTTCAGAGAGAAACGCGGGGCCGATCCATCGTATCACATCGGGACGGTGCACCGGCTTGACGAGCAAACCAGCGGCATCATGATCTACGCGCTGTGCCCGAAAGCGCACGGAGAGTTGACACGGCAATTTGAAAACCGGCTCGTGCGAAAAACGTATTTGTGTTTGGTTCACGGCCGCGCCTCGTTCACTGAAACGACGATCACCGCTCCGCTCGGCACCGATCCTGATAACATGTATCGCGTTGCGGTGGATGGTATCAAAGCTCGCTCGGCCGAGACGAAGTACATCAAATTGGCGGAGTCCTTGTGCGGCGAATTCTCATTGCTGCGCGCGTTTCCGCACACCGGGCGAACGCATCAAATCCGCGTCCACGCCGCCGCTCTGGGCCATCCACTAGTAGGCGATCCGCTCTATGGCGGATTGAAGGAACATCCGTCGTTCGGAGGCATCATTGCGCGGGTGTGTTTGCATGCGGAGACGTTGTCGATTCAGCATCCTTCGACGGGCGAACCGATGCTGCTATCCGCGCCGCTGCCGGACGATTTCGTCGCGATTTTGGAACAGGTTGGAATCAAAGATGGGCGCGAGGTCACGCGCGTTGCAGCGACGGAAATTGAATAAATTAGTGATCGTTGCAGCCGCTACGACCAGGATTGCCGCCGCTCATCGGCCATGACGCCGGGCCGGGCATGCCGGTTTTCAGGCAATAGAATTTACTGTGATACCCGACGAATAAACGCCGACCTACGATGATCGGTTCGGCGTAACCGCCTTCCGTTGTGACGTGCGTCCAGAGCGTTTCACCCGTCGCAGCATCGAGGCAGTACATCGTTAATTTTGTATTCAAAGCCCCGACATAAACGCGGTTGCCGACGAGAGCCGGTTGAGCATAAATGTGGCCGCCCAATTCACGAGACCACATTTCGCGCCCGTCCTCAGCGCTCAAACACCGCAACGTTTGGCTGTGGGCGGCGAGGACGCGATTGCCTTTCACGGCAAGCGGAACTCCGACATTTTCGAGACCGGATGACTCCCATTTTTTGACTCCGGTCGTCACGTCGACGCAATAGACTGCGACGCCGCCCGCCACGAAGCAGCGTTCCCCATTCATGCAGGCACCGGCTTGTGAATGCGATTCGAGCTGAAGCGCCCAGAGTATTTTCCCGTCATTCGCACTGATACATTGCAACGCGCCACCGAATTGCTCGATGACCATGCGGCCATCTGATACAGATGGCGGCGCAGAAAGTGCATTTTCGGTTTTGATGCTCCAGCGCTTCTCGCCTTGTAACGCGTCGAGGCAGATCAATTCGGATGCTCGCCCCAGGAACACGGAACCGTTTGCGATGATGGGTGCGGTAAAATTCTGGGATTTGATGTCGTCCTGCCAGGACCAGAGTTCGTGGCCATCGAGCGCGTCGAATGCAAACACGCGACCGTCGGGTCGTCCTTCTTTGCGCACGCGAATCGCGATGACGCGACCGTCCTCAACGGCGAGCGATTTGTAAATGGGCCCGCCGTTTTCATGGGTCCAGAGTTTCGTACCTTTAGTAATGTCGTAGCAGAGCAGTGTGCCGTCCTTGTTGCCGATGTAGATGCGGTTGTTGCTGATTGCGGGCAACTGATAAATCTGACCTGCTTCGACACTCCAATCGAGCGATCCGACGACGCTGATTTTCGCGATAAGTTTTTCAATGCGCCCGCGAATTTCCGGATCACGTTCGCCCGCGAGCAGGCTGCTCAACATCGGCGTGAACGCTTCTTCGTGTTCGCGCGCTCGGGCGATGATCGCTTTTTCGGCGGTTTCCCGCGTGTCGAAATCATCGTCGCCTAATTTGGCGATCAACGGCGCGAGAGCCGGATCGATCACGGGCGCGTCAGCGGCGGACACGACGCCGAACAGGAGAGCGAGACAAAAAGCGTGGCGCATATGCGGCCCCGGCGTGATCTGTATTGCTCGAAAGTGAGCGACGCGTTAGTGTATGTAATTCAAACCCTATTGTCGATTACAAGGAGCGCGTGTGTCGATCAGCGAAGATGAATTCAAACGTTTGCCCCAGGACGTTCAGCAGGGCATTCGCGAAAAAGAACGCGACGAGCGGACGCTTGCGTTGGCATATCAACAGCGGCTCAAGAAACGTGAAGTTGAAGGTGCCGCGTTCGCTGGGATTAGCACGATGGTCGTGACTGCTTTCCTCTCGGATGGTATTGCGTTTCCAATGGCGGTCGGATTCGTGTGCGCGATTGCCGGAGCGTTGACGGTGCGACTGCAATTCAAAGCACTCGGAGGTGTCATGCTTGTGGGCGGAACGGCTACGCTAGCGAACGCCATCGGTTCCGGAGTGGGCTGGTGCGCTCCGGTGTTTTTTGCGTGGGTCATCTTCCCCGCGATTGGAGCGCTCGTCGGAAGTTTTGCGGATGGGAGCCGGGGGCGCGAGGATAGCGGATTTTAATGCTCCGTGATTACGGAAGAATTTGTTTTACAGCGATCTTAATCTTCGGCAAACACAGTGGCGAAATCGAGTCTCCACTTTTCACGATCAAACATTTTGAGTACGTGAATCCGAACGGCTGGTTTCGATCTTTCACCGGCTCGCGATAGACCTCGACACAATTCTGAGGAAGGTTCACGAGCCAAAATTCCGGGATGTTCGCTTTTGCGTAGAGACTTCCTTTATTCTCACGATCATATTTCGCCGACGCGTTCGAAATTTCGACGACAAGTTCGGCTGACTTTGGATGATGTTTAACAAAATCACTCCAACTCCCTTTCGAAATCGAAATGTCAGGCTCGGGTTCTGTGCGCATGCCCAAATCAAGAGGCAAATGGCATCGAACCACTAAACCCTCCGGGACACGCTTGATAAACATCTCAGTCATCCGGCCTGTGACACCAGCATGGGGACTTTTCTGGGGGCTCATTTCGATGATTTCTCCGTCCATCAATTCGACGCGCCGGTCATCAAACAACCCCGCATCGCCCATCGCGTAATATTCCTTACGCGTGAAGCGATGCGGGCGGGGTGCGAATTCGAGCGTTCCGTTTTTCATGCGTTCACTCCTTACGCGGTCAACTTCGGCATGCGTTGATCGGCCAGGTTTTCGCTGTCTTTTTGCGGAATAAATTTCAGCATTTCCTGGATGATCTTGTCGCTGTTGATGCCTTCGGCTTCGGCGTTGAAGTTGGTGATGATACGGTGACGCAGCGTCGGAAGTGCGACGGCGGCGATGTCTTCGGTTGAGACATAATAACGGCCCTGCAAAATCGCGCGGGCTTTCGCGCCGAGGATCAAATACTGGCTCGCGCGCGGTCCGGCACCCCAGCTGACGTTTGTTTTAATAAACGCAGGCGGTTCCCCTTTGGTCACGCGCGTCATGCGCACGAGTTTCATCGCATAGCGGATCACGTGGTCGGCCACGGGCACGCGGCGGACGATGTCCTGCAAGTCGATGATTTCCTCGGCCGACAACGAGCGCGTCAATTGCGGCTTGTTCGATGCCGTCGTCATCTTGATGATCTTGAACTCTTCCTCTTCTTCCGGATAGTCCACGAAAATCTTGAACATGAAACGATCCAACTGCGCTTCGGGGAGCGGGTACGTGCCTTCCTGTTCGATCGGATTTTGCGTGGCCAGCACGAAGAACGGTTCGGCAAGTTTGCGGCGGATGCCGGCGGTCGTGACCTGATGTTCCTGCATGGCTTCGAGCAGCGCGGCCTGCGTCTTCGGCGGAGTGCGGTTGATTTCGTCGGCGAGAATCACGTTGGCGAAAAGCGGGCCGGGAATGAACTTGGCTTCGCGTTGGCCAGTCGATTTATTTTCTTGCAACACGTCGGTGCCGGTGATGTCGGACGGCATCAAATCTGGAGTGAATTGAATGCGGTTGAATTTCAAGCTCAATGTATCGGCGAGTGTGCTGATCAAGAGCGTTTTCGCCAGGCCCGGCACGCCTTCGAGCATGCAATGGCCGCGCGAGAAGATCGCGATCAAGAGTTCTTCGATGACGTTGTTCTGTCCGACAATGACTTTGCTCAACTCGGCCTTGATGGTGTGAAACGTGTCGTTCAGTTTCTTGACCGCCGCCAAATCCCGTTCCGCATTCGCTTCAATCGACTCCATCGCATTCGGCATGTCAGACATTTTTTAACGTCTCCTGGTTTTCGTTACGCAGGCGCGAAGCCTGCCCGTTTCGGATGTCGCGTTTACGTCAAAAGTTTACTCGAAAAACATTGCATAGAACAAGTACAAGCCGCCTCTTATTTCTTCGCCTCCAAAACACCCTGCGAAAAGAGCCGGGGTTCCCGCGTGCCGATCAAACCGGCGCTCGGGCAGATGCTTTTGTCGATGCCTGTGCCTGCGTCGTGGTCCTGCACTGCGAACGTGAAACCGAACGCTTTGCCCGGCTCGGCTTTCAGGCCGAGATAATTCAGCGGCAAGGCGATCTGATACAGCGTCGTTTTCTCGACTTCTTTCCGCGTCACGGAGAAGTCCTTCTCCAGCGGATTCAGTCCACGCAAATAACGCGCGTTTTCGAGCCGTCTCCAACCGTACGCTTTGCTTTCTTTTCCGAGGCCCAGCGACAGCTCAAACGCTTTGCCTTTGTATCCCATTCCACGCGCCAAGTCGATGTCGAAAGCGAGCCGGACGGAGTCGCTGAAATCGATGTTTGACCCCATCAACTCGTTCTTGTGCTGATCGTCTTTCACCGTGATTTGAATGTACAGATTGGTCTCGTCATAGGCTCCTTTGAATGTGGCTTTCAGATCGTCACTGCCGCGCCAGAGTTCTTTTGTCGGCTTGATTTGAGCCGCCGCGTCCTCACTGGCGAGGACCACATGTTTCCAACCGTCGAACACCGTTTCGGACACATTTTCCCAACCGGATGAACCGCCTGCGATGTCAGGCGCTTTGTCCACGCGCTGGAAAGATACTGTCGCATGCTTTTCAGCAGCGGCGACTTTGCGTAGGGCGGCGAAGTGCGTGTAGACGGTGCTGAAATCGGCGTCGGAGAGTTTGGGATCTTTTAAAATTACTGCGAGTTCGTCGAGGCCTTTTTCGCGGTCGCCTTTATCAAAGTGAGCGGTGGCGAGTTTCATCCGGGCGTCGGTATCGGCTGGATCTTTTGCGGCCACGGCGGCGAAGTTTTTGACATCGTCCGTTCCGACGGAGCGCGCCGCGCTGAAGCCTGAACGGGACTGCGATTCAGACACGACCAAGCCGCCTTCGAAGAATTGAATGCGTGGAACAGACAGGCTGTTGTCGAGCGCAGAGACTTCGCATTTCAATGGACTATCCCAGATCGATTTTCCCGTGGCGCGGTCGATGAGCGAAACGCGCTTCGATTGCGCGCCGGATTGATCCCAAACCGATTGCAACACAGCGAGGGTGTCACGCGACACATTTTCGCGCAGCCAACCGCCCGAGCCGTCGGGCATGTACGTGAAATTGGCGTTGCCTTCGTCGATCACATTTCCGTTGGCAAAGGCCTGGCCATTGATCACGACGCGACCTTGGCCGATGATGCGGATTTGTCCGCCGCCCATGTTATTGATGATGCGTCCATTGGGGCGTTGAATTTGATTCGCTTGATTCGCGGCATCGGCGGCCATGTCCTGTTTCCATCGGATCTTGCCCTCCGATTTGATTGAATACGCGGTCACTTCGTGTTTGGTCTGGGACACAGAAGACGTCACCAGAAGGTCGTCGCCATCGACTGCGAATTCGATGATGGAACTACCTGTCGGCAGGAGAACGGGCCACGCTTTGCCGGGATTTTGGGCGGAGCAGCGGAAGGCGGCGAGCGACCGGTTTTCCATCGAGATGATGGCGAGTTCTCCGGCCGCGCGCATCTGCACGGGCTGGGATTCAAGGGTGATGTCGGGACAGGCGCGCTTGCCGGTTTTGCAATCGATGACACTGAGTTTCTGATTGCGCTGCGCAGCAAAAAGCAAGTCACCGGAGAGCACCGGAGGCGTACGCAGTTCGGCAATTTCAGCGGTCCAGAGTGTGCTTTCGGTTTCGAGATTGTACGCCGTCAGCGAGTTCGAATTGGCGGTGGCGACAACGACGAAGCCATCTCCGAGCACAGGTGGAAAGGCCAGTTGGCTGGCGGGAAGTTTCTTCTCCCAGCGCAAGGCTCCGGACGCGGCGTCGAACACTTTAAGCGCGTTGCCGCTGTGCGCCACGATCAAGCGGTCGCCACCGATCTGCGCCCAATAACCAGTCTCTCCGTTGCGTTCACTTTTCATGTCTTGAGTCCATACAACTTTTCCGTTTTCGGCGGAATCGAAAGCGACGATGCTGGATTCGCCGCAGACGATCAAATAGCGTTCCCACCAAAAGGCTCGGCCACGCGAATTCTGAGGTGCCGTCGGGCGCGGCTTCCACAATTCCAAACCGTCGCGCCCGTCAATCGCTGAGAGTTCGTTCTGTGCTTCGAGCGTGAAAACGGCACGGCGCATGTCGACGGGAGGAATGCCGTCGGGAATGAGCGGGATGACGCCCTCGGCATTGGGCTTGGACCAGATCAACACCTGGCTGATCGATGCGTTGTTAAGCGGCGCTTTTCCGATGGAGAAAACGGACTGGCTGAGCGGGCGTTGGTAGCGTGGGTCTTCGAGGCGCTTCACGGCCCACTCACGCAACGAGACATCACCAACGACGGCTTTCGGTGCGATACCGTAGAGCGGGGCTTTGATATCTTTAAAGCTGTCGTTCGTGGCCAATCGGACGAGAGCGGTGCGGCTGGCGGCGAGCAAGTCGAGTTGCTCATACGCCACGGCCAAAATTGCGAGCGCTTGGGCGGCACCTGCGCCATCGCGCTGGCGGCTCAGGTAACGCGTTGCAGCGAGGCGCGCGCGGTCGGGCGCTTTCTCCAATTCAAGCCGCGCGACGGTGAGCAGTGCGGTTGCGGCGAAATCTGAATTGGGGTACAGCGCGATGACCTGTTCGAGTTTGGCCAGATCGGTACCGACGCCAGCGAACGCGGTTTTGGCTTCAGCATCAATCGCCGCGAGGCTTGTCGGGTCCTTGGCTTTCAATTCAGCGAGGCGCATTTGGGCGAAGAGGCGAGCCATCTTCGAGGCGCGTTGCGCGTCCACTAAAACGGCGTTGCCGTGTTTTGCCAGGATGCGTTGATACGCGGTTGCGGCGGCGGCGAGGTTGCCAGCGGCCTGATACGCTTCGGCTTGTGCTTTGAGGGCGATCACGGGAAGGAGTTCCGCGATGCCCGGAGCGGTGGATTCGGTATATGCTTTTTGAAACGGTTCAATGGCGTCTGCGGGCTTTGATGCGGTGACCGCTTTTTCGCCGATGCCCATAAAGGCTTCGAATTTTCGGGTGCCAATGGACGTCACGACGTCGCTGGGTTTGCCGTCTGCGCCGGGCTTCGGGGCGAACGGCAGCGCCTTGTCGAGTTCTTCAATGGCCTGCTCGAAACGTCCGATGCTTTTGTAGATGTCGGCGAGTTCGAGGCGCGGGGCAAAGGCGTCGGGTTTGGCGGCGAGTTGCTCGCGGAGTTTAGCTTCGAGTTCCTCCCAGATCACGTAGGCGTTGACGTGCGAGTGGCTGACGGTGTACAGAGCTCCACCTGCGGCGTAGACGCTGCCAGCTTCGATTTTGGGTTCGGTCCACTTGAACGCTTTGGGTTCGCCAAATTTGAATTTCCCGGTTTCATTGGTGATGTCAATGCGGAGCAATTCTTTGTCGGTGGAGATCCATGCGGCTTTATCGGTCACAGCGCCACGACCTTTGATTGTCCCTTCAACGGCGAGCGGATCGGCGAGCGTTTTACCGTTCAAGGCGTTGACGAAGATGATGTTTTTTCCAGTCAGGACCAACGCTCCGTTGGCGATGCCCAAGACGTGCTTGTAGCCGCCTTGAGGCATTCCTGCACCGCCGTTTGGACCGGCGATGTCTTGGTCTCCGAGGCGGCTTTTTTCCCATGCTCGCGCACCGGTGTCGAGATCATAACCGTAGATCAGGTCGGAATCCTGGGGCGTGACGATCAAACGATTTTTATGAACGATGGGCGGATTTGGGGCCCAGAAATCGCGCGTGGCAGCGACTTCTCCGACGCCAAACATTTGGTCGGCGGTGGTCTTGGTGCGGTCATAGACGCGAATCCATTTCACGGTGCCGCCGCCTGCATCGAGAGCGGCGACTGCGCCTAAATTTGTGACGACATAAACGGTGCGGTTGGCGACGGCGACCGGAAGGCCGCGATCGGGTTGTACGTCTGCTGTGCCGCCGCCTCCGAAACGAATGGGCGTTGCGGTACAAATTTGAGTGCGCCAGAGCAATTGGCCGTTGTCTGCATCGATGGCGACGGCCCAGGAATCCAAAGGCGCGGCGGCTCCGTCTGCATTCGGCGGGATGATCAGTGCCGCGCAGTACAGGACACCGGAATCGAACGTGGGCGTTGAGACGAAATACGCGCCTTTCAAGAAATCCTGGTCTGGCTTGGACTGACTTTTGAACGCCGCTGATCCCGGTTTCAAGTCCCACAGAATCGAGGGTTTTCCGTCAGCAGTTGCTCGCCCGATGCAGATGGGATAATTCGAAGGTCCGAGCGCTTTTTCATCGCTGTTTCCGCCCCCGCGCATCATTCGAAAGCCCCGGTTAAAATTCGGCGATTGGGCGAACGATTCCGCGCCCAAGATACCGTAGGCGCGGTCGCCGCCGAGGGTCGTGAAATACGGATGCTGGATGATGGCGTTTTGCGCAACAAACATTCCGTTGTTGATGTTACGGTTATTCTTATTCGTGCTCGGTGGCGGTGGCTTCACGTTTTCCAATGGCAACCGGTACTTCTCTTTTCCAGCGGGATTGAGGCTGCTGAAGCCGGGATCACCGACGGAGAAAGCGGCGTAGACTTGCCCGTTGTTCAAATAGAAATCGCCGTCTTTGACGGTGAGCTGCTGATTGATCGAGCCGTCTTGAACGATATTGCCGTCTTCCAAAGCGACCTTGTCGTTATCAGCGGGCCCAGCGCTTTTGCCGTAGAGCAAATCGGAGATGCGAATGGACCATTTGCGCAGGCCCCGGCTTTCGCGGGATTGAGCGGGCTGGGTGTGCGCCGCATTGCCGAAATAGGTCGGCCAATCGCCGTTGGAATCAGCTGTTTCGGCGGTCGTGTTTGACGTGGCGATGGCGTCGATCCGTGACTTCAATTTGGCGAGCGCGGCGGGGCCTGCATCGTTGCCGATCCGCAGAGCGCCTTTGGCAGGGTCTTTCATTGCGTCTTCAATACTGGTGACAGTTTTGGCGGCTCCGGCTTTATCTGCTGAACGAATTTGGGCGAGTAGAAGGCGTGCGAGTACGCTCATCGGCGTGGCGTTTTTACCGGGGTTGGCGACGGCCTTTTTAAGGCGCTCGGCAGCTTCGCGCGTTGCGCCGCGTTCGTAGGACGCTTCGCCCAGCCACGCGAGCGCGTCGTTGCTCCAGGTCGTCTGAAAATAATTGCGCGCAACCTGATCCATCTTGCGTTCGTCGAAGGTGTCCTGTCCTTCGATGTACAACGTCCGTGCGGCGGACTCGTTGACAACGCGGTAAACGGTCAACGCGGCGGGCGGGAGCGAGGCGATTTCGGCGGCGACGCGCTCGCGCGTGGATTTGTACAGGCCGTTTTTATAAGCGGTGACGGGGTGTTCTTTGTCGGGGCCTTCCCATTTGTCGAGGTAGACGGTGTGCGGGTATTTCTTGAGAATGTCGGCGTAGCATTTGACACATTCGGGCCAGGCTTCTGGCTCTTTTTCGGCGCGCGCGCGGGCCTTCGCAGCTTTGTTGAAGAGGTCGTTCACGCCGGGCTCTTCCATCAGCGAGACGTTGTGTTCGGGGCCTTTGGGCTTGTCTACGGCTGCGGCAGGCTTGACGGGTTCAGGCTTGGGTGGACCGACGAGTTCCAAGCCGAAGGAACTGAGCGCGGTCATGGCGGCCAGCAAACTCCCGGCGATACAGGCCGAGCGCGAATCGATGGCCTTTCGTGTTCGCGTTCGGGCGACGTGTCGAAGCATGATGCGTCCTCTCACCACGGAATAAAGCTCTTACGATACGACGCGTTTGGAGGCGTTTCCGATCAAGAAAAAAGGAAATTTCCAAGCATAGAGCGGCAGTGTTTGCGTCGGGATGGATTGTCGGTCAAAACGGCTTTTCTGTCGATAGCATTTCGAATATTTCGTTCGGTTATCGACAGCCGAGTACTCTATCAAATGAAGCCGGGCGACCTTTGAGGGGTCGCCCGGCTTTGAATCAAACGTCTTTCTTCGACAACTCGAAATTAGAACGCGACCTGGAAGTTGACCACGAAGCTGTTGTTCTGCGTATCGTGGAACTTGCGGACGAGGTTCGTCTTTTCCGTCGGGAGATCGACGTAGTTGTAGTTGGCTTGGATCTTCGTGTTACCCGTGAAGTAATAGTTCAAACCGGCCGTCATGACGTGCGTGTTGAAGACGGAGGTCTTGGTCGGGTTCGCGATGTTGGCTGTCTGAATGTTGCCGAACTGCTCGTAGCGAGCGGCGATTTCCAACGGCTTCAAGTAGCACGGAATACATTCAGCGAACTGGGACTGGCTGAAGCGGTAGCCGAGCGCACCGTAGCCACCCTGGCTCGTGAAACCACGGACAGCGGTCTGAGCCAAACCAGCGGACAAATTACCGTTACCGAAGGCGACGACTGAACCTTCTTGGCGGTCATGGATGTAGCCCCACTCGCCTTTGACCCAAAGGCCCTTGGCGAACGCGTTGCCGCACTTGTAGCTGAACCAAACGTTACCCTTGGACGCCCATGACTGAGCGGGAATCGGGGTCGTTGCAGTCACGGCCGGGAAACCGTCGCGGTAGTAACCTTCTGAACCGAGACCGTGGCGGCCACCAATGTAGGAGGCACCGAGTTCCAACTGACCCATGCAGTCGTCCCAAATCGGGCGAACCAACAAGCGACCGTTGAAATCCTTGGACTGGTTGTTGTCTGAGCGGTTTTGCTGATTGCCCGGATTGTAGTACGTACCCGAACCATTGAAAACGCCGAGCCAGTACTGGAAGCGACCGTCGCGGTCGTTGCAATCCTTGCCCCACCACGAACCGTGAACTGAGCGGCCCATGTCGCGGTTATCGGCACACTGGCCGAGGATCGAGCGTTCGGCGAAATCCAATTCGGCGCTGGAGCGGATACCTTCTTCACCCACGAACGCTTTGAACTGACCGACTTGGAAATCGTGGTAAGGAATCACGCCGTGATAATTGATGTACGCGTCTTGCAACAAGCGCGGGGGCGAACCGACGCCGCCAGCGAAACCACCCGTGGCTGTCGTGGAAGTTGAGAGACCACCATTGGCTGTCGGGCTCTTCTTGAAGAGACCCTGGTTGCTCGGGAAGCTCGGGAAACCGCCGACTTCGCGGGCCGGATCGAACATCAACACGGACGTAATGCATTCCGTGATGTCCATCGTGAACTTCAATTCAGTGCGGCGGATGCGGAAGCTGTTGATGTCGCCAGCCAAATTGTTGTCGATGATGCCATTCGCTCCGTTAGGGCCGTCATTGAAGAAACCCTGGTTGTCGCGTTGAATGTCGTAGTACCAAACCTGCGTCAACAAGCCGATCGTCAACTTGCCGGTCTTGGTCGTGACGTTGGCGTTCGGACCGTACTTGCTGTCCATCGCGGAATCGATTGCCGAAGCACCGACAGTGGAACTCGACGCAGCGTTGTTCGCTTCGAGAGTCGCCATGCGCTGCTTGATCGCTTCCCATTCGTTCGCGGGAATTTCGACTGCCATTGCGCTGGCCACGGTGCCCAGCACCAAGAACGCAGCGAGGTAGAACTTACTGAACTTCGACATATTTCCATTCCTCCACTAAAAAGAGTCAAACTCAATTCATGTTTGCAACATTATCGACGTTACAACCCCGCCCCTTCACATAAAATCACGGTAACGCAGATGAGAAACTGACTATAATCCACAATCGTACCGGCGCAAGAGACAAGTCCGAGATTTTTTAAGAAAAGTGTTAATATTTATTGAAGGAACTCGTTTGGCTCTATGAAGCAGCCAGCGCGAGCTTGATTTATTTCAGCTTGGGATACCACTTTTTGGCCTCCGTTAGCGCCCAATCCGGTGTTTTATCCGCGTGACACCCGTTGCAACTGTTGGGATTACCCGTTTTAATCGTCACGGATGGCGAGATAAAATCGAAGGTATGATTCCGCGCTTCGCCTAGACCGGCGTTGGAGCCGGTTTTGGGCATGTGGCATTCAATGCACTGGCTGCCGGTGCTGAGTGGTGCGTGTCCAGTGTGTTCGGTGATCGATTTATAGGTGGGGCCTTGTGTTTTCCCCGGACCGTGGCAGGTCATACAGAGGGCGTTGGTGTCAGCGCGTTTGACCGTGCTGGATTTATTCAACGCGCCGTGCGATTCGTGGCAGGTACTGCATTGGATGCCGGAGCCGTGCATGACGCTTTTTTGGAAGGTGTTGCCTTGGACGCGGTTCTTATGAGCGGTGCCATTGCTCCAAAGTTCGGCGGAGGTTTTCCCCTCTTCAAACACGGTGGGTTTCCAGAATTTCGACAACTCCATGCCCGCTTGATAGCCGACAGGCCATGCGTACTCATTGCCCTCGGGTTTTCCGGCGAGATGGCACTGCAAGCAAACATCCATAGAGCGTTCGGTGGTCAAGCGTGTGGGGTTGACGATGTTGTCGATTTTCGGCGTGGCTGAATGCGTTTTTCCGGGACCGTGGCACGCTTCGCAACTGATATTGAGTTCGGTCCATCGCTCTGTGTACGCATCGGAACCGGTGCTGTGGCATCCGGCGCACAGTTTGAAATTCGAGCGTGTCTTCCAATCTTTATGATTCGCGTACCACCAATCCGCTTTGCCCGTATAAGGCTGCCACGTTTTGTCTTTGACGCTCCATTGGACCGGATAAACGACTTCCTGGCCGTTAACGACGCCGATGAAGCGTTGCTTCCAGCGCGAACCGACGACCCACTTCACGTCTTTGATATCAAAGGTTCGGTCAGGGAAGGGGAGTGTGAAATCGGCGAGGACATTTTTATCGGGACCTTCGGTGACGGGTTTTCGAATCATGCGACTATGGGTCGTGCTCTGCCAACCGGTGTAATGCGTGGCGTGGCATTCAGCGCATTTCTGTGCGCCGACATACTGCGTTTGGTCGATCTTTTGCCAAGCAGGTTCTTTCGTGTCACCTGAGAAAGCATTCAACGAGGCGAGCACAAAAATGGCACTTAAAAGGAGGTTCTTCATGTGGCATCCTTGTAGGAAAACGAGAACACCGAAATGTAGGTTGAGAAACTACTTATACTTTAATTCGGATTCTCGGTATAGCCATAAAAAAACCGGGCGACCCAATGAGTCGCCCGGCATTATGACAAAGATTTAACGTCGATTCAGCTTAGAACGCAACCTGGAAGTTGACCACGAAGCTGTTGTTCTGCGTGTCGTGGAACGTGCGGGTCGTGTTCGACTTGCCGACAGGCAATTGAACAGCGTTGTAGTTCAACTGAATCTTCGTGTTGCCGCTGAAGTAGTAATTGACACCCGCCGTCATGACCTTCGTGTTGAAGACAGACGTGTGGTAGGCCTTAGCTTCGTTGGCGGCTTCGAGATTCTGGAACTGTTCGTAGCGAGCTGCGAGTTCGAACGGCTTCAACCAGCAGGGCATGCATTCAACCCAGTTGGATTCACCGAAGCGGTAACCAATTGCGCCGTAACCACCCTGGCTGGTGAACGCGTTGAGCTGGGTCTGAGACAAACCAGCTGACAGGTTACCATTGCCGAACGCGACTGCCGTGCCTTCCTGCTTGTCGCGGATGTAACCCCATTCGCCCTTGACCCAGAGGCCCTTGGCGAACCAGTTGCCGAACTTGTAGTTGAACCAAACGTTGCCCTTGGAGGCATAGCACTGCTGGACGATCGGGGCCGCAGCGGTAATCGTCGGGTAACCAGTTTCATCGTTGGCCTGCAGACCGTGCGTGCCACCAATGTAGGAAGCGCCGATTTCGAGCTTGCCCATGCAGTCATCCCAGAGCGGGCGGACCAACATGCGGACATTGACATCCTTGGACTGGTTGTTGTCTGAGCGGTTCTGCTGGCCACCGGCATTGTAGTTCGTGCCGGAACCATCGAACGCGCCGACCCAATACTGGAAGCGACCGTCGCGGTCGTTGCAATCCTTGCCCCACCACGAACCATGAACGGAGATACCCATGTCGCGGTTATCGCCGTTTTGGCCGAGGATCGAGCGTTCGATGAAGTCCAATTCAGCGCTGCCGTGAATACCTTCTTCGCCGACCCACTGCTTGAACTGACCGACCTGAATGTCATGGTAAGGAATGAAGCCGTGGTAGTTGATGTACGCGTCTTGCAACAAGCGCGGAGCTGAACCGACACCACCGGCGAAACCACCGGTCGCTGTCGTGGACGTCGCGAGACCGCCGTTGGCAATGCCAGCCTTCTTGAACAAACCCTGGTTGCTCGGGAACGCCGGGAAGCCACCGACTTCGCGGGCCGGATCAAACATCAACACAGCCGTGATGCATTCGGTGAAGTCCATCGTGAACTTCAATTCAGTGCGGCGGATGCGGAAGCTGTTGATGTCATTGGCCAAATTGTTGTCAGCGATGTTGTTGGTGTTCGGGTCGCTGAAGAAACCGCGGTTGTCGCGTTGAATGTCGTAGTACCAAATCTGCGTCAAGATACCGACCGTGAGCTTACCGCTCTTGGTGGTGACGTTCGCGTTCGGACCGTACTTGCTGTCCATCGCGGAATCAATCGCGGAGCTTTTCACGCTCGTGGACATGCTGCCAGCTTCCAAGGACGCCATGCGGGCCTTGATCGCTTCCCATTCATTTGCCGGAATTTCCACTGCCATTGCGCTGGCTACACAGCCGAGCATCAATAGAGCGGCAAGTCCCGTTTTCATCACTTTCTGCATCGTTACTCCTCCAAAAAAAGTGCGCTTTGTATTCAAATAATCCCACCACGACCACAAATGCGGTCGCGTCCCCGAAAAGGTATGCTTTGGCTGACAGGTGGATAATAACATGGGATCGAGTGCAGGCAACGCTTTAACCGGTTAAGATAATGTTAAGATTATGTGTGGAGGCGAGTTGTATTAATTTAGAGCAGAGTGATCACGGCTTAAATGCTGTATATGACACGAGTTGGATTTGATCAAAATATAGCAACTCAACATGGCTTCTGGCGGCTGAACGGCTCGAAAACGGCATATTTATTTTCAAAATGATTGAAGCTCGGTGATTTTCATGTCGAAGCGTGTTCAAAATTGAATACAAAACAGCTTATCGAACTGCTTTTTCGAACGGTTTCAGCTCGCGCGAGAGCGTGGCGTAGAGGTCGGGGAGCCACGGGAGCTTGAGTTTCGGGTTCTTGACGGCGATCTGCGAGCGCAGATCATTCGGTGCGATGATGACGGTCGTCTTCTTCGCCCCGATGCTCTCCACTAAAGCGTAGAGGTCCTCGATCGCCGGATCACCAATGGCGACGCATCCTATCGAGCAGTTCTTGCCATGAATGCAGATGTCGCCGCCGAGTTTGATACGGCCATCGCTACCAGCCATTTTGCGGTCAAACGCGTTTGGGTAGTCAAGTTTGATCGACCGGTGAAAACGGCTTTCTGGATTCATCTCGGAAATGCGGTAAATGCCTTCAGGCACTTGGCGATCACCTTCAACCAATTTCGGTCCTGCAGTGCCGCTGGCCGCGAGAACGGGGTAATCGCGCAACTGCTTCCAAGTCTGCGACCGTTGCGCCCAGACTTCCATCCGCTTCTCCGATTTAAACACCAGAATCGCGAGCTGCGAAATCGGTTCGTCATGGCGTGCTGGCTTTGATGGAGTCACAGCGGGCGTGGCGAGACGCGCACTGACTTGAGCGTTTTGAATCGCGAGCTTTTCAACGCCTTTCTCGCCCCTCATTCGTCCAAACGCAAACAGACACGCCAGTGCAATGATGAACGCTGCGGCGATGAGGGCGTACGGCGGCTTGGATGATGTCGGAATGCGATGGTCAAACATATCTCTCTATATGTCGGCAACACGGCCCGATTTCACGAGCCACAATTCGACGGCGTTTTCCGCGCTGGTGAATTGACCGCGAAAGAGACGAAATGTACGAAAGGTAAACCTGCACTTAATCTTTATTTCGTTCATTTCGTCTCTTTCGTGGTCGATTCATTGTGTGGGATCTGGCGAGATATTAATGAATCTAAAGTCGGTTTTAGAAAAACGTAAGCCTCTGCTGCTTTGGGTTGTGTTGATCGCGTTAGTGCTAACGGCGTGGATCGCATTACATGCCGCGCTGATTTCCTGGGACGGATTTGCGGATACGTATTCATCGACCGAACCGTCGGACGCAGCCGTGGTATTGGGAAATCAAGTGTTCGCCAATGCCACGCCTGGCGATCTGCTCGAAGGCCGCTTGAAGAAAGCGCTGAGCCTCTATCATGCTGGCGCGGTGCGAAACATTGTGTGCAGCGGAGGCAAAGGCCCGGCGAACGTCTGGGAAGCCGACGTGATGCGGGCGTGGCTCATCGCGCGCGGCGTCGATGCGTCAAAAATCGTCTGCGATTATGAGGGAAAAGATTCGTATTGCACAGCGCGGGAAGCGAAGAAAATCTTCGATATTCGCGGCTGGAAAAGCGCGGTGATCGTCTCGCATTTCACACACATCAGCCGCTGCAAACTCGCGTTTCGACGCTTCGGATTAACAGAACTCCGCAGCGCTCACGCCGATTTTTCACCGGGCGATTTCAAAGCATTCCCGCATGAAATTATCGGCTATTATTACTATTGGATTCGAAACTAAATCAATCAACTCGAAACACGAAACTCGCAACCCGAAACAATGCCGTTAAGACGGTTCGCCGTAATCAGAATCACGAAGCGGTTCGAGTTCGCGGGTGGGTTCGCGATCGGTCTGCGCGGCTTGAGATTTGTTCGATCCGACGGCGACGGTTTCAGTCACCGACTTGATCAGAATCATGCGCATATCCATCACGCGACGGCGGACGGACGCAGGGTCGTCGATGCCGATGCAGCCTTCTTGAATCTTGCGCAAATCAGCGTACGTGCCCGTGACAAGGCTTTCTTTCCGACCATCAGGATAGATCAGGAACATGCTCCATCCAGACGTGAACGGTTCGCATTGCCCTTGAACGACTTCGCCGCGATTGTCGAATTCGGGGTCTTTAGAAATAATTAGCAGCCGTCGCCGCATGGAGTGCTTCCGAATAAACAAGCCTAGGCCAGTAATATCTGGCCGAACACGAGCTTCGTAAACCTACCCGTTCGCCACGCACTTTACAAGTCACGATTAAAAATCATCTTGGACTGCGTGCAGCACCGGACTTGCTGCGCTGTTCCCTCTCCCCTTGAGGGAGAGGGCCGACGAAGGTACTCCTTCGCGGG
>JBAXUS010000011.1:0-61960 GCA_037129555.1 Planctomycetota bacterium
TGGGTGCGCAAGAATGAACCGCGCGTTTTCGAGCAGGCCATCAAAGCGCTGCTGCCGAAAGATTTCATCCGCTTCCAATTGACCGGCGAATTTGCCACGGAAGTTTCAGATGCCTCGGGCACGTTGCTGTTGGATGTGAACGGACGCAAATGGTCGAAAGAATTACTCTCGAAATTAGACATCGATTTATCGCTGTTGCCGGACTGCTACGAAAGCACCGTGCCCAGCACGACGATCAGCGCGGCGGCGTCGGCGGCTTTGGGTGGGGCGCTGGTGGCCGGGACGCCGGTGGTGGGCGGAGCAGGCGATTGTGCGGCTGGAGCAGTGGGCGCAGGCATTGTCAAACGTGGCGTTGCGAATGTATCTATCGGGACAAGCGGCGTGGTCTTTGTACACTCCGATAAACCGATGACAGACCCGATGGGACGTGCGCATACGTTCTGCCATGCAGTACCGGGCAAGTGGCACAACATGGGCGTGACGCTTTGTGCAGGCGGGTCGTTGCAGTGGCTTAAAAATACAGTGGGACATCCGGAGAACGCGGTCGCTCAATCGACAGGTAGCGATCCGTATGACATCCTCGTCTCCGAAGCGATGACGGCTCCGGCGGGCAGTGGCGGACTGTGCTTCCTGCCGTATCTGACCGGCGAACGTACGCCACATGCGGACCCGTTTGCGACGGGCTGTTACGTAGGCATCACGCCGCGAACGAGCAAGGGCCATCTCGCGCGCGCTACGATTGAAGGCGTGTGCTACAGCTTACGCGAGTGCATCGAAATTTTCCGCAGCATGGACGTGCCAGTATCCGAATTCCGAGTCACGGGCGGCGGCGCGAAGAATCCGTTCTGGAAGCACACGCTCGCGGACATGTTCGGCCAGGCGACGTGTTCGCTGGCGGCATCAGAAGGCGCGGCGTACGGCGTGGCGTTGTTGGCCGCAGTCGGAACGGGCGCGTTTAAGAGCGTCGAAGAAGCCTGTGAAGCGACCGTCAAGACGTGCGATTCGATTGCTCCGACAGCAGCGAACACCGCCGTGTACAACAAATACTATCCGATCTGGAAGGATTTGTACGTGTCGCTGAAGGGGTCATTCAAGCGACTTGCGCGCGTTTAAATAAACACCCTGTGCCGTCGGTTTAAATCGGCGGCACGAAGACGTGAACATGCCTTGAACGCCACAGGGCAACGGATATAACGCTGAATCATGGAAACGACCACCACACTCGAACCGTTGCCGCTCTTCGACCGCCTGCGGGCGGCGCTCTTGGAAGACCTCACCGCCACCGGTGACGTGACCTCTCAGGCGCTCGTGCACGAGAACAAAACGGCGCGCGCGAATTTTCTGATCAAAGGTACGGGTGTGCTGTGCGGTGCGAAATTGCTTCCACTGATTTTCTCGATGGCCGAGCAGCTCGTTTCGACGGAAGCCGCCGGACGGGCGTGGGATTTGGACGATGCCCAAGTCGCTGCCGCTTCGGGTAAGAAAAGTTGGGACGATGTTCACAAAATGCGCGAAGCCACTGAGCAGCGCGGGTTGGTTGTGAACGTCCTGCGGAAAGACGGCGAACGCGTTCAAATAGGCGATGTTGTCGCGACCGTTTCAGGCAATGCCCGGGCGATTTTGGCGGGCGAGCGCGTCGCTCTGAATCTCCTCTCACATCTATCAGGAATCGCATCGTTTACAGCGGAATGCGCGAGTATGATTGCGCATACGAAAGCAAAGGTTTTAGATACGCGCAAAACGATGCCTCTATGGAGAGATTTGCAGAAGTACGCGGTCAAATGCGGCGGCGGTGAGAATCATCGCAAAGGGCTGTACGATCAGATTCTCATCAAGGACAATCATCTGGCTCTATGGGGCACGAACGATCCGGCGGGTGCCGTGCGAGCCGCTCAAGCGAAATTCCCGGGGCTGAAAGTGGAAGTGGAAGTCACTGATTTGGCGGGCGTGAAGCATGTGTTCGAAAACAGTGCGCCGGATTTCGTTCTGCTCGATAATTTTTCTGTCCCGGAATTGGCCACTGCAGTCGCATGGTGCGATGAATTTAGAAAAAATTCAGGCGGCAAAAACGCGCACACGCTACTCGAAGCGTCGGGCGGAATTTCGCTCCAAACGCTTGTGGCTGTTGCAGAAACGAATGTCAATCGGATTAGCGTCGGAGCCCTAACACACACTGTGCTGCCGCTCGACATTTCGCTCGAAATGATGTGTTAACTATTTCCGATATTCAGGAATGCGCTCGGAGTGAAGTTATCAAAATTCGTTATCCGTGGACAGTCTTCAACTTATGAAGCCCGTGTTAAATTCGGGTCAATCCCAGCACAACTGTCCACATCCTTTTCAATAATTATCAATATTTTTAATGCTTTGAATACAAGGCTTTAAAATTTCGAACAGCCATTCAAATTTATTGCAAAAATTCGTTGGAATGCTGTATCCATGTGGTAGAGTTGGTTATCGAAATCAACGAAACACCGGTTCGAAAAGTGCAACCGCTGGGGGGCGGACAACATGACATATTTTAATCAGATTCAACGAATTTTCACACTTGCGAGCAACACACATTCTCCCGAGGCCGTGCCCAAAAGCACGCACACACCCTAAACTGAAGCCCTTGAACTGAAGGGCATAAGTTGATCAAAACTCAAAAACCGATGTGGTTTTTTCGGCGCTTGTTCATTTAAAAGCGGCGGGGTTTGTCGTTGTCAATTCACTCCAGAACGTTACCGTTCTGCGTGTGCGAGGAGAGTTGTTTTGTCTAGTCATTTGGAGCTTCAGCAGTCGATTACCGGCCCCGTCATGGCACTCCTTCGGGGCGTCATTGACTCCGCTTGTTTCGACGCCTTGTTTACGGGTTTGTCCTTCCGTATTGAGGAGGACAGCAGCGTCTCGGTGACCGCTCCGACGCGTTATGCCGCAGATCGCGTAAAACGCATCTATGAAGCAGACATGTTGAAGTCGATCCGCATCGTTTATCCCGCTGTTGCGCGATTGAATTTCTGTGCGGCACGTGCATATTCTGATTCTTCGGCAAAACTCGGCGCGATCTTGAATGTGCCGACAAAAGATGGCTCCCAACCTGTATCGCATTCGAATTCTCATAACGGCAGCTTAGCAAAATCGAGGCCACACGGTACGTCATTTTTGCCGTTCGAGCCGCCTTTGTCACCATTCTTAAGATTGGAATCCTTCGAAAGTGGTGTGAGCAACAAAATCGCCCACGCTTCTGCCCAAACCGTCGTCGAAACGCCTGGGGCCGTGTATTGTCCACTCTTTATTTATGGTGGCCACGGACTCGGAAAAACGCATTTGCTTCAGGGCATCGCGCACGGGCTGCGCGAGCGCAATCCCGGATTCGTGGTGCTCTACACGTCCTGCGAAGCGTTTGCGAACGCGTACATCGCAGCGGTTCAGGCGCGTAATCTCGACGCCTTCCGCAACCGTTTCCGCTCGTGCGACGCGCTGCTGATCGACGACGTTCAATTCCTGACCGGCAAGACAAAGACCCAGGAAGAACTGCTCTACACGATCCAATTTTTGCGCGGCGCGTCGAAGCAAGTTGTGCTCAGCGCCAACGTCACACCGGCCGATTTGTCACGCATCGATTCGCGCTTGGCCGAGATTCTGCGCTCCGGCCTAACGATCAAACTCGACACCCCGGAATTCGAATTGCGCGTTCGTTTGTTGCACACGCTGGCCAAGCGCCGCAAGTGGACGCTGAACGACGGAGCCGCGCGCGTGATCGCGACGCATATCGAAAAAAGCGTCGGCGAATTGGACGGCGCGCTCTGCAAAATGAACGCGACTGCCAGTGCGACAGGCGTCGAAACGTCCGCCGATTTGGCGCTCTCCGCGTTACGTGAATCCGGGATTTTGCGCAGCGGACCGCCGACGCTGAAAGACGTGCTCGATGCCGCCGCGAAATCGCTGAACGTTCCATCAGACGCGATTTTGTCAAACAAACGCGTCGCCAATATCGTCCATGCGCGGCACATTGCGATCCATGTCGCCAAACATGTGACGGCTCACACGGTCGTCGAAATCGGGCGCTTCTTCGGCAACCGCGATCATTCGACGGTGCTCTCTGCGGTTCGAAAAATCACCGACATGTCCAAGCGCGAAGAATCCGTACGCGAGCAACTTCAAAACGTCCGTCGTCTTCTTGGAAAATAACTCGTCACGCAGTTGACGAGTCCCTCGCGACACCCCTTCCCCGCTTTCGCTACTTCCTTGGGATCTCGTTTCCGTGCTCGTCAAAGAGCTCACGCAGACTGGACGTCAGGATCCCGCGCACGTCACCAGCGTCGTCATACTGCCAGATTTTGACGCTCGCAACCGACACCGTCGCGGTCTCCCATTTGGCCTCGCCGGCCCAGAACGGGAGCCACGTTCCCAGCGTCAATTGAGCCGCCATGCTCGGAACGTTTTTGGTATTTTCGCCGATCTTCTTGCCGTCAAGCCAGTGCTCCGCCACGTCCCCTGAATAAACCGCATAGCGATCTTTGCCGAGACGCTTCAGTGGATTGCCGCTGTATTTTCCGTAGGGAATGGCTTTGTCTTGAACCCACCAATAGCCCTCGCTCTCAACTACCTGAGCGTCGGTCGCGTCGATGGGAACGAGCTTCGTGCGCCATTGCGTGGTGAAGACGTGATAGCCACCATCAATCGCCGGCGACACATCGCAGACGCGATTGTCCGCGCGGTTCTGCGTGTAGGCGTTGTACAAGCCTTGATCGAAATTCCCCTGCTTGCCGAATTCAGGGAAATCAATCTCGGACGTGTACTCATTCGTCGCGCCATCGCGGGCTTTCAAAAATGGATTGTACATCGGTGCTGCCGCCGCAAACACATCGCCTTTTGCGCTGTCCGATTTGACGTAGCGATAAGCATACGTCCACATCGCCGGGACCATGCCTTTCGGTCGAAACGGATCGTCCGGGCCACCTGCATGTGTTTTTGAGGAACCGATTTTGACGACGATTTCAAATCGACCCGACGCGAAAAACGCTTTGGAAATCAGCACACCGCCAACGCGTGTTTTCTGACGTTGGTATCCAAGCACCGATCCGGAATAGTGATCGCCATGCGCTTCACAGACGAGAACGTTTTGTTCATGTCCATTGACTATGTCGCGTTCGACGCGAACGTTCTCGCGCACCACGCCGTTGTTGCCCGCGCCCCATTTATTCCGGGGCGAGTACCATCGCTCGGCCAGCATTCCGCCGGACCAATCCTCATTCAAAACCAGTCGCGCGTTCTCGGGCAACGCTGGCATGGCAGAGCCAAACCCGTTTATTTCAGCAGCGCAAGATGATCCGATGATCCCAACAATAAAAAGCACTGCAAATGCATTCCGCACGTCGCACCCACCCGTCCCGCACACGACTTACTTCCGCACCAACGACAGCGATGCTTGCTTCCCGGTTTGTTTCACATTAACGACCGCTATCTTCGGCAATGCGGCACCGAGGTTGTCGGAGGCGCCGCTTCCGTATCCGAAAAGACGTCCGTGTTCTGTTTTAAGCGTCACCAGCACCGGCATCGTGATGCGTGTCGCCCCCGGCGGGATGATCGGCGTTACAGCTGACAAATCAGCGTTTCGAAGCGTGTATGAAAATGCGTACGTGCCTTCGGGTGTGCCACGTTTTTTGACTGTCATCATCGAGAACTTTTCGTCTTTCAGTTTCAACTCGCCTTTCGCTGTGAGATGACTGCCCGGTCCCGTCGAACTGACTTGCACCGAATTGACGTAGATTTCAATCACCCCATTTACAAACGTCTGCGCCGTCACCAACTCCGGAAAATTGATGGTCCCTGCCAAGGTCAGCGAGTCTTTCTTTCCGGTCGGCTTGACCGGTCCCGTTCCAATCTTCAAAACCAGCGACTTCAAAATCACAGCACCCACGACATCCGGACCGCCCGTCCCAACAGTAATAATCTGCGTGTCCGTGCCGGTCAGTCCGTTGCTGTCGGTGACGGTCAGTGTGGCAGTAAACGTGTTGTTGCCGGTGTACGTGTGCGTGGTCGAAACCTCAGTCAAATCAGTCGAAAATGTAAACGATGTTCCGTCGCCAAAATCGATCACGCGCTCCGCAATCACATCATCGCGCGAACTGGACGCGCCGACGTTGAACAGCACATCCAACGGACTCAAGCCGGACTGCGGCGACGCGCTCAACACGGCGACCGGAGCCGCGTTTGCATAGGTGTATCCGTTTGTCAACGTGACCGGTGAACCCACGATAATTCCTGTGCCGGTCATCGTCACGTCCACGGTGCCGCCATTGGCGTTAGCAGGCGTCGTACACGTCACCAAGCCGCTGTTTTTCACGACGATATTTTGCGCTTGGACTCCGCCGAAGTAAACAATCGCATCCGTCGGAAAAAATACGCCTTTGACCGAGACCGCTGTCCCGCCGGCGAGCGGTCCTGAATTGGGCGTCACTTGATTGATCGTCGCATTCTGCGGTTTGAACACGATCAACTGCACGCCGTCGAGCACGTAGATGTCGCCGGTGTCACCATCATAGGCCACTGCCGACGCGTTACCCGAGTAAGTAGGGATCGCAGCATTGTTGGCGAGAATAATTTGATCGTACAATTGTCCACTGCGGAAATACGAACTGATGCGCACCGGAAGTGTCACATTGTTTGTATCCTTGACTGGATTTTCAAGCAACAAGAACGTGTCGTCAAAGCCATCATATTCGACCGATACGCCGCCAGTTCCGATCAACGGAATCGTTTTTTTATTAAACACAATCGACGTCGGTGCGCGGTCGATTTCATACGTGATCGTTTGGGATGTGATTGTTTCGGATGTCCGGTAGACCATTCGGGCATCATCAATGATCGCGATATCGGCGTTTTTCAGAGCATCGATGTCCAGCGGGATCGAATAACTCTCGAGCGTCGAAGTCGTCCCGCCATTCAACGGCGGGTTCTCGGTCTTGTTTTGAAACAATGTTCCGTCCAACTTAAACAGATTCGAATTCAACGAATTGAACGCATTGATCGCACCGTTAGAACGGTCCACGCGATAGAAACGCTGGTTGGCTTGATCGAACGCCGCACGCGCCGCCGGATCGGTGGGGATGCACAGATATTTCTGCACCAGATTCGGATCCACATTGGGGATGTAAACAAAGATCAAATCGCAACCAGTCGTCGAGGGAACGTTGGTCGGCAACGGGATGACCGAGACGGAGTACGACCGTTCTTGAAACGTGACGGTCGCTGCGTGAGTATACATTGACACGAAAAGCGCACACGCCAGCGCACTCGTTCGAAGCGACATTTTAGTCAAGAAAGTCTTCATGCCATAGAGTTCCGTTTGTGATTCGTGTAACCCGAATAACACCGCCACAGGTGAGTGTAGATTTTGTCACAAACGATTCTATCAATTGGCGAAGAAAAATCGCTGACGTTCAGGAGCGGAAATGAATCGCAGCTCGAAACTCAGCTTGCAAAAGCAGATTGGCGCGGGAGTTTTGTCCAGTAGCTTTTACAGTCGAATTCTAGGTTGAAGAGCCTCTCCTTGACAGGGACTTCCTCCCTGCAATTCCGGTGCGCTCTCAGGCGCACTGGCGAGTGGCACCCGATTTCGTACAAGCCACGATTTGTATGTGCTTTGTGCGTATTTTTTACAATTTCAACCCGGCGCAATGCACAATATGATTGTTTGGGATATGGGAACGCGGATGTTAGTGGCGTCGCAAATTGTCGTTTTATTTTTTTCATTTGCTTTTTAAAAATCATCGGGTACAGTACACCTATGAGTATGAATCGGAACCACCTCTACTACGGCAGCTTTACCTTTCCCTGGCTCGCGTCAGGGTTTTAGGGTGGCTGCGTAAACGACGAAATTCTTGAAACACGTTTAATGCCCCTTGAAGCCCTGAGATCGCTCAGGGTTTTTTTGTTTTCTAAGGCCTGTTGTTGTACTCACAGCAGGGGAAGGATGAATGCCATGCCTGACAGAATCGAAAATTCGAACGTATTGGAGGCGAATCCGTTGATAGCGCCAAGACAGCTCAAAGCAAATTTGCCTCTCACTGAAAAAGGTGCCGCAACCGTTTTAAAGGCTCGACAGGCCGTTCGAGACATCATTCACGGACGCGACCAGCGCCGCATTTTGATGGTCGTCGGGCCGTGTTCCGTGCACGATACCGAAGCCGCATTCGACTACGCCGAGAAGCTTTCCGCAGTCGCCAAAGCGACCGAGAACGAGCTGGTCATCGTCATGCGGACGTACTTCGAAAAGCCGCGCACGACCGTCGGCTGGAAAGGCCTGATCAACGATCCGCACCTCGATGGCTCCTGCGACATCGAAACCGGACTGGGCATCGCGCGTCGCTTAATGCTCCGCGTCAACGAACTAGGCTTGCCGTGCGCCAGCGAATTGCTAGACCCCGTAACGCCGCAGTATACGGCGGACCTCATCAGTTGGGCAGCCATCGGCGCACGAACGACCGAGAGCCAGACGCACCGCGAAATGGCCAGCGGATTGTCGATGCCGGTCGGCTTCAAAAACGGCACCGATGGCGGCCTCGAAGTCGCGTTGAACGCGATGGTTTCGGCCAGCCATCCGCACAGTTTCCTGGGCATCAATCCCGACGGCATCACAGCCGTGATCAAGACCAAGGGCAATCCGGATCGCCACATCGTTCTGCGCGGCGGCGGCGGGAAAACAAACTACAGCCCGGCGGACATTGCAATCGCATCCGAGAAGGTGCTCGCGATGGGCATCAAGCGCCCAGTGATGGTCGATTGCTCGCACGGCAACACAAACAAGGACTACACGCTGCAAGGCAACGTCTGCAAGGAAGTCATGAAGCAGGCGAAGGCCGGGCAGAAGTCCATCATGGGCGTGATGATGGAAAGCAATTTGAAGCCCGGCAAGCAGAATTGGAAAGAAGACGGATCGTTGAAACTCGAATACGGCATGTCTATCACGGACGCGTGTATTGGTTGGGACGAGACGAAGGAATTGCTGTTGGAAGCAGCGGAAGCGGTGCGCGGGGCGTAAACTTCTCTTTTGAAACTTTCTCTTATTTTCCCTTGCCAAAGCGCCGATTTTGTCCACACTAAGCGGTACACACATTCATTTCGATTTCCCGTCTTCATAGGAGCGGTTGAACATGGCCAGCGACACACAGATCCTCGGATCGTACAGTGCCGAACCTCAAAAAGAATTCCCGACCAGCGAACCGTGCGTCATGCTGATTTTCGGCGCGTCCGGCGATTTGACCAAGCGCTTGCTCGTCCCAGCATTGTACAATCTGGCCTGCGACGGCCTGCTCTCGCCGAACTTCGCGATCATCGGAACTGCCTTCGATTCGCTCACGACCGAATCGTTCCGCGCGCGCATGAATGAAGACATTTTGAAATTCCACACCCGCCCAAAATTCGACCAACAAGTCTGGGACAACCTCGTCAGCCGCTTCCATTATGTTCAGGGCGGTTTCGCTGACATGAACGTTTATGAAACGCTCAAAACGGAAGTCGCCACGCTGAACACGAAGTACGATTGCAAAGGCAACGTTCTGTTCTACTTCGCCACCGCGCCCAAATTCTTCGGCATGATCTGCGACAATCTGCATGCGTCCGGATTCAAAGCAGGCGAAGGTTGGAAGCGCATCATCGTCGAAAAGCCATTCGGCACCGACCTCCAGTCCGCGTTGAAATTGAACTCCGAAGTGCTCGCGAACTGGAACGAAAACCAGATTTACCGCGTCGATCATTACCTCGGAAAAGAGACCGTCCAAAATCTGCTCGCGTTCCGATTCAGCAACGGCATGTACGAGCCGCTCTGGAACAAAAACTACATCGACAACATTCAATTCAATGTATCGGAAGAAGTCGACGTCGGCGACCGTGGCGGCTACTACGACAGCTCCGGCGTGCTGCGCGACATGATGCAAAACCATATGTTCCAGATGCTCGCGTACCTCTGCATGGAAGTACCGGGCTCGTTTGAATCCGATGCGATCCGCAACGAAAAAGCGAAGCTGCTACAAGCGGTTCGCGCGTACTCGAAGGAAGAAGTCGCGAAGTATGTTGTGCGCGGCCAGTACGGACCGAAGCTGGATGACAAGGGCGAGGTCGCCAAGAAGGGCTACCGCCAGGAAAAGGATGTGCCTGCCGATTCGAAGACGGAAACATACGCAGCCGCGCGGTTTCATATCGACAACTGGCGCTGGGAAGGCGTCCCGATCTATTTGCGCTCGGGCAAATCGCTGTGGAAACGCGGCACCGAAATCGTCGTCCAATTCAAGAAGGCTCCGCAGGTCATTTTCCGAGGAACGAAGATTGATCGCGTCGGCGCCAACCGGCTCATCTTCCACATCCAGCCGATTCAAGGCATCGAAATGCAGTTCAACGCCAAGATCCCCGGCCCGCTGTTGACGCTGCAACCGGTCCACATGCGCTTCGGCTATGGCGAAGCGTTCAAAGCGTCGCGCTACACCGGCTACGAAGTCATGATTTACTCCTGCTCGCTCGGCGACGCGACGCTCTTCTCACGCGGCGATTTGGTCGAAGCGGCGTGGAAAGTTGCGCAGCCGTTGATGGATTATTGGAAGGAAACGCCAGCCGATTTCCCGAACTACGAACGCGGCAGCTGGGGCCCAAAAGCGGCGTCGGATTTGATCGTCCGCGATGGCCGCCGCTGGTTCGAAGTGGTGACAGAAGACTTCTTGAAAAAGATCGCGCTCTTCAAAGACGGCGACCCATTGTTCCTGTCGCAAGTCCTCATGGCGTTGCGCCCGAAGCTGATTCAGGCCGGCGACTTGGTCATCAAGAAGGGCGAAATGGGTCGCGAAATGTACGTGCTCGTGCGCGGAGAAGTTGAAGTTCTCGACGACGCAGGCCACGTGTTGAAGTCGCTGAAAGACGGCGACTTCTTCGGCGAAATCGGCGTGCTGATGTCCACGCCGCGCACGGCAAACGTGAAGGCCAAGACAGGCTGCGATCTGTTCGTGCTGGATAAGGCAGACTTCAGCCGCATCCTCCGCGACCACCCGCAATTCGCCGCCGGCGTGATTGCAATTGCGAAGGAACGCTACAACCTGACGATCAACGCCGATAGTCTGACGACACCGCATTAACGTGTTTTCGTTTTTCCCCTCTCCCCTTGAGGGAGAGGGCCGACGAGCCAGTTGTTCCGGCTCGCGGGGTGATGGGTAACCTCTGATTAATCAAAACGCGTTAACAAGGAACTGTTTTCCGTTGCAGTCCTACGCCACGTCAAACCCTTCGGCTGCGATGCGCTCAAGCATCGCGTCCGAACCCAGGAATTCATACGCCGTCGTCACGCCTGTTTTCATGTCTGTTTTCGTACACAAATCAAACGCCGCAAAAACACACGGCAACACCGCCATGCGCTGCCCGTGTTCCGATGTCGAAACCGTCCCAACACGAACCGTTCCATCGCGCCAAAAAAGCTCCGTCACAATCGCACCGCCCGAACAACCGATGGGCGGCGAACACTTTCCGAGCCAAAACATCAGCATCGAAAACCGTGCTCCGAAAATGCCCTGGGGCAAATGAGCAAGCGCAGTGAAGATCCAATTCGCCAGCCGCATCTCAAATCCAGCTTTCACCGAAACCGACGAGACGCCGAGCAATTCCGGAAAGAGATCGTATTCAGGACTCTCGAAATTGTAAGCCGTGCGCGGCCCGAACGGCAGCGGCACCGGAATCGTCTCGCCATCGCGGAATCCATACACAACGCCCTGGGGCGCAACGATGGGCCGGTTCAACGCTTCCACCGCTGAATTGATCGCGGCGAATCCTTTGGGATTTTTGTTGCCGATAAAAAGCGTCGCCCGAGCACGAACTGGACGCTCACCAGTTCCGAGCAACTTCAACGCAAGCGCCCCGGAAATCGCCGGCAAACTTGCGCAGCCGCAAACCGCCGACAAACCGCGCTCATGAAACGCGGCATGCTTTCCGCGCGCGAGTTTGAAGTACGAACGGTCATCATTGATGTCGCAATAATTCGTACCGATTTCAAGACAGGCATCGAGCAGTGCAGGACCCACATGCGAAAACGGCCCTGCACAATTCACAGCAACCACGTCGCGCCCACCGCTACTTTTCAATGCATCCCGGCACGATGTGGGATTTTTAATGTCGCACACCAGCGCTCGATGCGGAGCGCCCAATTCCGCCGCGAAGCGATCGTTTCGAGTACCATCTCGGCCTGCGATGATCACGGGAATTCCGAGTCGCACAAGATCGCGCACAACCAGCGAACCGAACGTCCCGCAGCCACCGAAAACGAGCGCTGTTTTCACGCTATTTTGCATCCACTTTTACGGTGTCTGATCGCACATGAATATCGAATTCGCGGCGCACCCGACCATTTTTAACGGCTCCGGATTGAGACAGCTCCGCTCGCGACGGATGAACTTTCAGCGGCACCTCTTTTTCCGTATACGTAAAATCTCCAACAGACGGCTTACCCTTCTCGCGCGTCCAGTTGCCCGAGAACGTCGCACTCCAATCGGCACCAACCGCGGCCAGCCCCGTCGATTTCGACTCCGTCGCTGTCTCACGTTTGCTATCCCACACCAGTTTCAAATCCGGCGGAGCCATTACCGTCAGATCACTATCGCGCACCAAAAACGCGGACTGGAGTGACCACTGCTTCGCCCGCGCGCGACTCCATTCCAAATTCCCATCAAACACAACTTCGATTGATGCCTTCGACGAAATGCCGTGAAGCGTCCACGCCTTGTCACTCCCAAACATCGCACGCAACCCATCCCAGCACGGATGGTATTCGCCCCCGGATTTTGTCTCCGCAGCCCCGGCGAACACAACACGTCCGTCGTCCCACGTTGCTTCATCTATAGATAGAATGCGCCCCAACTCCGGCTTTCCATTCACGTTTTGAAACGATCCTTTTGCGCGCAGTCGTCCCGACACCTGCTTCAATCCCGGCGGCAACAATTCAGCCAATGGAGCATTCAACGCCGTCGCCTCAACTTCAAATTCGGCCAATGCCGCATCAGGCGGTCGGTTCGCCACACTGACGAAATCTTTCACGCGCGATTCAAAACGCCACAACGGCGCACCGAAATTCAATTTCGCGACATCGCTCGACCGTGGCAACAATAGCAATTCCGTCGTCCGGGCACGATCCTCGTCCAACGCCACACGCGTTTCAAAACTCACATCGTTACCCACAAATCCACGCAGCACAATTCGCTTCGGCAGGCTCGATGCATCGGTCTCGACCGATCCTTTCAACGACTCCAACGCTGGTAGCGGAACGCCGTCGCGCACACCCGTCAACGCGCTCCCCGCGCCTTCATCGCAACTGAAATCAAGCCGCCCGTTGATCATATGAAACGCAACCCGGCCCAACGCACCAGTCGTGATCTGATCAACCTGCATCATGCGCGGCCACCAATTCTCCGTCTGCTTTTCGTCCGCTCCCAACAACATGCCCATATAAAAGGGCAGAGCTTTTCCGGATTTTCCTTCGGCCGGCGGAAGCTTCAAAGTCAGGTTCGAATATCCAACTTCACCCTCGCACGAAAACGGTTCCCCGCCCCGCGCGGGTTGCACCGCGATATGCAGCGACGTCAACATCCCGCGCGCGCCCATTTCACCACTGAAAAGCGCCTTCACCAAAACACCCACAGGATCAATCTTCGATGCAAACGGATTGTTCGTCGCCCCCAACGAAGTGCCGGTATCAAGCTGAATTTTCCGCCCAGTCATCACCCAACGCCCGTCTTCCAGGGTCTCCAACGTCAGATCAAACGGCTTGTCATTCAACCGGCTTAAACTGAATGCCGCGCGCATCCGCCCTTCCACATCAGCGGCTAATTCGCCTTTACAACCGTTCATCACAATCGGCTTCGTCTCGCCCAGCGCGATATCCAATTCGCAATCCACGAACTGAATGCGCGGAGCATTTTTCGGCGGGTTCTTGTTGGGAAATTTACCTTCCTGCAGAAAGCCTTCGCTGACTTTGATCGTCGGGCGCGCCATCGCAGTCGATCCGTCAGCTTGTTTCACAGGAACACCAGTGAGTCCCTGCACGGTGATGCTCTCCACGCGCGTGGGCCAGCCTTCCAACTGCACAAACAATTTTTCGGCCTGAATGTTTTTCAGTTCCGCAATCGGCTTGTCTTTCGGCCAAGCAAAATCTTCGTGCCGAATGTTCGACACTTCGATGCGGCTTGACCGCCAATTCACGCGCAACGAATCGTACGTCGCTTTACCACTCGTGACATTCAACAACGCCCGACGAAAAAGCTCCTCGCCGCCACCCGTCAGCAGATACCCACCAAATGACGCGAGCACACACACAATGCCCATCAAGAACATCAAGACACCCTGCCACGCATGCAGATAAAAAGAAATTTTCACTCGCCGCTCCAAAGCCTCCAACCGTTTTTAAACACGAGATTTATTTTCGCGGGTGCGATCAAAAGGTCAAACGGAAGTCGAGATTCTGTCCGCGCATTGGATTCTAATTCCAAAATCGTTTATCGTTACCCCCTCGTAATTTGCGCTCGTTCGTGTGTAGATCGGAAGACTTGATGCGCTCGACTCCCAGCACAAAACTACCCTCTGATTCGCCGCTGATCCGATGGCTGAACCTCGCGCTCGCCATCCTCGGGGGAATGCTGATTGTCGCGCGCCCACTGGGCAATCAACTCGCTCATTACACGCCGGATGCTGCATGTGCCAATCTGCTCGCCATACTTTTCGTCGTCACGGCCGGCCTTCGTGCTGTGGCAGAAAATCGTCGCTGCACACTTCATGAGAATTTATTTTTCACTGCTATATTATGGATCGGTCTGTTTGCGCTGGGAGCTCTGCGCTCGCCGTTTCGCGGAGCTGCGATCCCGCTCGCGAGCGATGCGATTCTCTACGTCCTCGTTTTGCTCGGAGCCTATCTCGCCGGGCGAAGCGAACCCAAATTGCGCGCCATATTCATCCGTGCGATCACCGCAATGGTCATCGTCCTCGCCTGTGCCGCGCTCTGGCAAGTGGCCGTCGATCTGCCGCGTCTTCGTACATTAATTCAAACCGGCGAAGCCATCATGCCCGATGCTCTCAACAGTAAAATCGGTCTCGACCGACTGAATGGCGACGACGCTTTCGCAACCTTCGGCAACCCCAATTCACTTGCCGCATATTTGATCGTCGGATTCTTTTTAGTGCTCGGACATGCGTGGCCATTCATCCCAGCGACACACTCAAAACGCGACTGGCTGCATACGCTTTTGGTTGCATTCTTCGCACTAATAATTCTTCTCGCGCTGTATTGGACCGGTTCGAAAGGCGGTTTCGTCTCCCTCCTTTTCGGCGGCTGGTTCTTCGCGCTGCAACGCCTCAACACGCGCTTTCCCATTCTCAACACACTCACGATTCTCGGACTCGCCGCCGTGATTTCACTGCTCGTGCTGGGATTTTTTGACGTCATCCCAGCGCGATTCTTCGGCCTCTCGATGCAGGTCCGTTTCGAATATTGGAAATCAGCGATGGCGATGTTCTCGCAAAATCCGCTCACGGGCGTCGGAGTCGGCGGATACGGCGAATGGTTCCCAACGTTCAAAACTCCGCTGGGCTGGGAGAGCAAAGATCCACACAACGAATTCGTCTGCCTGCTCACGGAACTCGGCGTGCTCGGCCCCGTCGTTTACGCGCTGATCTGGTGGCTGGTCCTCCGATACAGCGGCAAACCATCGCTTCCTAACGACGACGCACCTACTCTCGCAAAACTTAAATGGACCGATCTTGAACTCCTCACGCCCATCGCGGGCACGATGTGTTTCGCGTTCTTCATCGCCATGGCGGGAGTCTTCAACGCCTCCGACATCTTCTCTGTGCTTCAAGGCAACGCGCCAAAAATCGCATGGCTCTGCGCAGCGCAAACGGCTTTTCTTCCGGTTCTGTTCTTGCTCGTATTTCTCGCGCTCCGAAAAAACGTCGCTCCCAACACGAATGATTCAAACGCACTCCTGCACGGCTTTCGCGCCGCAGCCGGCGCGATCTTGATTCATCAACTCGTCGATTTCGATTTCAAAGCTCAAGCCGTGATGATCTCATTATTCCTCTGCGGAGGAACATTCTGGGGCGCAGCAGACGCAACCCAACTCGAAATAAATCCATCTACATCCATGCTGGCACGCGCGTCCGGATGGTTAACCGTCGTGTTCGGATTATTGATGATCCCAACCGCATTCGTTTATCCTTTCAATTCCGGAGCAGCACGTTCTGAAGCACAGGAATTGCAATCGTATTTTCAATTGATCACCGCCCAGCCCGATAAAGCCAAAGGCGATTTGAGCCCCGACGAAACGCGAGCCGCAATTCTCTCAGCCCGAACACGCGCAACTGAATCAGTGCCATTCGATTCAGAAGCGATCATGGACCTCGCCATCGCCCGTTTGACATTTGAACGCCACCCTCCGTTCTCGCAAAACGACAACTCAATTCTCGACCAACTCACTCACGCATCCACGTTGCGCCCGCTCTCGGCGCAACCGCTCGTGATGATCGGCGGTCTCCATTTTCATCGAGGTCTCGCCGCACCTGACAACGAAAAGCGTGCGCATTTTTTGAAAGCTCGCGAAGCATACAGCAGCGCCCGAGCACGTTACCCGCTCCATCCTGGATTTGCATTCATGGAAGGCGATGCGTGGCTCATGATGGACGAGCCGCTAAAAGCCTGCGAGCGTTTTGCAGCCGCGTTCGAAACCGACATCGACATCAACGACCCCAACGTCTGCATCGGCTCCAGTTTCAACGACCCGCGCCCGGGCGTATTTTCGCGTCACAGCTCCGATTCAAAAATTCTCGACGCCATCAACGCACTCCTGCAATCAGCAGATCCCAACACAAAAACGCTGCGATCAAACTCGCGCCTGATGCTCGGGCTTCTCGCCCGTCGCACAACAGCAATCGCCAATCTCGTGAATGAATCCAAACGCGCCGGAACAAGTGCTGGAATGAACGCCATCGCTCTCAAAGAAGAATTGATGAAAACTACAAAGGAAATGATGGAGCAATCAAGCGATCTGCGATCCAACGCACACGCAGCGTTGTTGCATGCGCTCTGTGTGAAAGCGCACGCGCCCGAAAAATCCACTCCCGCGATTGATCGTGCTCAACAATTGGAAATCGAATCCGAGCGCAACAATACACCCGGAACCGTGCGCTGGTTGTTTACTGAATTGCTCAAGCGATAACGGCACATTCAGCTTTCGACCGGCCCGATCCAGCGCGTTCGAGTGCCGGGGCAGAACGCATTAATTTTTTTAAACAGAGTCACCGGTTCATTCGCATCCAAAACAAGTGCTCGATCATCCGCCCGAACAAATCGCTCGTTCACTGCGTGATTGAACAGTCCAAGCAGCAGATCAAAATATCCCGCCGTGTTCAACACGCCGCAAGCCTTCGAATGAATGCCGAGTTGCGACCACGTCAGGATCTCGCACAACTCCTCAAACGTTCCCAGCCCGCCCGGCAGTGCAACGAACGCGTCTGCCAATTCCGCCATCTTCGCTTTGCGTTCATGCATCGATTTGACGACATGCAATTCAGTCAGCCCATCGTGTTTCAATTCGCGCGTCGCGAGCCCTTCCGGAATCACGCCGATCACCTGCCCACCCGCCGCAAGAGCCGCATCCGCAACCGCACCCATCAATCCGGTCCGCCCGCCGCCATAAACAATTGCGATGCCTTTTTGTGCCGCGAGCGCTCCCAACTCGCGCGCCGCATCACTATACTCAGGCCGCTTCCCAACACTCGACCCGCAAAATACACACAACCGCTTGATCATAAATAATCCCATTTCAGGAGCGGCAGCACTCCTCTTAACATCACGTCTCAATGTCCCATCCATTTTTAAGTGCAATTCGCCGCAACCGCGAATCCGGGCGAACCGCGACCGGATGTCCGACCGCCCCCAGCATATCCGCGTCCGCGTATTCATTTCCGAACGCATGCGATGCGTTCAAATCGATTCCATGTTTTGCAGCATGCGCCCGGACTTCAATCGCCTTCCCCGCCCCAGTCAACGGTTCACGCGTCAACTCGCCAGTAAAGATACCGTCGACTTCTATCAATCCCGGCGCAATCAAATCGCATCCGAGAAACTCAGCCAATGGGCGGATGATGAAATCGATTCCACCTGTCACTAAAACAAGTCGAGCCCCGGATGATTTCAACGCATCTAACCGATCAACAATTTTCTGATTGATGCGCGGACGAATACAGTCCTCAAAACACGCTTCCGCGTCCGCGCGTACCGTCACCGCATTCAGCCCTTTATAGTGGCTATAAATTGCCCGGTTGCCCACCGCATTATTCAAGCGATAACGCACCATCCAGACAGGCGCACGCAGCGGCAAACTCGCCAGCCACATGCGGTCGGTAAATTGACCGCGTCGTCGCCGATACCACAATAATGGAGTGACCGAAGTCGTCGCCGTCAGCGTTCCGTCCACGTCGCAATATACGCCGACGTTCATTCCGCTCTCGGCTGACTGGATAGCGTTTCGATCCGCGCACGCAAATCACCTGCAGCCCGGCGATACAAATCCGCAGCCATCGCAGTCCCGCGCTCGGATTTCAACACGCTGAAATTCACCGGCTTTCCGAACGCAACATCCACGCGCTTGGGCCGGGGAACCAATTTACCCTTCGGCAGTGCTTCAAACGTCCCGCGCAAAAACACCGGAATAATCGGCACGTCCAATTCAACCGCCAACACACCAACGCCCGAACGAAACGCCTGCAAATCCCCAGTCGTCGAACGTGTGCCTTCCGGGAAAAGCAGAATCGCGCGCCCGCTGTCGAGCACTGTTTTGCACAGCGCTAATCCCTCCGAGATATTCTCTTCGCGGTCAAACGGCAGCGCGTTTAAAAATGTCGACATAGCCCACGTCTTCAGTTTCGTGTCGAAGAAATAATCTTTCGCGCCCATCACATGCAGACTTCGCGCACGCTTTCCCAGCGCTTCGCGAACCGCCAGTGAATCGAGGTGACTGCAATGATTCGCAGCCAAAATATACGGCCCACTCGCCGGGAGATTTTCAAGCCCGTGGCCTTCAACGCGCAACCATGTGTTCATGAACACGGATGTTGTCGAACTGAACATCCCTTGCAACATTCGCTTCGACACTGACGCGTTCAAGCTGCTCTTGACTTCTTCCAAGTTACGAGAGGTTCGCGTCAAAATGTTTCCACCAACGGCAGGGCCGCCACTTCCCGAGGTTTTAAGTGATTCCTCAACAACCGTTACGGCGTCGCGAATGGTAAAAAGTTTTCCTTCTGTGCCTGGTGGAATTCGTACATTGAAATGCATTTCGCATTTGGTAACGAGCTCCGAACGAGAAATGGAATCAAGTGCGAGGTCAATTTCGAGTTTCGTATTGGGAGTGATATCCGAGAGTTTAACACCGCATTCGGATATGCCTGCCGCAAGGCGCGCCACTTCGACAAATACCGATGATTCGCTCCCGCCGACGGCCAGTGAATCGGACGTAAAAAGCGCTGTCGCCTCTCCCGGTGCGGCCACCGGCGCACCACCCTTTATATAGCGCTCGCGAACTTTGTTGCGCTGGACTTTCAATGTTGATGTCTTCGGCAGATCGTCCGATTGAAACTCAATCCGAGCGACACGCTGGTGACTCTGCAGCCCTTGATTGATGCGATGAATCGCCGCCTCAATCACGTCGCGCTTGCCCTTTTCTTTGTCCAACACGATCACGACCGCAACTTCTTCACCCATGCCCGAACGCGATGGCAGACCGACCGCGCACAAATCTTTCACGCCGGGAATATCCTTCAACGACATCTCGATTTCGTCGGGATACACATTCTTCCCCGCCGACGTGACGATGACATCTTTCAAGCGCCCCGTAATAAAGAGGTAGCCGTCTTTGTCAATGCGTCCGAGATCTCCGGTCTTGAACCATCCGCCTTCAAAGACTTGCGCCGTCGCGTCCGGATTGCGCCAGTAACCTTGCATGACAACCGGCCCGCGTGCGCGCACTTCGCCAATGCCGTCCGATCCCGGCGCATGAATCTTTACTTCCACGCCCGGCACTTCCGGCCCGACCGAACCCGCTCGCGTTCCGTTGAGAGGATTCACCGTCAGCACCGGCGATGTCTCGGTGAGTCCATATCCTTCGCAAATTGTGATGCCGAAGTTTTTAAAGAATTCATAGATCGCCGGATCGAGCGACGCTCCACCGCATACAAACAGGCGCAGATGTCCGCCCAACCCATCGTGAACTTTTTTGAAAATACTTTTTCGCGCATCGGTGTTGCCGAACATTTCGAGCGTCCCGGCAATTCCTTTTCCTACGCTCGCACCCATGCGCGCCACGGCTCCGGACGCGTCGATTTGCGCTTGGATGCGATCCATAAATAGCTTGAACAAGCGCGGCACACCAATTACCACCGTGATTTCGGCGAGCTTCATCGTCGCTCCGATTTCGTTAATGGATTCGACGTGATGCACCGTCGATCCGCCATACATCGGAATCAAAAATCCGCAGCTAAATTCCAACGCGTGATGCAGCGGAAGTACGGATAAGAATCGATCCGTTTGCAGCGGTTCCAAAACTTCCGCAACGGCCAGCGCGTCGGCTACGACATTCGCATGGCTGAGCATCACGCCCTTCGGCTCCTTCGTGGTTCCGCTCGTGAACAAAATCGACGCGAGTGATTCCGGCGACGGATCGCGCAACGGGCGGTCGCCAATCGACGCCTCCGGATACGGCCACGCCGAACCTTCATGCGGCTTCAAATCGGCAAAGAGATTCAACAGCGGATAACCCGACTCTAAAAACGCAGCGGAGCCCGCACTCAAAATCGACGGCGATACAATCACCGCTTTGGCCTCAACTACTTTCGCAAGCCGTAACGCGTCCTTCGCGGGCATCGAACGGTCCAGCGGTACCGCCGTACAATTTGCGCGTGAAATCGCGAGATACGCGAGCGACCACTCCGGCGAATTCTCGCCCATCAACATCACGCGATCATGCGGCTCAAGCCCCAAGCGCGCGATCAGCATCCGCGCAAGAGTACCCGAGCGCTCGAACATGTCCGCATACGTAATTCGCGTCACGACACCATCGGCGCGACGGATTTCGGCCAGCACTTTGTCACCAAACCGACTGGCTCCGCGCTCACACAGATCGACGACCGTCTGAGGCACGCCCGACACCGTCGCGCGCGCGCCTTCACCCGAACGTTTCGCCGCTTTTTCTTTTTCGTCGTCGAGCAGATTGCCCTCGCCGGCTCCGGTGCGAGGCACGTCATCCATGCGCAAAATATTGCGCTTCAATCCCGGAATGTGAACGTCTTGCAGATAATTCTTCCAACGAATTTTGCGCGGATCGTAGTCGAACATCTCTCGCTCGTCAGGATCGAGCTTCGCCAGCAATTCCAGCGCGTGACCGATCTCAAATCGGCATTCCAAGTTCACATACGGGCCGTAAATGTCCACGTAATAAAGGAGCTGTTCGAGCGTTGTGCTGAGCGACCGCAATCGTGATTTGATGCGTCGTCCGCCCGGCACCGGTATGGGGCTGCTCAGCATGAAACTCGCCGCTTTGATCGGGCGCAAGTACCGGTTCTTGATGTTCCATCGATACTGCTCGATGGTCGGAAATTTCCACGTCGGCACCGCGACCGGTTTGCCGCCCCGATCCGTCATCGGATGCTTCTGGAAATAATCGCGGACGTATTCATACAAGCTGCGGAAGACGAGCGGATTTTCTTTGGAGCTCGCGACCACGATCAGATCAAACGCCCCGGGGCGATTTGCGATGTGCGCGGCGGCGGTCAAAATTCCATTCACAACCATGTCCGCCGGAATGATGTCGAGCACCACTTTTTCATTCGCCGGGAAGTCGGCAAGACGGCCTTTTCCAAAGCCGATGATGATCGGATCGGCCATGCGCAATCCGTCGAGCCACCCGGGTTCCGGCTCGCGCAAACTCGATTCAATAATCGACGGTCGAACGATCACGGTTGGGACATCCCCGTGCGTTAATTTGATAAGTTGCTCGCCCAAGAATTTTGTGTACGTGTACGTATCATTCCAGCCAAGGCTCTGCGAACGGCGCATCCCGGCATCGACGAGCGCGATGCGCAGGCGGTCTTTGCCATCCTGACTGTCCGGCGAAATATTCTTTTTTACGAACAATTCAGCGCACTCTTTTTTGACGCTGTCTGCCAGCGCTCCGAGCCGCGCGATTTCTTCTTTAACATCGAATTTCTCGGGCCGCTTCACGCCTGGCGGCAACTGCGCGTCGATGGCTTCGAGCGGTTCGAGCAGCCGTTCGGGGATTGAGCCGGTGCGCTTGCCGCTGACATACGCCGTCGAAATGTGAACGTATGCAGCCTTCGCAGCGCGGGCGAGCGCCAACATGCCTTGCGGTCCCATCGTGTTCAGGTCGAGCGCCCAGTCCAAACGTTCGTCGAAGACGACCGTCGCAGCGCTGTTGATGACGACGTTGACTTTCGTCGCGAGATCGTTGAACGCGGCCTCATCAAGGCCGAGGCGTTCAGCGGTAAGGTCGCCTGCAACACAGGTAATTTTGGATTCGCAGTAAGCTTGAAATCCATCGCCGAATTTTTCGCGCAACCGCCCGAACGCACTGTTGCGCAGGATTTCGTCGCGCAGGCGTTCGCGCGGATCCACGCGTGAGCCGTCGGCTTTGACGCGCGGGCGGATGAGGAGATAAATCTGGCCAATGTCCGGCAGATCGCGCAGCAGTTTCTCCGCAACGGCCTTGGCCAAAAATCCGGTCGATCCGGTCAGAAGTACTCCGGCGCCCGCAAAAGTTTTTCGTATCGAGATGGGTGTCGTGTCTAATGTCATGCGGGCAATTTTATTTCAATACGCTCATTTTAAAAATGCGAATCGGAAAGATTTTTTTGAAACGATCCTGATCGGCTTACTGACTTTTCATTGCGCGAAATGAATTATCGAGCATCATTCAGCGGACTGACATTCAACGATTTTATTGGGAGCGAACTTTCGTGGCACAGGATTGGAAATCAGTTTTTCAAGAACAAGGCGCGATCTGGATTCATGATGGCAAGGCACAACGCCCGCACGCACTGTTGACGAGCGGATTACATTCAGACGGATTTGTGAATTGCAGCCTCGTTACCCAGAACGCGAGCCTTTTGGAATCCATCGTCAATGGATCGGATGGCCTCGCGCCCCGGCTGATTGACAAACCGGACTGGGTGATCGGCTCCGCGCTCGGAGCCGTGACGTTTGCGTATGCCGTCGCGTTGAAAGTCGGCGCTTATGCGGGCTTCACCGAGAAAGATGGCGACGTCATGAAGCTCGCGCGCTTCGAAGTCAAGCCCGGCCAGAAAGTGCTCGTTGTTGAAGACACGATTTCGACCGGCGGCTCAACATTGAAAACCATTGAAGGCATTCAGAAAGCCGGAGTCCACGCCGAAAATATCCTCCCCTATATTGTGTGCCTCGTGAATCGCTCGGGGTCCGCAACGTTGGGTGGCCGCGAGTTGCGCGCACTGTTGACGCTCGACATTCACAATTGGAAGCCCGAAGAATGCCCGCTCTGCAAAATCGGTTCGCAGGTCGTCCGACCGAAAGCGAATTGGGCTGCGTTGACGGCGACGTATTAGAAGCAGTTCGTCGCTCAGCGCGGCGCATGATGTTAAACAATCGGATGGAATCTGTGAGCAAAAGCACTGAACTTTCAAATCGCCCTGGGACGACGGGTGGCTTATTTCGCACCGCGCTGTTGGCGGTATTTGTTCCGGTTTGGACGGCGATTTGGGGCAGTTGGTGCATGGTCGCCGGGTGGTTGAAATCGCCACCGCTCTTCCGGTTTGGTATCCGGAAATGGGGCAGTGGAATTCTGTGGGTCGGCGGCGTGACGCTCGACATCACGCGCCCGGCCTGCGTGGATAAACGCGCGTTTGTCTTTGTTTCGAATCATCAAAGCGCGCTCGACATTCCGATTTTGGTGACTGCTTGTGCACCCGATTTTGATGTGCGGTTCATGGCGAAAGAATCGCTCTTTAAGTTGCCGTTTTTGGGTTGGGGCATTGCCGGGAACGGATTCATCCCGATCCGCCGCGAAAACGCGCGCCACGCCGCGAACACATTCCGCGACATTGCCGCAAAGAACAGCGCCGATTATTCGTACATCGTTTTCCCAGAAGGCACACGCAGTGACGATGGCCACTTGCGTGAGTTCAAACGCGGAGCGATCGCGCTGGTCTCGCAACTCAATCGCCCGCTGGTTCCTGTCAGTATCATTGACGCCTGCCGTGCGAATCCAAAAGGAAAATGGATCGTTCGTCCTGGGACGATTCGCGTCGTATTCCATGATCCAGTCGCTGCGGATTTGTCTTTATATGGAGGCGATGAACGAGCGATGCGCGACGCGGTGACCGCGAAACTTTTTGAAGCCACGGCATCTGTCTTGCCTGAAGATCAACGACCGGTGACCGCGAATTAACGGCGAAAGGCGAACAGCATTTTTTAACCGCGAATTTACGCGAATATTCGCGAAAACGGCAACGACAAAGGCAACGGCGAATGGGGTGGGATGTTTGGGAAACGCAGCCGCCGAATGATTATTGATCTTTCTTTGCGGCTCAACCTTTTTTAGCGGCGGGAGTAGCGACCATCGGCCAATTTGGATCGTCTGTGCGTGCTTGTTTCATCAGTGCTTCTGCTTTAATGACGATCTCGGGATGCTCGGTTGCTACGTTCTTGGATTCGGCGGAATCTGTTTTTAAATCGTACAATTCGATGGCTTTGTTGGGACCGTTTCGAACGGCTTTCCAGTCGCCGAAACGCAGCGCTTGAATGTGCGCGCCTTCATGCAATTCCCAATAGAAATACTCGCGCTGCGGTGCAGCTCCGCCTTTGAGGAATTGGACCAGCGATACGCCGTCGGGCTGAAATCCTGCCGGTAATTTCGCGCCAGTCAATTCGACTGCTGTCGGCAGGAAATCCCAGAACGCCCACGGCTCCGCACGAACCGCGCCCGCTGGAATGACGCCGGGCCAGCGCGCCAGTGCGGCTTGTCTTAATCCGCCTTCGTATAATTCACGCTTGAATCCGCGCATTCCGTTTGCGGCTTGGTCGAAGCGCTTTCCCAATGCAGAATTCGGTGGGAACGATGAACCGTTGTCACCTGCGACCATCACAAGGGTTTTCTCATCGAGTTTTAATTCTTTCACCAATGCGAGCAGTCGGCCTACATCCGTATCCAAGCGTGTGACCATAGCCGCATAATTCTTTTCAACTTCCGACCACGGCTTGTCTTTGTAAATACCCTGATCATCGATCTCAAAATTTCCGTGCGGAAGGGTGATTGAATAGTAGAGAAAAAATGGCTCGTCTTTGTGTTCGCGCACCCAGCGCAACGTCTCGTTGGCAATGCGATTTTGAGCGTAGACTTTTTTCGCGTTGGCCTCGTTTTCAGGAATCTCGATGCGCTTATCGTCCGTGTAGAGGTACGTCGGAAAATAGCTGTGCGCGTGGCGCTGACAATTGTAGCCGAAGAAATGATCGAAGCCTTTTTTCAACGGGCTGCCGGTCGTGTCGAACATGCCCATGCCCCACTTACCGACGCACGCAGTTGCATACGAATTTGTTTTCAAAATTTGAGCAATCGTGATGGTTTCGGCGGGCAGCGGCATCTGGCCTTCCGGTTTGATTTCACGGTTCGCTCTGATCGGCGAATGGCCGCAATGCAAGCCGGTAATAAGGGACGTTCGCGACGGTGCGCAGACGGTCGTGCCGCAATACGCCTGCGTGTAACGCGTGCCTTCCGCAGCCATCTTATCGAGCACAGGTGTTTGAATCAGTTTTTGTCCGTAGCAACCCACGTCACCTTGCGCGAGGTCGTCGGACAAAATGAAGATGATGTTCGGACGCGTCGGAACGTCGGCGGCGTGGCTGATTCCCAACACAAATAACGCGACGATGCAGAGGGCTTTCATACACAGCTCCGATGTTGAAAAAGGCAGGGTGAAAACAAACTTCTACGCTTTTTTGCGCGATGCTTTTTCATCCAAACCGGAGATGCCGTGGCGGCGTCCGAATTCGGTTTCAATGTCTTCAAAGGAAATGTTTTTATTAGCCAGCAATACCATTGTATGAAAGAACAAATCGCAGACTTCTTTGGTCAGCTGCTCGGTCGATTGTTCGCGCGCGGCTTTGATGGTTTCGCCGGCTTCTTCCGCAACTTTGCAACAGATCGCATCGGTGCCTTTGCGCAGGAGCTGAGCGACGTACGATTTTTCCGGCATCGTGATCTTGCGCTCTTCCACAGTCTGGAAGACAGCTGCGAAAACAGTGCCGGGTTGGAAGGACGATTCGTCGGATGCGGACATGATGGACACTCACATTTGAAATGGATTAACTGCCGCCGAACAGGCGACAGTGAAATTACAATTCGCCCTTCAAGAAGCGGCCCATCAATTCGTATCCGCGTTCGACGGAGACCTTCGATTGCTTCGCCTGGCTTTCAGTGTAACGTAATCCGGAAGGCAAAAATCCCGGACCCCAGGCGACGAAAGGCGACGGTTCGGTCGCATGTGATTTCAGCGCGATCGGCGTCGGATGATCCGGGCAAATCAACACGCGCAATTCGCCGCTCTGGGCAAATCGCGAATTCAAAATCGGGCCTACGATGTCAGTATCGATGCGTTCGAGTGCACCGACTTTGCCGGGCGCGTCGCCTTGATGACCGCACTCGTCAGGCGCTTCGACGTGGACGAACACGAGGTCGTGGTGCTCCAGCGCGTCAATCGCGTAACGGCCTTTCGCGGCGTAATCCGTGTCGATGTAGCCGGTGATGTTCGGAACGTTCAGGACTTCGAGGCCCAGATACATGCCGAGACTGCGCAGCAAATCGACAGCACTGATCATCGCGCCGGTCATGCCGAAGGAATCAATAAACAGCGGCAGGCTCGGGCGCGGTCCGTGGCCCCACAACCAAATCTGCGAGGCAGCAGTTTCGCCTTCTTTGCGTCGCGCTTCGTTGACTGGATGGTTCGCGAAAATCGCCTTTGATTGCTCCATCAAGTCGATCAAAAACGGCGCGTCTTCGCCCTGGGGCAAATACGCGTCCGCCGGTTTGCCGGGAATGTTGTGCGGCGGCGTGCATGTCGCCTTGACGCCTTCCGGTTTGCGCAAGACCAATAAATGGCGGTAACTCACGCCCGGGAAAAAGTGCATGCCTTCGCGCCCAAAGCGCGTTTCCATTTCCTGGATCAGCTGCTTGCTCTCTTCAGTCTTGATGTGCCCGGCGGTGAAATCAAACATCCGGCCATCTTCGACCGCAACCGTGTTGCAGCGGATGGCGATGTCGTCGGGGCCGAGGTCGATGCCGAGCGATTTGGCTTCGAGCGGCGCACGGCCCGTGTGGTGCTTGGCCGGATCGAATCCCAACAACGACATACAACAAATGTCGCTGCCGTTGTCCATTCCCGGCGGAATGTGCATCGCGCGGCCAACCGTACCTTCGATAGCCATGCGTTCAATGTTGGGAAGCCGAGCGACTTCGAACGGGGTTTTGTTTCCGAGCGACGAGACCGGCCAGTCCGCGCCTCCATCCGGGCAAATCACGACGTACTTCATTCGTATCTCAGGCTCCAGTTCAAACAACAACGCGCGGTTCGCACTCGGTCACTGGAGTGCCGGACACCGCGCGTTTGAATCGTAAATAATTTCTATTGAAATTCCAGCGTTGAACAGGAAGGATTTCTCCACCGGCCCCAGCGCGAGAGCGTTACTTCGCGTCCTTTTTGGGCAGAATCGCGGTCTTTGATTTTTGAAGAATTCCACGCACGGTAATGTGCTCACGATTTTCCGGTTTGACTGCCGGTTCGGCGTGTGGCGTTTCTGAATCTTCGACAAGGTCCATCAACGCGTTATAGCGATTGATGTCCATCAGGACCGCCGTAGCCTTGCCGTCTTCTGTAATATAACAGGTTTCACCCGTCTCACGAATATCCCGTACGAGAGTATCTGCGTCACTTAAAAGTTCTTTAGTCTTAACAAATCGACCGGTTGCCATGTGCAACCCCCTTCTTAAATCGCCACAAGATACGTATTTGGATAGACTTACGATGTGATTCACAGATTCAAAAAAATCACTCCTCGTTCATTTACACTCTACCCCATGAAATTTAAATCGTCAAGTCAGACCTGCTTGCTTATCAACAATTAGGGGTTATATTTTCAACATGATGGATCGCAGAACGTCGAATCGTATCGGCATCGTTGCGTTTCTTGGAATCGTTTTAGTTTTGCTGGGCGCGTTCGTACTCATCATTCTTTTTGCGCGCAGAACTGCAGATCAAGCATTCCGAGACAACGAGCCTTCCTCGCCCGCCCCTGCCGCCACTTTAAAAGAGTCGGCAGAGATGCGACGCAAACCCGCAGTTGCAGCGACTCCTATTAAAATCGATTTACCTGACGTGCGCTTTCCCGTCGGATACAATTTCGCTTTGGCGGCGCACGGCGGTAACGTGATCGGCGGAACCAGTCCGGCGCTGTTAATCGACGGCAATTCAGTCGATTACGATGGCGGTCGAGGTTTTGGATACAAGACGTGGTCCCGGAATCCGACGCCGAGTTTTCTGATCACGTTGAAAGAACCGTCCGAAATCGATTGCGTCCGTTTTCTTTTGTGGGACATTGAAGAGAATCGATACTACCGCTACAAACTGGAACTCGCGGATAGCACCGGAACGAAGTGGACGACCGTCTCCGACCACACGGCTCCAAACGAAGAATGCCGGAGTTGGCAAGTGATTCGATTTGAAAAAAGGCTCGTCAAAACCATGCGCCTGACCGGCACGTACAATTCAGCCAACAGCGGATTTCACGTCGTCGAATTCCAGGCGTGCATGGCACCAGAAAATGGTTTCCCACTCGAAAAGTTCGTACCGCATCTTCCGCGTATTTCACCCACTATCTCGCGCGAAGAATTAGAATTTTAGAAAGCGTTCAGTTCCTCACAAGAGCCGCGCGCGCAAGCAAGCGGCCAAGATCGTTATACACTCGTGGTAATTGCCGCTTGCTTGCGCGCGCGGCTCTTGGTAGTGAATACGTGCGAATTTTAACGGATCGATTTGATTGAAAGAAGGAATGACTCCATGCCCGTTTATACTTACCGTGCCGTTTCCGAATCCGGGATCACTCCGCGCACCTGCGAGATGTGTTGCGAGCAATTCGAAATCATTCAACGCATGGTCGAAGATGCCTTGACCGCGTGTCCGACATGCGGCGAAGCCATCGAACGCGTGGTCACTGCGCCCAATTTGAATGGCGTCGGGCGCGTGCAAAAACCCAGCGACGCCCAACTCGCGCGCTCCGGTTTCACGCAATACAAAAAGGCCGGAAAAGGCTTCTACGAAAAAACATTCGGCACCGGTCCTTCGACGTTGAATCCATAAAGGAGCGGCGGCAATCATGCCGCTGCGTGCCTACTCCCTACCCCACTATTTAATCTGACTCATTTCTCTCCGATTGCGAAATTTCATGAGCGTCCATTTCTGCGTCCTCGGTTCCGGCTCAAAGGGGAACGCCGCACTTCTAAAAACGCCCACCGTTCACCTGTTGATCGACGCGGGATTTTCGCCCCAGGAACTCGAGACGCGGCTGTCCGGAACAGGGGTCTCGTGGGACTCGCTTGACGCCATCGTTCTCACACATCTTCACGCCGACCATTTCAAGCGCACGTGCATGAAGTTCTGCGCTCAGCACAACGTCGAATTCATTTGCCACAACGACCACGCCAACCGCTTCGAAAATTTCGGGCGATTCAAGCAACTGCGCCGTTTGAATCTGGTCCGAACTTACGGCGGCGACGCGTTCGAGATTCAAAAATCGGTCCGCATTCTGCCCGTCCAAATTCCGCACGACAGCCCGCCAACATTCGGCTTTCGCATCGACATTGAAGCACCGACCGGCAGCGTATCGCGCGTGGGTTACTTCGCGGATTTGGGTGAATGCGACGACTCGATTGCGAGCGCGATGTTCGGCGTCGATCTGCTCGCGCTCGAATTCAATCACGACGAAGACTTGCAGCGCAACAGCGGACGGCACCCGTCTCTGATCCAACGCGTCATGAGTGCTGACGGACATCTCTCGAACCGCCAGGCCGCTGACGTCTTTCGCCGCGTTCTGGAGAGCGGACATCGCGTTCCAAAATCGCTCGTCCAACTTCATCTGAGCCGCGAATGCAACCGTGCGGAACTGGCGTTTCAAGCCGCTCAAGAAGTCGCATTTTTGGCGGGTGCGCCGACGCAGATATTTAGTTCGAGGCAGGAGATTCGCGGCACCATTCATCGCGTCGATACGGCGGAATGAGCCGAAATCGTTCGGACATTTTTTCGCGGTTGAGAAGTCCTGGCGTTTTCACTAGGATTCGCGCTCAACATTATTGTGACTGCGACTCTGTTCTATTTTCGAGAGGCCTTCTCTGTGAAAAAACGTCAAAAAGTCTTGGATGATCTCTTCAGCAGCATGCAGGAAACGCTCGACCTTTTCGACGGCTCGCGCATCGTCTTCGGCAAATCTTACGCGCCGGGAAAATGGCGCATTCGCGATTTATTGATTCATATTTCCGACACTGAAACGGTCCTGCTCGATCGCCTACGCCGCATCGCCAGCGACGAAAAACCGATCCTCGCTGCATTCGATCAAGACCTCTGGGTCAAAAGTTTAATGTACGACAGCCGTGATATGACGCTTGTGAAAATGCAATTCCACGCAGCACGCCGCAGCGTGATTGAACTCGCCACATTGGTGGACGAATCCGTCGATGCGAAAACCGGGACTCACACTGAATCCGGAATTTTGACCTTTGCTCAAGTACTACGCAAAGTCGCCGACCACAACATCCATCATCTCGGCCAGGCGCGGGCGGCGATTGAAGGGCGTGTTTGGAAGAAGGAGTAAACGTGCCCTGTCATTCTTCTTCGTAAGCCCACAGACTCGGCAGCCACAGCCACACACTGCGGCAGTATTTTTTGTAGCGCTCACCGAAGCGGCGATGCAGATCGTCTTCTTCATAGACGCGTGTGATGAGTAACGCGACGACCAACAGGCCGACATAAATCCACAAAGCAGGCGAGTTCGTCGCGACCGCCCACACAACAGCGACGCCGACGCATGAAATCTGCATGGGGTTTCGAACGTAAGCGTATGGACCTGTCACAATCAATCGCGACGTGGGATCCAACGCCAACGGTGTGCCACGACCACTGATCGCAAATTGCCCGGCCGCCCACGCGCCCGGAACGGAAAGCACCGACACCGCCACCAGCACGTTCTGCCATTGTGACGTCGGGAAACTGACCTCGCCCAAACTCATCGACAAAATGATCGACGGGACCAGGAAATAGGTCACCGAGAAATAGCCGAATGCGTAAATGATTGAGCGGAAAATTAGCGCCTTATTTTCATCGACGAGACGGTAGAAAAACACCGTGATCACCGGCAGCGAGCATTGAACGACGAGGTCGTAGGTTTGATAGTCGAGCGAGAGCGGCGTGAGTAAATGCGCCGGCCCCGCACACCAACGATTGAACATCACCGTCAGCCCAATCGCAACGGCCAACAGCAGGGTTCGCAGCATCGTCCATGATTGCTCCCACAATAAACACAGCCCCGTCCCTGCCACGCATCCGAACACAATATGCATATCGACGGGAACGCCTTGGTAGAGCATTGTGTCGAGCTTGTAGTGGTGAACATCGGCGTGAACCAGCGCGATGTCAGCTCCCAGCGAAAACAAACACCGCACCATCCCAGCGATGATCGCGGCGTTGCGTTTGCGTTCGGTCAAAACGGTTGAATTACCCAACAGCCAGACAAGGCCCGGGCAGATTAAAACAAGCACCAGACGCGTGATGGAAACAGTGAGCTGAAACTGGATGTCGTCAGCAATCGAATTCAAAGGCGATTCAGCCGCCAGAGGCAAGGCTCCTGCCCACGCTCCGAACTCAAACACGCTCTGCCCCGCCAAACTCATCGGCATTGTCACCCGCCCCGCGTTCAATACGCCTTGTGAAACAATACCACCGAGATCGTCTTGAACAAGATCCGCAAATCCATTTCGAGCGACCAATTTTCGATGTAGTACAAATCCAGTTTGATCATCTCGTCGAACGTCAACAGATTGCGCCCGGAGACTTGCGACAGTCCTGAAATTCCTGGCAGGACTTCAAACCGTCGGAGATGAATCGGTTGGTAGTTTTCAACTTCGTACGCTACAGGTGGGCGCGGGCCGATCAAACTCATGTCGCCCTTCAACACATTCCATAATTGAGGGAGTTCATCGACGCTAAAGTGCCGGATCATGTGCCCGATTTTTGTGACGCGCGGGTCTTTCGTAAACTTGAAGACGAGTCGTCCCTGTGAGTCTTTCGCTCCCGCCGCTGCCCCGGCAATGTAGTCGCGCAAATAATCTTTATGCGGCTGTACCTCGGCTCCTTCGTCCGCACCGATCCGCATCGATCTGAATTTCCAAAATTTAAACCGCCGTCGCCGGAAGCCAATTCGTTCCTGAAAAAAGAAGACCGGCCCACCATCGGTCCATTTAACAGCAATCGCCGTCGCGATAAAAACAGTCGGAGCCAGCAGCACAAGCAGGAGCGACGAAATGAGAATATCGAAGAGCCGTTTGCACAGATAGTTGAGGCCTTCAATACGCGTACCCTTTAATCCCAGCAACGGAATGTCCGAGACAAGCGACAAATCCATGTGGTCGAGCAGCATGTCGTACGCGTCCGGGACCATGTAAAAACGTGCTTGAGCGCGGTAGCAATCCTCGGCCATTCCGCGCAAAATTGCTTTCGGCGCGTCCGGTAAAACGACGACGACTTCATCACAATTATGCCTGGCCGCCAGCTCGACGAGATTTACAGCGTCGCCCAAAATCGGAAGGTGAAAATGACTCTCGCCCGGATCAATCGCGCGGCGCATCCGCACGCTGTCAGGCATCGGAATTTCCGGCGGGCGCAGGCGTTTGCTTTCAGCCGCCGCACGGCAAGTCAATGCGCCGACGATGCAATTCGTCCCGAGCGCATCAAGCCCTTTCGCGAGCTCTCGAGCCAGTGGGCTGTCACCAATAAAGAGGATGCGATTTTGTCCGAATCCGCCGCGCGAAAGCAATCGAAACACGCGCCGAAACACGATGCGACCGGCGTAAATAAAGAGTGCGCTCAGCGGCAAAAACAGCAGTGAGTAGGCGCGCGAATATTGGAATTGTTGGTCTTCTTGTTTGAGGCGAATATAGGAACTGATCGCTCCCAACAAAACGCATGCGACGAAGGCCGCCGCGCCGATGCGGAAGAATTCTCCGGAGCCACTCTCGGGTTCAGCATACAAATTCATTTCACGCAGAATCAGCCAGAAAAGCGGAAGGGTGCCGAAGACGGCGAGAACGTACTGGCTTTTGGGAGTCCAGCCAATGTCAAACGGATGATACAGCCCCTGCGCACCGAGCCACGCGTTCAGATCGAAGCGCAGCCACCACGCGCCTTGCATCGCCGCGACGACCATGAGTGCGTCGCAAACGGCGAGCATAAAAGATTGAGTCCGCAACCGCCCTTCCCGCATTCACACCTCAGTCTGGTTTGATCACAATTTATGAATCGTTATTCTAGTCCCATACTGATTCGTGTCCAAAGAAAGCGGCGGCATCTCTGCCGCCGCTCCCTATTTCTGGCGTCTATTTACTGTGCGCGTGGAGGCAAAGGTTTTACACCCGGAAACGGAGGAACCGGATTTCCAGGGATGATGTCAAACGTATGTGCTTTCAATTCGAGCGCAGCCTTGACGGCAGCGTCCAATTCGACCATCTTCGCGTTACGTTTTTCCAACGCAGCATTCTTCTTCGCTTCAATTTCGGCCGGAGTCATCTCCAACCAATCCGGCGCACCTTGACCCAGAACTACCCCTCGGAAAATTCGGTCATGATAAAAGCGGTTCTTGTCAACCACGGCTGCCGTCACGGCTTTCACCTGGTCGGCAATCGGACCGTTCGCGAGCACTGCGCTGGCGATGTTCACACCGGCTGTCAACTCCGCAGACGTGTGGTTTCCAATGCGCTTACCGTCGATCCGAATTTCATAATTTCCGGCGACGAGTCCCGTCACCTTCAGCATGTACTGGTTCATCTCTTCTTCAAGCGGTGCCCACTTCAAAATCGGCTTCGCATCAATCGGGAAGTAAGGCAGCGCGGCGTCCAAGCGCTTGAACGAAACGCCTCCGTCTTTAGCGACGATGTCGGAGATTTCGCATTTCTCGGAATTCGTCGCTTTCAGTCCCGCGACATCAATTTCAGCGGCTGAAACGAGCGTCGGAAAATTCAAGCCCTTCAAGCACGCCCACGCCATGATCGCCTGACCTGGTGCGCCGGGATGAACCGGGTCGCCGCCACCAATGCGATTCTTCGGGTCCGCAGCACGCGCTTTGTCGATCAATTGAATGAACGGATGAAACTGGTCCGCGAACACCGCGTTCTGTTTCTCCGCCAACTCTTTCACGCCCGCCGAATATTTTTCGAGCGTCTGATTGTAGCCTTCAAGCGCCGGGCCAAGTTCAGCCTTTTCAACCGGGCTCGGCGTCAACCACGCGACGCGGATATTCGCCGCTTTCGCCTGGTCGGCCATGCCCTGCAATCCACCCATGTACGTCTTGTAGCCAGCTTCATCGAACGCGCGATAGCCGCCGTCATTCATGCCGAAATCCACCGTCATCGCTGTCGGTTTGTGTTCCAAGACATCGCGCTTAAAACGGCTGTTTCCACCTGTCGAACGATCACCGCCGATGCCACTGTTTCGAAACGTAATGTTCCATTTCGGAAAGCGCGTCACCGTCCACAGCTCCATGTAATTGCTGTACAAGTGCTGCTCGGTAATGCTGTCGCCGATGATGACGGCGCGATCACCGTCTTTAAAAAAGAACTCCCCCGCCCTCGCGCCGAGTGCCGCAGCACCCAGCACCAAAGCGCACACCAAAGCCAAACGATAACGCATGAGTGTCTCCCAATTTTCCAGTATTGAATCCCAGCAAAAAACTCGATGCTTACACTACCCCAAGCCGCACGAGATCGTCGACAAAAATGGACGGCGCATCACTGAAAATTGCCGTATGAAAATTGGTTGAAAAGACCGTATCCGCAACTAGACTTTTATGGACTCAATTTGCTCGTTATTTATAAGGAGACATCATGGCTCGTATCACCATTCCCGACGAAAATCGCGACATCACCAACTCGCAGGAGATCAACGAATTCCTCAAGCCGCATGGCATTGTCTACGAGAATTGGGGCGTTGAACGCAACCTCAAAGATGATCCGACGAATGACGAAATTCTCGAAGCGTACAAGCCTGAAATCGAGCGCCTCAGCAAGCAGGGCGGCTACGTGACCGCCGACGTGATCAACGTCACGCCCGAGACGCCGAACCTCGATATGCTGATGAAGAAGTTCAACAAAGAGCACATTCACACCGACGACGAAGTCCGCTTCATGGTCAAAGGCAACGGCCTCTTTCACATTCATCCGAAGACCGGCCCCATCTTCGCGATTCGTCTCGATGCCGGCGATTTGATCAATGTTCCGAAAGGCACACAGCACTGGTTCGATTTCTGCGAAGACCGCAAGACGCGAGCGATTCGCTTGTTCGTCGATCCGGCGGGTTGGACGCCGCATTATGTTGAAAATGGCGTGCATGAAAACTACATGCCGGTTTGTTTCGGCCCGGCTTTCTTCCCAGTGCAAAAAAACGCGATCAAAACGCTCGTCGGTTAAGTAGAGCCGAATTCCGATTCGGCTCATTTAAGAATCTGCGGGTCTGGCTATGTCAGACCCGCTTTTATTGATTGGAAATACTTCCATGAACGCTCGCGTGATTCTGCTCGACATAGAAGGCACCACATCGTCGATTGAATATGTCTACGACGTCCTCTTCCCGTACGTCCGAGCGGCCTTGCCCGGGCACCTCGCCGAACATTGGAACGACGCGGACATTCGAAGCGCTTGCGCGATCATCGCCACCGAAGCCAACAATCCCAGCATCGCCGCGACACAGGAAACGCTCCTCGCGGAAGTGTATCGCTTGATGCACACGGATGTGAAATCGACGGGGCTGAAGGCGCTGCAAGGGCTCGTCTCAAAGGCGGGATACGAAAGCGGAAAACTGCGCGCGCATTTCTACGCGGATGTTTCCGGCGCATTGAAGAAGTGGACCGACGCGGGCATCAAGTGCTGCGTGTATTCGTCCGGCAGTATCGGGGCTCAACAGAATTTTTACCGCTACGCGAACACCGAAGATTTGTCGCATTTCATCTCGGCAAATTTCGACACAACCACCGGCCCGAAACGCGAGCGCGCGAGTTACGAGGCCATCGCCGCCGCGTTAAATGTCACTCCCGGCGACATCTTTTTTTTCAGCGATGTGACGCAAGAATTGGACGCAGCCAAAGTAGCCGGGATGCAAACAATTCTCGTGGTTCGTCCCGGAAACAAACCCGTCGATCCGAATCATGGGCACCGAACAATCGCGACGTTCGACGAGGCTTAATTCCCCAAAAACAACACATGATTCCCGTTCGGCGCTTCTTTGATTTTTAACGCCAGCGCATCAAAGTATCCGGCCTCCGGACTCCCATGATCGTCCGGCGCATACGACCCCGCCGTGCCCAGCGTATACACACGCGGCGGCGACGATTCGTATTGAATCACTCGCCCACGTTTGTTCGGGTCGGGAGGAATCGCCGGAAGAAAAGCCGGGACGCAATCCGTGAGCGAATTCGGCCACGTGCCATGCTTGAGTTGATAGCGCTTCACGCCGATGGCAGCTTCGAGAAGGCGGAGGGATTCCTGAGCTTCGAGATTGGACGAAAAATGATTACTACTACGTTCTAGCCGAGGATTAATCTTCATCATTCGTTCGATTATATGATCTGTATCCTCGCGATCCATGCGCTGGCCTGTTGCAATCTTTACATTCGCGAGTAACGAATCAAATTCCATTTGGTTCGACCACTTCACAAGGGCGGCGTCACGTACCAAAGATAGGACATCCGCATTCCAGTACCACTGTTCAGTCGATGTAATCCTGTGACTCAAACATTGACATGCTAAAAGATACGGAATGTAAATAGTACGAATGACGTGTTCGCCCCTCTCTTCAAAATGCTCTGTATTAATCGCTTGTATCGCTGCAAGCATGTCGTCACTCAGACGAGAATTGGATTGAAGCACAGCAGCAGCGAGTATCAAAGCAATTGAACTTTCATTTCTCAACAAACGTTCCGACTCAAAATCCGCAATTTTCCCGATGTGTCTCAAATTACGCAAAGTCGCCTTATAGTTTTCAATAGCCAACGGCCAATTGCCCGCGACCGAAGCCTGTCTCATTTCAACTTTCACTAGAGTTTTTTCCTGACCATAGGTCATGTGTCCACTATATAAAAAATCAAAACTTTGCTCGACTAAATCAAATGGATACTGAACTCCCTTGAACGCTGTTGCTTGTCGAAAATAGGAAAGCGCTGTCAGATTTTTTGCCACTTCATTCCGCGCTTCGGGCCGTGCCCAATTCGATTCCAACCATTCTTCATTCACTGGAATCCTGCTCTTGCTCGCCAGCTTGTATATCGTCAGCGCATTATCTTTATCCGCAAGTTTGGGCGGTTGGAACGTTTTGATTTCTTCAAGTCGCGCCGCTTGACTCACTCGCACCCGCTCGGCCAGCGCGTCGTCTTGTACTCGGCCGGCCATGAAAAAATAGGTGTAGAATGTCACGATGCCGGCCAGTACAAATCCGTATGATGTCACCACCGAGCGGAACTTTTCCCAGCCTTGCGGGCTGCGCTGCCAGTTAGAATATTTGTTTTTTTCGAAGAGCACAAAGCGAATTGCGAGGCGGACTGTCACGATGGCGATGCACACGATCAGCGCCACAATCGGCCCCGAGCCTGGGGCGTTGGCGACCAGCAGCGTGATCGCGCTGAGGATGCCGCCCCACCACGCCAGCGGTGAAATCCAATAGATTGCAAACAACCACAAGCGCGGCGTGGCGCTTTCGTTTTCTTTGCGCAGCGCCATCCAATTCGGCATGTTTGCGACGGACGTTTGTAATACGGCTCCGCGTACCAGTAACGTCGTCATCAACGCGAGCGCGAGAAGCAGCGCGTTCGTTCCGGGGTTACTGGCTTTGCTTCCGGCGGCGGGGTGGAGCCAGTTGAATAATTGTGTCGCGAGCGCCATGCCCAGCGCGTGAATTCCGAACAATGTCATCCACGCCGCGAGACTGATGCGGTGCCGCCAGAAGACGCGCGCGCTGACCGCTGCGGCTCCGAGCGTTCCGAGCGCCATGCCGGCAATGATCGTCCAGCGGCCAACCATTTTATCAAATGACGGATACTCGAAATACACGAACAGATTCCCGGCGACAATGGCCAGGAATCCTAGGACGACTCCGCCGCTCAAGACCGCGTCGATTTTTGAATCACGAAATCGGATCATGGATGTGAGGCCGGGGCTCGATGAGGTTGAGTATGGTAGGGACACTCACGGGCTATAAGCCCGTGCTTCAATTGGTTTCTACTTCTCAGCCAGCACGTCTTCGATCTTTGATTTTATCGCGGCGTAATCCGGATCGCCTTTGACGTATTGACCGCCAGGATGAATGTAGCGGACGATGCCTTTGCGGTCGATTAGAAAGCTGACACTCGTGAATTGTTTGCGTTCGCCGGCCAGCCACCACGCCCTCAGCGTTTGGACATTTGAATCAATCGCGAACGGAAAATCAAAACCATAAACCGCCGCGAATCCCTTCACGTCTTCGACTGTAAACGGTGTTTTGCGTTTGTGTTGATACACGCCGATGACGCTCAGGCCCTTCTCTTTGTATGTCGCATTGAATTCAATCAACGCGGGAGCCGTCGCGCGGCAGAAGGGGCATTCGGTGGACATCACCCAGCGAACGAGCACGACTTTGCCGCGCAAATCAGCAAGCTTCAGCGGCTCGGAATTGATCCATGTGTCGAGAGTCCATTCCGGTGCTATGTCGCCGACTTTGAGCGATGTTGGTTCTTCGGCACATACGCTCAGAAACGAAACGATCAAGAGTACCCATACAAGCTTCCACATCGGAGTTAAACCTCGTTGGGAAACTACTTCAATACCGGGACGAGAATGACTTGGCGCATGTCCATCACGGCACCGCCATTTTTCTTCGTCGGCTTCAAAGTCAACGACAACGGGCCAGGCGTGTCGAGCGTGAGAGTTCCGACTTCGAGGAACGTGAACGTGTGATAGCCGCCGGTGTTCTTCGTCGTCCAATTCAATTTCTGTTCGCCCACCGTGATTTCGACGTCGCTGCCGCCACCGCTGCCGTGCATCACGAAGACGATGAATTTCCCGGGCTTCTTCAATTCAAAATCCCAGCTCACCCAATCTTTGACATTGCCCCAGTAGCCCAGCGTATTTTTGACGGGACTGATTTCGTAGCGCATCGTCGTCGCGTGAACGATGGAGTCGCGCGCATGCAGCGTGATCGACAAGTCGTCGGCTTGAACGATGGGCTTGCCTTCGGGCGCGGGCGTAAGGACGATGGCTTTGATCGTGGCGGGTTTGGCGGCGTCGCTGGGAGTGGCTTCGAGAACCAACGGAAGCTTGCCGCCTTTTTCAATGTAGAGGCGTCCGAGCTTAACAGCGGGAGCGGTGCCGTCAGACGTCCCGGCGAGTTCCTTTCCGGCGAGCGTTCCTTTGAACTTTGCAGCTCCGAGCGCGTCGAGTTGGGCTTCGACATCGTACATGCCCCAACGCGATGCGGTGAAGTCGCCTTTAAGTTGTGCGGCGGATGCGACGGGCGTCCACGTCGCGATGCCGTCAGGGCCTTGAGTTGTCGTTTCGCCCGCGAGCAACAGCGATGTAGTGATGAGGACGGCGAGCGTGATGGCTTTGAAATTCATGACGATCCTTTGGATGAGAACTTGATTGCACTACTTCAACATCTTCCACAAAAACGAATATTCGAGTGCGACCATTTTGGCTTTCTGCTCGTGGTTCGCAGCTCCGGCGTGGCCGCCTTCTGTATTTTCATAATATAAAACATCGTGTCCCATCTCCTGCATTTTTGCGAAGAGTTTTCGGGCGTGGGCGGGATGAACACGGTCGTCTCGTGTGGATGTCGTGAACAAAATGCGCGGGTACTTTGCATCTTTTTTTGCGTTTTGATACGGCGAATATTTTGAGATATACGCCCACTCCTCGGGCTTGTCGGGATCGCCGTATTCGGCCATCCAGCTTGCTCCAGCGAGCAGTTTGTGAAAGCGGCGCATGTCAGTCAGCGGCACTTGGCAGACAACGGCCTTGAACAATTCCGGGCGTTGGACGGCGACGGTGCTGACGAGAAGTCCTCCGTTGCTGCCCCCCATGATGCCGAGATGCGAGGCTGGCGTGATGTTGCGTTTGGCCAGATCTTCGGCGATGGATTCGAAATCGTCGTAGGCGTTTTGACGCTTGCTCTTCAATGCTGCTTGATGCCACGCGGGGCCGAATTCACCTCCGCCGCGAATGTTCGAGAGGACGTATACGCCGCCGCGTTCGAGCCAGGCTTTACCGACTCCGGCGCTATAGAAGGGTTGCATCGAAATTTCAAAACCGCCGTAGCCGTAGAGAATGGTAGGCGCGCTGCCGGATTGAATGGCTTCGGTTTTTCCGAGCACAAAATAAGGAACCTGTGTGCCGTCTTTGGATGTCGCCCTATTTTGGCGGACCTCAATTCCATCGGCTTTGAAGAACGCGGGGCGCGACTTCAGCGCGGTTTTTGTGTCGGCGTTCACGTTGTTGATGTAGAGCGAATCGGGCGTGAGAAAATCCTGGTAGATGACCCACACGTCGTCGGATTCGTATTCGTCAACAGGCGAAACACTGGCAGTGCCGATGCCAGGAAGTTTCATGTCGCGGAACGTCCAGCCTACGGCGCCGGGAGTGGCGACGACGACGCGGCTGCGGACGTTGTCGCTCAGCGTCAGTACGACACTGCCGCGCGTTTGGGTGGAATGGGCGAGCGCGACAGTGGGTTTGGGTTCGAAGAGGACGGTGAATTTCCGCTCGCCTTTCATCAGCGCGTCGAGCTTCGTGGCGAGCAGCGAACCGCCTTTGTATGTTGCGCCGCCCACGGTCCAATCACTGCGTAATTTGATGAGAGCCCAGTCGTTGAAGACATTCAAATCGGTGTCGTTGGGTAGATCGATTTTGACAGGCGCGTTGTTGACGAGCATAAAGTTTTCGGAGTTGTAGAAGGCGATGTCGCGGCCGATAAATTCGCGGATTGTACCTTGCGCGAAATCGACGCTGATGCCGACGGAGACGTCCGTCTTTTGACCTTCGAAAACGGGTGTGGCAGCCGTCAATGGTGTGCCGCGTGACCAGCGTTTGACGATGCGCGGGTAACCGCTGTCGGTCAGCGAGTCGGGTCCAAAATTGGTTCCGACGTAAACGGTGTTTTCATCACGCCAGACTGCGCGGCTTTTAGCTTCGGGCAGGTTGAATCCGTCTTTGATGAACTGCTTGGATTTCAAATCAAATTCTCGAACGACGACGGCGTCTCCGCCACCGCGCGAGAACGTGATCAGCGCGCGTTCGTACTTCGGTGGGAATGTGGATGACCCGTGCCAGACCCAGTTTTCGCTCTCAGTTTTAGCGAGGTCGTCGATGTCAAGAACGGTCTCCCAAGCGGGCGTGGCTTGTTGATATTCTTCAAGCGAAGTACGTCGCCAAACTCCACGCGGATTCGTTGCATCGCGCCACAGGTTGTAGTAGTGCGCGCCCATTTTGGTGACGTACGGGATGCGTTCTTTTGAATTTAAAATCGAAAGCACTTGCTCTTTGATCGGAGCGAATTCGGGGCGCGCTTCGAGTTCTTTGACAGTCGTGGCGTTCTGCTTTTCGACGAATTCAAGCGCCCGCTTTCCGAGCACCTCTTCGAGCCAGAGGTACGGATCGTCGGGTATTTCAGCGGCGAAAATGGATGCGGACACAATGAAAACAGCTCCGAGAACGACGTTAAATTTTTGCAACATGAGGCTCCAAATGCCGATGAATTCGACTGATTCCCAAAGCATCGTTTTTTTACGCAATCAATTCCTTAATCACTTTCGCAGGTTCCACACCGGTCAAGCGCTGATCCAAGCCTTGCACACGCGTGGTCAATTTCTCGTGATTGAATCCGAGCAGGTGCAGGACAGTCGCGTGAAAGTCGCGAATGGGGACGGGATCTTTGACGATGTTGTAGCTGAAGTCGTCGGTTTCACCGTAGGTCACGCCGCCTTTTGCTCCGCCTCCAGCCATCCACATTGAGAAGCAGCGCGGGTGGTGATCGCGGCCGTAGTTTTCGCGCGTGAGGCCTCCCTGGGAATAGATCGTTCGGCCAAATTCGCCACCCCAGATGATCAGTGTGCTGTCGAACAATCCGCGCGCTTTCAAGTCTTCGATCAGTGCGTGGCACGGCTGGTCCACGTCTTTGCATTGCGACGGCATGCGGCCACTGACGTTGCTGTGGTGGTCCCAATTGTTGTGATAAATTTGGACAAAGCGGACGCCGCGTTCAACGAGGCGACGCGCCATCAGGACATTGTTGGCGAACGTGCCGGGCTTCTTGGCTTCTTCGCCGTACATCTTGTAAGTGCTTTCCGGCTCTTTGTCGATCGACGTCAATTCCGGAACGCTGGCTTGCATGCGGAACGCCATTTCGTACTGACTGATGCGCGTGTGAATTTCGGGATCGCCGACTTGCTGGTAATTCAATTCATTGAGCGCGCCGATGCCGTCGAGCGTTTTGCGGCGCACGTCCGCCGTGACGCCCGCCGGATTGTTGATGTATAAAATCGGGTCGCCTTTGCTGCGGAACGAGACGCCTGCGTGTGTTCCCGGCAGGTAACCTGACGACCACAGACGCGCGGAGATGGCCTGCTCTTGTTCGCGGTTGCTGGGCGTCGCGACGAGCACGACGAAGGCGGGGAGATTCTGGTTCAACGATCCCAAACCATAAGACACCCACGAACCGATGCACGGGCGGCCCGTGACCTGGTTGCCGGTCTGCATGTACGTGATCGCGGGCTCGTGATTGATGGCTTCGGTGTTCAGTGTTCGCATCAAGCAGATGTCGTCGGCGGACTTCGCGAGATTCGGCAGCATCTCGGAGAGCCACATACCGGATTTGCCGTGTTGCGCGAATTTGTATTTTGATGGCGCAATCGGGAAGCGCGCCTGGCCTGATGTCATGGTCGTCAAGCGCTGGCCTTGGCGGATCGAGTCGGGCAAATCTTTGTCGTAAAACTCTTTCATCTTCGGCTTGTAGTCAAAGAGGTCCATCTGTGACGGGCCACCAACCATGTGCAAGTAGATGACATTCTTGACCTTGCTCGGGAAGTGCGATCCGGGTGCGCGCGTTTTGTCTTCTTCGCCACCCTGAATAGAGCTCGTCCCCATTAAGGAGGCGAGCGCGCCGAGCCCCAGCGCGTTCTTGCCTCGCGAGAGGAATTGACGGCGAGTTTCGGAACGGACCCAGTCTTCGATGAGTTTCATGATGTCACTCCTATTTATACGCTATTCGACAACAACAATTTGACCGCTCGCTACCGTCTCAATCGCCGACAAAATCCGGGCCAGCATCGGTTCAATGAATTCAAAGCGCAGGCGTTTGGGCCTCAGTACTACAACTGCAATCTTTCGACCATTCATATTTTGCTGATGCGGGATACCTTTGTCCGCCGTCAACAAAACATCAAAGACTCGATCCGCCTTCTCAAGAAGCTTTCCGTTTTTTACCTTCGCCCAACCCATTTCTTGTACCGTTGTTACTGTGTGATTTTTTAACAGACGCTTTAATGGCCGAGGAATGTTCTCGTCCAGCAACACGGTTTTCCTCAAAGGAATACTCCTTTTTCAGGCTATCAAGAAAATCCAACACATCGGCTTTCTGGACCGACGGAAAATCTTTGATGAATTTGTCCACGGTTGCACCTTCATGAAAATAGTCGAACAACGCCTCCACCGGCACGCGCGTGTCACGAAAAACTGGGGCACCATGCATGACTTCAGAGTCGATACTCACTCCGTTTGCTTTCATTTGATACTCCCTTCGATCATTCGCGCAACAGCAAGGAGCAGGGTACTGCTCCTTGGCACCGACATGTGGATTATTTATTCAACGACTCGTCCAAGTTCAACACCTGATTGCACAGCATTGTCCACGCCGCCAATTCGGCTGGATTGATCGCTGCGTCGGGTTTCATGTCACCGACGGTCAACAGAGATTTAGCGTCGTCTGGACTTTTTACGTACACGTCGCGGAGAGATGCGACGCTGGACTTTAGAATGGTCGCTTCTTTTTCGGTGAACGGACGGGCCAGGACGTGACGACCGATGAAGTCAATTCGCGCGGCTTCGTCGGCGCTGCTCTTGATGGCGCTCTGTGCAAGGACTCGTGCGGCTTCGACGAATTGAGGATCGTTCAATGTAACGAGTGCTTGGAGCGGCGTGTCGGTGCGTTCGCGGCGGATGCAGGAGACTTCGCGGCTGGTTGCGTTGAAGATTTCCATTGATGCTGGCGGGGCTGCACGTTTCCAGAAGGTATAGACGCTGCGGCGATACAGTGATTCGCCGGTGTCGTGTTTATAGTTGCGTGTGTCGCTGCCGGGCATGCCGACGACGTCCCAGACGCCATCGGGCTGATAAGGTCGGACACTGGGGCCACCGATTTTGGCGGTGAGCAAGCCACTGGTGGCAAGCGCGTTATCGCGGATCATTTCGGCATCCATGCGGAAGCGTGGGCCGCGCGAGAACATACGGTTCGCGGGGTCTTTTTCAAGCTTGGCTTTCGTCGTGATCGCGGCTTGACGGTACGTCGCGGACATGACGATTTGTTTGATCGCTTTCTTGATATCCCAGCCTCCGTCTCGGAAGTCAACGGCGAGCCAGTCGAGCAATTGCTCGTGCGTTGGCGCGTCACCCATGATGCCGAAATCTTCGGACGTTTTGACGATGCCAGTCCCGAAAATTTCCTGCCAATAGCGGTTGATGGTCACGCGCGCGGTGAGTGGGTTCGCGGGTGAATTGATCCATTGCGCCAAGCCGAGGCGATTCTTCGGAGCATTCGCCGGGAGCGGGTGAAGTGCGGCGAAGACCATGGGGTCCACTTTGTCTTTTGGCTTTGAATAGTCGCCTCTGAAAAGGATATTGGCGACGGGCATGCTGTTGGCTTTTTCTTCCATGATGTAGCTGACAGGACTGCGGCCGCGGATGGCTTTCTTCTCGGCTTCAAGCGACTCGATTTTCGCTATGAAGGCAACGACTTCGGCGTTCCCGTCACTGTAACCTTCGAAGAGTTCGTCGGTCTCTTTGGGAGTGCGTGACTTGAGGGGCTTCTTGAGTAGAGTCAGCATCGCCGGCTCTACGGCGAGGTGGTGGACTTCATTCGTGGTCAACTGATGGTCGTACAAGCGGATGTCTTGCACGGCTGTTCCTGCCATCATCGGCGACGAGGTCTTGCGCCGTCCGATTGCGAAGAGCGTTTTTGTTTTGATGCTTGCAGTCAATCCGTTCTGTTCGGTCTTGCGTTTCGTTTCTTTGCCATTGACGAAAATCTTGATGCCTTCGGCTTTGCTTGAGCCGTCAAACGTGACGAAGACGTGCTGCCACATGCCGGGTTTGTGCTGCTTTCCCATCGTGCTGACTTTAATTGAGTTGGTTGGCCATGTATTGACCAGGTGTGCTACGAATTCGGTATCCGTTACGAACAAATCCCAGCCTGAATGGCCCGGCGCGTCGTCCATGCGAGCGAGGATGGAACCTGATCCTTTATGGTCCTTCGGGGTCTTGATCCAGCAGCCGTATGAGAACGGTTTGTCGCGTTCGAAATCACCCACTTCGGCGGGGAATTCGAAGGTTGTTTTTCCTCCAACAAGAGGAGCTTTACCACCGATTTTTCCACCGTCTTCCCAGGCCAGTGGCGCGGGTGATTTGGACGAGATCGCGGCTTTGCCGAATGTGCCGGAGATGCTGGCGTCAGTCGTCGCTTCGTTAAGCGGGAGATGGAACGAGGCGGTCCCACGTTTTTCATCCAGCGCCGTCCATGTTTGAGGCGTGGCGGTTTGAATCCAGGTTTTGAATTCAACGCGCTGTGCTTCTTTGATTTTTGCAACTGCGGCTTGAGCGGCTTGGATGTCGTTAGGAATGTCGGTCCAGCGTTTTTCGTCTTCTGCTTTCGGCATGACCATGACAGGCGCGGTGTCGCGGATGTTGCCGTCGAGTGCGCCTTGCGTGGTGTTGCGGAAGAAGGCGCTCATGGAGTAGAAATCTTTGGTCGAAATGGGGTCGAATTTATGGTCGTGGCAGACGGCGCAATTTGCTGTCAGACCGAGCCAGACCCACGACGTGGTTTCGACGCGGTCGCGAGCGTAGTTGCAGAGATTTTCTTCGGCGATGGTACCCCCTTCATTCGTCGTGATGTTGCAACGGTGGAATCCCGTCTCGATCTTCTGCTCTTTAGTGGGATTATCGACGAGGTCGCCAGCAAGTTGATCAAGTGTGAATTGATCGAAGCGCTGGTTCGTGTTGAAGGCATTGATCACCCAATCGCGGTAGGGCCAGATGTCGCGGAAATTATCGAAATGGAGACCGTGCGTGTCGGCGTAGCGCGCGACATCGAGCCAGTAACGCGCGCGGTGTTCGCCGTAGCGCGGCGAGGCAATTTGGGCATCGACGTATTTTTCGTACGCGTTCGGCGCGGCGTCGGCAACGAACGCTTCGACGGCTTCGGGCGTGGGCGGGAGGCCGGTGAGGTCGAGCGCGACGCGGCGAGCGAGTGCGCGCTTGCTGGCTTCAGGCGCGGGCTGCAAACCGGCGGCTTCGAGTTTTGCGAGGACGAAGCGGTCAATTGGATTGCGCACCCAATTCGTGTCTTTGACGACGGGAAGCTCCGGAGTTTGCGGTTTGATGAATGACCAATGCGGTTCCCAGGGCGCGCCTTCGGCGATCCAGCGTTTGATCAGATCTTTCTCGTCGGGCTTGAGCGTCTTTTCGCTTTTGGGCGGCGGCATGATTTCTTCGACATCGTGCGTGGTGATGCGCTTAAAGAGGGGGCTCAGTTCCGGCTTACCTTTCACGACGGTTGGGCCGTCGTCGCGCTTTTCGAAGAAGCCTTCTTCACGATCCAAGCGCAATTTCGCTTTTCGGCTACCCGGGTCCGCACCGTGACAATGGAAACAGTTCTCGGCGAGAATCGGTCGGATATCGCGATTGAAACGAACGGGGCCTTTGCTTTGAGTTGTTTCGTCAGCAGCGAACACAAGGCAGGACAGCAACAGGAGTGGGAAGATGTGGTACGCGTTTTTCATGTCAAAACTTTTCCTTTGGACTCTCTATTTCTATATACACTATTCGGCGCGAAATGACATTTGAATCGCGGCATGAAAATGTAAATTTGAGACTTTTTTGTCCGGCACTTTTTGACGCAGACTGATAATCCCAGTTGAATTTCCCGGCGTCGCTTTATGATACGCGCCGATGTGTAAACCGACCGCCGAGGGACGTATGGAATCACGCCAGATTAATGTCATCGTTACGGAAAGCGGAACGTGTCCGCTGCTGAGTGCCGGGGACTCGTTTCGCGTCTGCGGGAACGAAGTTGAGATGCACGCGGGAAAGGTCTGTTTGACCGCAATGAACTCGCTGTTCTTTCAACTCCCGGGGTTGGTCCGTTCGGCTCCGCCCAACGAGGCGTGCTCGAAGGGGCCGCTGCATTGTTCAAAGGGATTTTGCGGTGTGACGTTTCGAGTTGAAGTGCTGCCGGTTGGGACGGTGACGAAGTTTGCAGACCAGAAGGATGCAACGAATCGGAATGCTCGGCGCGCGGCGATTGCCGGAGCGATGCTACAGAATCTCGGCAGCTTTATGGAACGTGTGCCGTCGGATGTGTCGTCGCGGTTGATGCGGTCGAGCGAGGTTCGGACGTATGCGAATGGCGAGATGATTCTGTCGGAAGGATCGATGAGCGAGAAGTTGTATATCGTCGGTGATGGCGAGGTGCGACTGACGCGGCGGTTTCCATTGGCGACGGACGATTCTTTTCTGGCGGTACTGGGCGTTGGTGAATGTTTCGGCGAGATGTCGCTTTTGACTGAACAGAACAATCAGATCACGGTTCGAGCACATCCAAACGCCACAATTTACATCGTACCGAAGGAGAATGTCGAGCGGTTGATGCACACGTCGGCGCATTTTAATTTGGCAATGAGTCAGATGCTAGCGGATCGCTTGCGGGTGTTTTTGGCGACGATTGAGGATGATGTGCGTCCGGGTATGCGCGGAGACCTTGCGACGATTCCGGTTGTCGATTTGGTTCAAGCGTTGAACGCGAGCCGACGTTCGGGGACGCTGGTGTTGTCGAGCGGACTTAAAGAGGGGCGGCTGGTTTTTGAGAATGGAAAACTGATCGGCGCGGAATTGGGAACGGATCATGGCGAGGTTGCATTTTTTATGCTGGCTGCGTGGAATCTGGGGCATTTCAGTTTCGAAACGAAGCTGGACACCATCGTTCCAAGCCGCCGAATCAAGCGCGAGACGCTGAATTTGTTGATGGAATTCGCGTGCCAGTTGGACGAATCGGGACGACCGAGGCAGACGAGTATTCTGAGAAAATCCGGGGTGCATTAGATGTGCGGGGATGAGGAATGACTTGATATCAATTTCTACATTCCGTAAAAAGCAATAATCACGGCAGCGATTTCTCACCGCCGGACCATTTCCTTCCGCACCTTTACTCGTCGTTCAATTTCCGCTCTTAAATCGCTGGGAAGTGCGTCATTTTTGGACAGGTCGTCCAGTGCTTGGGCAGCGCCGGGGATGGAGTCTTTGGTACCTTTGATTAATTCGTTTACGACGGTGCGACGAAAAGCTTCGGAGGTGCGTTCGATTTCGGATGCTGGTGCGAGAAGCGATTTTCGGGAGGCGATGCGGGCCAGGGCGAGCAGGATGTCGCTGCGGTCGGGTTCGGGGAAACGGCCTTCGGCGTCGTGGCGACCGAGGATCGCGTAACCGACGCAGAGCGCGGCGCCGCTGGAGGCTCGGGTATCGTCGGCGGCTAGGATGTCGGCCAGCGAGTGCATCGTCGGCGTTCGCGTCAGGCGGACGAGGAGGCCTTTGATAATCTCCATACGCAAATCGGGGCCGCAAACAGGCGACATGGCGATGGCGCGCAAGGCGTCGTTGAGTGCGGAGGCGTTGGCCGGGCCCCAGATTCGCAGACCGTTGCAGAGTTCTTTCCAGCGATCCAGTAGCAACGTTCCAATTTCTCGCGTCGTTAACGCCGGGCAATTTTGGCCGAGCGCGACGCGTTCGAGGCCACTCAAAGCGATCGGTAAGTTTACCGCGTAGCGTTCGCCACCTTCGATTTCGAAGACGGTTTCGCCGCTTGAATTTTGGGACGTTGTTTCGGAGTGCTGCGGTTCCGGATCATTGATGGCGGCTTTGAGCAGCTTCACGGTGGCGGCGATAAAGTCGGGTTGGGCGCGGCGTGACGAGGCCATGTAGGCTGCGCCTTCCAAAGCGCGCGGAGCCAGTTTAGGGTCGGAGCCTGCGGCGGCATCGAGGAGCGTTCGAGCGACGATGGCGTTGGCTTCGATCGACGCGGCGGGACAGGCGATGATTTTTCCGAGTGCGCAGAAGACTTCGCCCCGGTCGGGGAAGTCGGTGTCGAGGCTGGCGGATTCCAATTTTCGTAGCGCCTGAGTCAGTGCGTTTTCGACGCGCGCGAAGCGTGTTTCGGATGGGTTCGAAACGGTGGTTACGTCCACTGGTTCGGGTTTGACGATGCGGGCGAGTTCGCCGAGCAGGCGTGCGGCTCGGATGCGTTCGTTGGGGGCGCGGTCCTTTCCGAGATGAGCGAGCAGGGGTTCGACCGCGGGGACGCCCATGCGTTCGACGGCGGATTCGGCTTTTTCGATGTCGAATGAGAATGCGAAATCGCGCGTCGAATCGAGGAACAATTCGGCGAGCAGGCGGCGCGTTTGCGCTGGGACACGCGGGTCGCAGACGAGGCGGCATTCCATCGCGGCCATGCGAAGGGCTTTCGATCCGGACTCCATCGCCGCGACGATCACGTTGGACGCGCTGGCGAAACTGGATGGTATGACGTCACTGCGGCGGCAAAGTTCGTCGAGGAGCAGCAGGAAGTGTTTCTGCGATCCGGGCGTGGCGTCGGTGAAGACGGCGCAGAGTTTTTCGACTGCGACTCCACCACGCTTGGACATGAGCGCTCCGATGGCGCGCGAGGCCCTCCCCTCCTCCACGTCACGCGCGAGATACGCGGCGCTCCAGTCCATCAACTGGTCGTTGTCGACGTGCTCGGGCGCGATTAAATCGAAGAGAGATCCTAGCAAAAAGGCTTCGACGGCTGCGTCAGGTGCGCGTTCGCGTTCGGTCTTGATGATGGGAAGCAGCGACTCTGCATGGCGCTTACCGAGTTCTTTGACGAGGCGGCTGGCGAGTCCGTTGAGTTCGTCCAATTCGCGCGACGACGGGCCGATTTTATTAGCGGCGGCGATCAGGCCGACGAGGACTCGGATCAAGTCGCTTAAGCGAACGGCGTTGCGGCCAACGATGTCGGCTCGCGTGAGAAGCAGGTCGAGCAGGCGCAATTTCAGGACGCGTTCGACGCCGCTTTTTAAAGACGATATTGCGCAGACGATCACAGCTCCGTCGGCGAGTTCGTGTGAGGGTGTCGTGGAAATTCTGGCGAGCTTTTCAGCGGCGGCAATGCGCTGGGCAGAGTCGCCTTTATTTAGATCGGCGAGCGCGGCGGCGATGTCCGGGCCGACACCTAGACCCGGCAACAGCGCTGCGGCTTCAGCTCGGACGGTTTCGTCGGCGTCGGCTAATCCTTGCAGAACGGCTTCAGCTTTTTCGGATGCGATCAACGGTGAGAACGCGAGGATGCGCAGCGCTTCGATGCGTTCTTTTGCGTCGGCTGACGTCATCAATTTCAGGCGCACACGCGTGAGGTGATCGCCGCCGAAGAGTTCGTTGGGAGCGTTGCCGGACGCTTCGACGTTCGGGCGAGTCGCGACGGTTGATGGTTGTTGAGTGGCCAGCGGTTGGGCGATTGCGCCGGACCATTCGTCGCCGGATTCGACTTCGTCTTCGAGGCAGAGGACGCGTTCGCCGTCTGCGTCTGAAATGGCCAGACGCGTTGCGACTCCTGCTTCGGTGGCCAGCGCGTTGAGGTCTTCGGAAGTAAGCGTGGCGGCGTCTTGAAGGACTCCACCACTTAGAAGAAGTGTTTCAATCGGCGAGCCTGCTTTTGCTGATTCGAGGACGGCGACGGTGATCGAGAGCTTTTTTTTCAGCAGCGCACCGATCCGGGCGAGCAGGCGGTTGCCCAGTCCCAAATGCGCTATTTCGCCGGGCTTCGATACACCTTTGATCATGGCTTCTTGATTTCGTTTCGCTTGGCTTCCGCAGCTTTTGCGCGTTCCTCGGGCGTCGGCGGCTTCTTGTAGAAGATGTACGCCATGACGATGGAGACGAGGTAGATGCCGAGGATCAAAGCAGAGAATGAGGCGAGCGACGCGAAGTCATTTCCGGGTGCGACAATCATGCCGAGAAGGACAGAGCCGAAGGTTAGCACGCGCCAATATTTGATCAGGATTCGCGGCTCGATCACGCCTAACCGCGCGAGCGCAGAGACGAGCAGTGGGATTTCCCAGAGCAGTCCGCAGATGATCATCATGGTGATCAGCATTTCGATGCAGGTTTCGCTGGTCCAATTCGGCTTTACGCCGAGATCGAGATCGAGCCAGAGAAAGAAATCGAAGGTTAATGGTGCGAGAACATAATAAGCCAGAGCCGCTCCGCCCATGAAGAAAAACATGCCACCATATAAGACGGGTTTGATCGCGTTCTTTTCTTTGGAGTGCAATCCAGGTGAAATGAATTGCCAGAGTTCGTACATGACGATCGGCGACGACACAACCAAGCCGGCCCAGAAGCCGAGCCAGATGACCATGACCATAGTGCCGAGGGGTTGAGTCGTCGTGATTTGGATCACATGCCCGTCTACAGGTGGCTTGCCCGCTTCTGTCAATTTTTTGACTTGTTCGGCATCGACGCGTCGGATGGGGTCGAGCAGGAAGTTGTAGATCGGTTTGTAGAAGATTAATGAAACGGTGACGCAGATCATCACGGCGACGACGGAAATCCACAAGCGTTTGCGCAGTTCGAGCAGATGGTCGATGAAACCCATGCGGGCGTCTTCGTCTTCCGTTTTGTTACGGAAGCGGGAGATCGGATCGTTTGACGTTGGGGGCTTCAACTGCTGCTTTGCGGGCAGAACCGGCACGGGCGGAGGCGGTGTGGCTTCCTCCTTTTTTTGAGGTGCTGGCGTGATCTCGTTTGATACGGGTGGCACACCGGAGATGGCGTCGTCTTTGGGAGTAGGGTTGGTGTTTTCCGGTTCTGACATGGCGTTGCGTTTATCTCAAAATGATTCGTTTAAATACTTCACAATCTGCGCCACATTTCCCACTCCCCTTCGTAGGTGGTAAGAGTGGCGCTGTTGTATCCGAACGCGCTGACTAATTCAACCGTTCACCCCTCACCCCGCGAGACGGTACGGCTGTCTCGTCGGCCCTCTCCCCCAAGGGGAGAGGGGAACGGCTACGGCTCGCTTTGCTCGCGTTGAAACTACTTTTTCAGCGCAGCTTCCATCAGTGAGCCGGAACGCAATCCGAGCAAATCCAGCGTCACATGAGCGAAACCGATGGCGCGCAATTCACGCGCGATGTCGGCTCCTTTTTCGAGCACGGACGCGAACATCTCCGGCGGTACTTCGATGCGCGCAATCGTGCCGTGGTGCCTCAAGCGGCATTCACGGAAACCGGCTTTGTGGAGATAATACTCGCCCCGCGCGATTTGCGAAAGCTTTTCCGCTGAGACGCGTTCGCCGAACGGAATACGGCTGGATAAACACGCGGCTCCGGGCTTGTCCCACGTCGGCAGATTCATCTCGTGCGAGAGCGCTCGGATTTCATGCTTGAACAATTTTGCGTCGCGCAACGGAAAAACGGCTCCGCGTTCGCTGGCTGCATTTTCGCCCGGGCGGATGTCGCTCAAGTCGTCCATGGTTGCTCCGAGGGCGACCGGGCCACCGCGTTCATCGGCGAATTTCAGCAGCTTGGTCATCAATTCGGATTTGCAAAAATAGCAGCGGTTGAGCGGATTCGAGGCGTAGTTTTCGTCGCTCAATTCATGCGTCCGAACGATTTCATGGCGCAGGTTGAAGCGGACGGCGAGTGCTTTCGCGTCGTCCAATTCTTCGGGCGCGAGGGATTCTGAATCGGCGGTGACGGCGAGCGCTTTGTCGTTCAAAACACGTGCGGCGACGACGGCGAGGAATGCAGAATCGACGCCGCCGGAATAGGCCACAATCAAGCTTTTGTAGCCGCGCAAGAGACTTTCGAGGACCGCGAGTTTTTGGCGGGCTTCGGGGGATGGTGCTAGGATTGATTCGGACGGGGGAAGATTCATTTTTTACTCTCTTCATACAGTCAATTGAGTCGGCCGGGTGGCACCCAACGCCGTTAACTGGATAGGGCAATTTTTGGAATAAACAAGGTAAAAGCCACTAGACCGGTCGAAAAATGGTTGTCGAGACCTCACCGGGAAAAGGGCACATGGCACACAAGAGCCACGATTCTAAAAAGTATCATCGGTTCGATTTCGTGGTCCGTCAACGCTAATTTGATCGGTCTGCTTGAGCGAACTTTTGCCTGCGTTGTTTTGGACAAGCACACGCCAGGCGTTCAACCGTTTCAATAACGGGCAACCAAACTATTCCACTTTATTTTTGGCTCATCCGGTTCTTGTATATTTCACCTTGTTCAGTCGGCGCGTCATGTGAAAGCCGAGGTTGAATTTTTTGAGGCATTCGCAGAGCGAGAATGAATGAGAGGCGGAAGAGCTTTACAGTTACAGCCAGGCACTACTCTGCCTCTGTCGCTCACTGCACATGCCTCAAAAAACGCACCCGTCGACGAAACGTACAAGGTGAAGTACGCGGGATTCTAAACGATAGGATTAGACATCTAAAAAAATAGGGCGGGCTTATAGCCCGCCTTGTTTTGTCTCATCGCAATAGTTCAAATCACATCCGCGTGTTGCATGCTCGCGACACGGCGACAGGATTGCCGCCGCTCCTAATGTGGTTTCTTCGTAGCCTCCAGCAACGTCTTCATCTTCGCCACCGTCTCTTTGAATTCCGCTGCGCTTCCAAGATTTTTGAGTTCGTTAGGATCCTTCTCTTCGTCATACAATTCCACGCCCTTTTCACCGCCGTCCCATTCAGTGTAGCGCCATTTTTCGGTGCGGATCGAATAGCCCTTACTCTTCGCACGCATTTGTTGCGACAGCGCGGGCTTCTCCCATGCAGCTGTGGGATTTTCGACGAGCGGGCGGAGACTGATGCCGTCCAGTTTCGCTGGGATTGAAAGGCCGGCGAGGTCAGCCAATGTCGGATGCAGATCGACGAGTTCAACGGTGCGCGGACTTGACTTCCCAGCCGTTTTTCCAGGCGCGCAGATGATCAGCGGGACATGCGCGGCGTTTTCGAAGAGCGTCTGTTTCTGCCACGCACCGTGTTCGTACAAATGGTAGCCGTGGTCGCTCATGAAGACGACGATTGTTTTCTCCGTGAGCTTCAAACGGTCGAGCGCGTCGATCACGCGGCCCAGTTGCGCATCCATGAAACTTGTTGCGGCGAAGTAAGCTTGGATTGCTTCTTTACGCTGCGTGTCCGTCATCGCGCCTTCGACTTTTTTCAATTGCAACGCCGGCGCAGGAATCGTGTCGTGATAGCCTGCGGGGACCGTTGGCAATTGGATTTTGTCGAGCGGGTACATGTCGTAATATTTCTTCGGAGCGACATACGGCGTGTGCGGCCGAAAGAATCCGCAGGCGACGAAGAACGGTCCGTCTTTGTGTTTCTCCAAAAGTCCGATGGCTTCGTTTGCAATTTTTCCGTCGGTCTGTTCTTCGTCGGCACCTGCGGCGGGAAGTCGCGAAAGGGTCGCACCCAGTTGATGGAGCGACGTCGTCTTCGACCATTCAGCTTTGCCGTCCTTGGTCAGTTCAATACGCTCGATCATATTGAAATCGTCGATGTCGCGGCCCTTCGGGTTGATGCGCTCGGCCCAGGACGGTTCGTCGTCGAGTCCGTCGGTTCCGATTTGTGCCGGGACGCCGTAATGATACAGCTTGCCAACACGTGCGACAAAGTACCCGGCTTTCTGAAACGTCTGCCCCACCGTTTGAGCGTCAGGAACATTTTTACGGAATTGAATTGCGTTGTCATACACGCGCGTCGTGTCCGGGCGCAAGCCTGTCAAAAAAGAAGCGCGCGATGGATTGCAGAGCGCGTACTGACAGTACGCATGTTCAAAGCGGACACCCCGCGCGGCGAGTCTGTCAACATTCGGCGATTTAACGAGTGGATCGCCATAGCACGACAGATGGGTACACAAATCGTCCGAGACGATCAGCAGCACGTTGAGCTTTTCCGCTGCGGCGACGTGAAGAACAATCGAAAACAACGTCAGAGCAACGGCGAGTATTCCATTGAATTTTGATCGCATGATGTTCCTTAAAAGTGTGTATCGGACTACACCTCAACCGCGAAAGTCACCAAACAAAAACGCGGCCCATTAAAGGCCGCGTTTCTGAAACGTGATTCTGTTTCGCTGGCAATCTACAACTATTCTTCTTTGACGCCGGCCTGCTTAAACAAATCGGCGAGCGACGTTCCGCCGGTGCTCTGCTTACGCATGACTTCGCGGACTTCATCGCGAGACGCCGCTGCACCTGAGTCTGGGCGTTCGGTCTTCTTGTCTTTGCCGGGCATGGGACGCTTGCCCTTCACGTAGAACTTCGAGTAATCCGGCTTGCCCGGTTCCGGCTTCTTCGGCGCGAAACGATCTGCGCTTGGAGCGCCGCGATCGGCACCACCCGGACCGCGCGGTGCGCCTGCACCACCCGGACCTGCACGACGATCACTTGCACCACTGAAGCGGTCGCGGCGCGGCGCTTCGGATGAACGCGGCGCACGATCACCGTGAGCTGGTGCTGGCGACTGAACCGTTGCGCCTTCACCAGCGACTCCGGCAGGAGCTGTAGACGGTGCCACCTGACCTACGTTCGTACGACCGTCTGGCCGTGGTCCGCGTGGGCGGTCAAAACGTCGAGGCTGACGCGGTTGCTGTGATCCTTCTCCACCGGCTGCTTGAGCCGGAGCGCCTTCTCGCGGTGCTGCGTTTTCACGCGGAGCACGTGCCGGACGCGGCTGGCGGCGCTGAATTTCTTCGAGCGCTTTGATCGACAAGCTGATGCGCTTCTTCTCGGCATCAACGGCGAGCACCTTCACTTTGACGTGCTGGCCGACGGTCAACACTTCTGAAGGATCACGGATGAATTTGTGCGTCACGGCGGAGATGTGCACGAGTCCGTCTTGATGGACTCCGACATCGATGAACGCGCCGAACTGCGCCAGATTCGTCACGATGCCGTTGAGCACCATGCCTTCCTTCAGATCGTTGATATCTTGAACTTCTTCATTGAATTGCGGCGGGATGAACGCGTTTCGCGCATCTCGGCCCGGCGCGCCCAATTCAGCGGCGATCTCTTTGACTTCGCCGTGCGTCAATGTCTCGCCAGCGACTTCGCCCTTCGCGCTCAACTTGCTGAGTGCTTCGGAATTCCCGGCGAGGTCCTTGACGGTCGATCCCGCACTGATGGCGAGCGCTTCGACAACGGCGTAGCGTTCGGGATGAAGGGTCGTGCGGTCGAGAATGTTTTCAGCATCCGAAACACGCAGGAATCCGGCGGCGTGCTGGAACGTCTTCGCATCGATTCCGACAACAGCTTTCAATTCCTCGCGCGATTTGAACGGGCCACTTTCTTTACGTCGAGCGGCAATCGCTTTTGCGATTTCGGCGTTCAATCCCGGTACGTAACGCAGCACCGCTTCGCTCGCGGCGTTGACATTCGCACCGACTTGCGCGACCACTGAGCGCGCGATTTCTTCGAGCTTGCGCTGCAGTGCAGCTTGATCGACATCGTGCTGGAACTGGCCAAGCGGAATCGTCTTCAGATCCAGTTTCAAAATTTCAGCGAGCGGGTCTTGCAAGCGCCGACCGACCGACACCGTCGTGCGCATCGCGTTATCAACTTCCGGCATTTCTTCGCGCGCTTGAGCGGTTGCGGCAAACGCAGAGGACGCACCTTCATGAATCGGAACGCGCGCGACGTCTTTCACGTCGGCCGCTTTCAACGCATCGCGGATTAGCGCGTCAGCTTCTTTCGCGCCCGAACCGTTTACGACAGCCACAGCCGTGATCGCATGTTCTTTGATGAGCTTCACGATCTCGTCGCCAGTCTTCTTCTTTTCTTCTTCATCTTTGTTCGGTTGAAGCGTGGTGTGCGAAACGATTTTTCCGTCCGCACCAATGACCGCAATTTTCCACGGCGCTTTCGTCGCTGGCCCAACCGCGAGGACGGCCTTCGATCCAAACGGGGACTGCAACAAAATGGCGCGGAGGTTTTTCGCGAAGACATCAATCGCTTCGTTTTCTGCATTCCGCTTCAATTCCAAACGCAAATCGTTGTCGAGCGCCGGGCCCAGCAAGCGTTCGTAGCATTCTTCAACAGCCAGCGCCAATTCAGCCTTCAGCGGCGCTTCGGCATTGGTGATCACCTTGGCCTTCAGATCGACCAGCACTTTATCCTTGGGCGCGTCGAGTGAAAGATAGAGCTGTTTTTCGGACGCTCCACGCATCGCGGCAAGCAAGCGGTGTCCCGGCACTTTCGCAATCGGTTCGGAGAAGCTCGCGAATGCCGCGTACTTGCCCTTGGAGAGATCAACGCCTTCGCGCGGCTTCGTGGTGACTTTGCCTTCACCGATCAGCAAGTCGCGGGCGATCTTGCGGCAGGCCGGTTCTTCGGCGATGTTCTCGGCGAGAATATCGCGCGCACCTGCCAGCGCTTCCTGGACATCCTTGACGCCCTTCTCTTCACTGATGAACGGCTTGACGACTTCGTCGGGTGTCGCGGTGCCGGTCTCTTGCTTCGCGATGATGTCGGCGAGCGGTTCGAGGCCTTTGTGTTTCGCGGCGTTGGAGCGCGTCCGGCGGCGCGAGCGGAAGGCCATGTAGAGGTCTTCCAATTCGTCGCGCGATTCGGCTTTCTGAATCTTCTCTTCCAGCTCTGGCGTCAATTTGCCGCCATCGCGAATCGACTTCATCGCCGTTTCCCGGCGCGATTCATCGTCTGCGAATTCGTCCAGTTTTTCTTTCAACCGAGACAACGCCGCTTCGTCCAGCCCACCGGTTTGTTTGCGACGGTAACGCGCTAAAAAAGGAATTGAGGCCCCTTCTTTTAGCAATGCCACCGCACCTACTACCTGGCTGAGTTCCAATTTGAGCGCTGCTGCTATCCGTTTATTGACTTCCATTGAATCGACCTCTTCCGCACCCGCCGTGAAATTAATGTGAGCGAACAGTGTATTCAAACCTTCCGCCGTGTGTACTGAAAATTCGAACCATTTCAAAATAGACTTCATCCGGGAATTTCGCCGGACAAAAATTCACCACCGATCTCCGATCATTTACACCGGAATCGCCGCAGCGTAGACGTGAAGAATGGAGCATTTGAAATGAGGTGAGTGAGATGTTCTGTCCTGCTAAAATTCATGGGTACTGTGGTGCTGGCGAGACGTCCAATAGAGAATAAAATTATGGTGCGGGCTTCCTGCCTGCATAGGAAGATTGGAGGCTGGAAGCCTGCACAACAAATGGTCCGACTACTTTTCAATGCCCTGCATTTTACTCGCTACGATTTCAGAATATTCGCGGCGCAGATCAGCGCGGGCGGGTTCGAGTTCGACAGCTTTTTTCGCGGAGTCCGACGCGCGTTCGTAATCGCGGGCCACGCGATACGCTCGGGCAAGTCCCATCAAATACTGTGCGTTTTTTCCATTCGTCAACGCCACTGCTTTTCCTGCGTGCTCGATGGCTTCGAATTTATTCGTGTACGTCGGGTCCTCGCGGTCGCTGCAAATTCCGGCGAGAAGGTAGTGCGCGTACGGGTTGTTCTTATCGAGCTTGATCGCAATGCCATAATCCTGAAACGCGTTTTTGTGAACCTTCAAATTCTCAAACGCCAGTCCCCGGCTGCAATGGTATGCCGACACCGGCTTGATGCGGATCGCTTCGGAGAAAATTTCGATCGCGCGTTTGTATTCGTTGCAACGCATGAAGGCCAAACCGAGGTTGTAAAAATAAGCCGAATTCTCCGCATCCAATTTCACCGCGCGCGTGTACGAATCAATGGCTTCCGGAATGTGCTGGGCCGTCAAATGAACGTCGCCAAGCGCGCTGTGATACCGCGCGCTGTTGGGATTAATCGTGATCGCCGCTTGAATCGCAGCATACGATTTTTCGATCCAGCCGGCACGCAAGGCGGAGATCCCGTAGTCGCACAAATATTTCGGATTCTTCGGCTGCAACGCAATCGCTGCTTCCATTTCGAGCAGTCCATTCTGCGTTTCAACGCCATGCAACTGAGCCAGTCCCAACCGATAGTGCGCCGCTGCGCTATCTTTTTCAGCGGCCACAATCGCCTTATAAAGGGGGATCATTTCCGCAGGCTTGGCCCCGGCCTTTTCTTTCGCAATCGCCGCCGCCAATGAAGGGCTGATGACTTCCGTCGCGTGGCTGCTTTTTTCGGTGGTGGATTCTGCCGGTTCTGACGCAGACCGGATCGGGCCGGACGCGCCTTCTTCAAGCGGTACCGCCCAGCCCTTTATTTTAGGCGTGGGAATGGAATTGGAGTTCGTGCTGCTTTGATCAAATTTTGGGCTCGGTCGTCCCGGAATTTTAACGGATGCTTTGAAACCGGGTTCATCGATGACTTCTTTTAGTGGAGCATCTGGAGTGGTCGATTTCTGTTCTGACGATTTGGAATCAGGTCCGGAAGGTCGGGGACGGTTCACGGGTGCGCCCGTATTAATATCAAGGAGATCCACTGCGCTTTCAGCGAACGCGGACAACGACACGCATAACACTAGGAAACTGATAATGGTGAGCCGCAGCATGAAACACACTCCTTAATTGAGGGCCCCCACCCGAACATGACTATAACGAGCGCGAAGACCCTCGCAAGTGTAAGACTCCGAACCCGCTTGAAAAAATACAGAAAAATGCGCGATATTTCAAACACTGCCTTGACAGGGCCGCGAGTTCTGCTATAGTTATTCCCTCTTCAGTAGCCGAGCGCGCAACGCTTTCGCTCAGAGAATAGTCCCAAACCGCCACATGTCATCCAAACGCGGTTCACTCCTCGATAGCTCAACGGTAGAGCATCGCACTGTTAATGCGAGGGTTCCTGGTTCGAATCCAGGTCGAGGAGCCTCTTTCAACCTCCATTCCCACAAAGACTTGCAATAAAATCATCGTCACCACTCCTTTGACGTTTTTCATCAAAACCCCGTTTTCGTGCCACAAACTACCCCACATTTTCCGCGCTCCCTGCAAAGATCATGGCCGTTGGCTTGTTTTCTGCGATCAACGATTTGGAACCTTTCAGTACTTCCCAAACTGCTTTCGACGATTGCCACGGGTCCACCAAACGCGGGTCAAAGTAGTTTTTGTCCGCAATTTCCTTTGACGACCATCCGCATTGGAGTCGAAAACAATCCCCATTCACGAACCGGCTTGCCCACATTCGATGGGTCATGCGAAGCGAATAAAGCGGACGGCCCTTTGTGAACCGCTCAACGTCTGGACGAAGCATTTCAGCCAATCGCTGAATCGCTTCAATTCGCGCGTTTTTCTTCGCAATCTTTTCCAGAGAACGTGGTGGTGCTCCATCAATCTTCACACGTCCAAGACGAATCGCAGCGGCCACTTCAACCGGCTCAACAGCCAAATTCGCGAAATCTTTCTCCGGCCAATGACGAAGGACACCCGTGTACGTGTTGATTTGCTCGTACAAATCCTGAATGTTTCGAAGGTCAATTCCTTTGCCCGTGGAAGTGACAAAAAGAGTTTCTTTGGAATCCGGTTTGTCTCGCAGTTGGAGATACTCTGAAAGCTGATTGCGGAATTCCACGGGAATGGTTGCCATTCCGTTTCGCTTCTTTCCTGAACCGGACGGTAGTACAAGCCGATTCGTATCCAAATCAGCAATTTTCGCCCGCAAAACGACGCCGGGTCGATTTCCTGTAATCAGAAGGCCGATAAAAATAATTCGGCTAGGAAAGCGTCGATTGTGAATCTGGTCCAATTCGTCCGCCGCATCAAGAAAGGAACGCAGTTCGTCGGGTTGCCACGCCCGCTTTTTGGGAGCCTCGACTGTTCGTGGGAACTTTTTCCAAGTTGCAAGCGGGTCGTAAGGAAAAATGCCAACCGACGCGGCCCACGTCGTCATTTGTTTGAGCGTCTGCTGCACTCTTTTTCGGACGTAGCCTTCGCCATGCGTTTTCATCAACGCATGGCATTTTTGAGTCAGTGTTCCCATTTGCGAGAGTTCCGCGCCGACTTCCAATTCCAACGGATTGGCGTCAAGATACTGCCGAAGGCACTTTCGCCGCGCATCCGAGGAAATCATGGATTCCTTGACGAACCGCTCAACAATTTTGGCATATAACAACTGCCAGCCGGAATTATCAGGCAATCCCATCTTTAACTTCTCGCGACTTTCGAGAAATAGCTGCATTGCTTTGTTCGCATCACGCACATCCGAAAGGTAGATGGTTTTGAAGTCACGTTTACGAATAACCGGGTCCATATACCGGTACTTAAATCCTTTCCGACCGCTTTTCTTGC
>JBAXUS010000110.1:0-20510 GCA_037129555.1 Planctomycetota bacterium
CCGTTAATTGGTATCGGCTATTGCTTCGGAATTAATTAATAAAGATCGGTATAATCCGTCCAAATATGAAAGCGCCATTGCTCCGAATCCTAGGGCAATGGCGCTTTTTATTGTGTCGTTTCTTCCGCCGTTCTTTGCGAGAGAATTACGCAAACAACGCCGTGACCGCTTTCGCTTTCACCAACTCGCGCGGCTGGTTGAGATGATTGAACACAATCGTCTCCGGATCGATTCCGAACGCGTGATAAATCGTCGCGAGCAACTCCGTCGGATGGACCGGATCTTCGAGCGGGCTCGACGCAGTCTTGTCCGACTTTCCGTGAACGTAGCCGCGCTTGATTCCGGCACCCGCGATGCAAGCTGTGTAACAGTAGGGCCAATGATCGCGCCCGTCCGCGCTGTTTCCATTTCCAGACGTACTCACGCCGCGTTCCGGGCTGCGACCAAATTCACCGACAGCAATCACCAGTGTTTCGGCCAGCAATCCTTTTTCATCCATGTCATCAATCAGCGCTGCCAAACCAGTGTCGAGCATCGGACCGGATTGGTTCTTCATGCGCTGCGTCAAGCCGACGTGATGATCCCAGGAATGGTTGTCTGAATTCGCAACTTTCGGCCAGACGAGTTCGACGACTTTCGTCCCAGCCTCAACGAGTCGCCGCGCCAGCAAACAGCTCTGTCCGAACGTGTTCAACCCATAGCGCTCGCGCATCTGCGGGGTTTCGCGTTCAATCGCAAACGCTTCGCGCGCGCGCCCGGAGACGACGAGATTCAACGCGCGTTCGTAGTATTCACTGAGATGATATTGCTCGACCGCTTTGTCGATCTCCGGCATCGCGGCTTCGAGTTCCTGCCGCAGACGCGCTCGGCGCTGCAATCGGACCGCAAACACATCCGGCCGCAATTTCAGATCCTCGATCTTGATGCGGCTCATCTTCTGCATGTCCATGTCGTCGCCCTCGGGATAGAGCGTGTAGGGATCAAAGCCCTTTCCGAGGAATCCGGCGGTCCCGCCTTTGCCGACAACATTACTTTCCTGCAGCGGACGCGGCAGCGTCACGAACGGCAGCATCGGCTCCGTCTGCGGCTGCATACGGATGATTTGCGAACCAAAATTCGGATAGTCCTTCGCGTTCGGCGGTTCGAGCTGACCCGATGGGCTGACCTTGTCGGTCGTGTAGCCGGTCATCATTTGATAGATCGCGGCGGTATGGTTGAAGAGGCCGTTGGGTGTGTAGCTCATCGACCGGATCATCGTCATCTTATCGTTGACTTTGGCCAGCTTCGGCAGAATCTCGGTGAAATTGATGCCGGGAATTTTTGTAGGGATGTTGCCGAACGCGCTGCGGATTTTCTCCGGCACGTTCTCCTTCGGGTCCCACAAATCGATGTGGCTCGGACCGCCTTGAAGGTAAACCAAAATGACGCTCTTGGCCTTGCCCCAACCCGGTCCGCGCGAAATTGTTTTTTCGTCCGCGCGAGCCTTCAATTGAAACATCTGTCCGAGCGACATGGCCAGCAGACCTGAGCCGCCGATTCGCAATATGTCGCGCCGCGTCGGCGCGAGGTGCGAGTCGCACAGATCCTTGCCCGCCTGTCCGGGAATCCTGAGCATGGCTGATCCTTTCTTAGTGGTTGAACAAAAACGCCGGATTGTTGATCAACGCCCAAACGAGATCCTGCGCGCCCGTCAAGCGTTTGTCGTTCAATTGCTTCACACTCATCGCCGCGTCCTGGCGCAATTGCACCAGCTTCGGATCGATGACAATCGGTTCTTCCGCCTTCGCCAACGCCGTACGCAACTCCAAAACTTTCGGGTCCGTCGGCAATGGCATTTTGTCCTTCGCAAGCGCCGCCTTCAGCTTGAACAACTTTGAATCCACTGAACTGTAATACGCCGCAAGCACATCGTTTTGCTCTTTCGTTCGCTTTTCTTTTTCAGTTTTCAAAATCGCTACAACCATAGTCGGCAGTCCGAAATCCAACGGCTTCGCACTCGTCGTGGCCCACAGTCTGAACTTTCCGATGCTGTATGTGTCGCGGAATTTTTGGACCATGTCAATCTTCAGCGTCGCACCCTTCGCATCACCAATCGGCGTTTCGAGTGCGAACATCGCGTGGTGCGGTTGTCCCTGTGGTGTCCCCGAAATCGCCCACCCTTTATTCGTTTCAAACTTGTCGGCAATCGTGGCCTTCACATCAAAATCTTTCTGTGTGAAGTCTGCTTTCGCATCTTTGAATTTGGCCTTCGTCATCTTCTTCTCGCCGCCCTTCGCGGACCACTCCAGCTTGAATTCGTTCAAGACGAAGTTCGCATCTTTCGCGCGCCCCGGCCCAAAATTCGGGAGGCTTTCGTCGGGCAGGACTTCGAGCATGATTCCGGTGATCTTCTCAACTTTCGTGTCAATCGTGATGATGTAATCCGTATTGGCTGTATCACCGGAGGCCAAAACCGATCCATCTTTTTGCTTTTCAAGTTTCGCTTTGGCCGTGGCCTTAACGGTCTTTAGATCGAGCGCAATCCACTCCGTCCCCATCTGATCAGGCGTCACCTTCTTTTCAAACACTTCAATGTCTTTCGCCAATCCAGTCTCGTAATCCTTCAGCGCTTTTTCATCTGCCGCGACACGTTCGATACGCTTGCGTTCGTCCTCGGCAATCTTGGGCGCGATGGCTTTTTCGTGAGCGGCTAATTCTGTTTTTACTTTCTCAATCCCGGCGAGGCGCACGCGTTCCTGTTCCGCGATGACGGGCTTAAACTTCGCTTCGAGTGTGTCTAAGTCAGTCGCGAGTTTTGTGTTTTCGCCGGCAATCGTGCCGTTCATTTTCAAAGCAGTCGCAATCTCTGCATCCGTCGCGGATCGGTTGATGACTCGCATGTAAATGTCGTTCACAAGTTTTCGATCATCTGGTTGCGCGGCGACGAGTTTGGCGATGGCGTTGTTCGGATCATCAATCGCATCGCTGACCGTCGGGCCGCTCAATAACGACATGACGGAACCGAGGCGAATATCGTTGCTGCGCTCACATTCGCACGCGCTTTCACGAACGGGACGGCCCAGCGTTGCGAGCAGTCCGCTTGGCAAATCAACGCCGACATCAGGCAACTGCGCAGCACGCATGCCAGGCTTCACACCCGGAAAATTCTGCGCCGAACCGGTGACTCTGAAGACCGCGTCGCACAGAACTTCGGCAGGCAAGCGTCTAGCGGTTGCGTGCGAATAATTCGTTTTGTCGTCCGCGTTCCACGTGTTCGGAACAATCGTCAATTGATAGGTTCGCGATTTGCAAATGAGCTTCATAACGTGCCTGACATCGAAATTGTGCTGCGTAAATTCCTTCGTCAAATAGTCGAGCAATTCCGGGTTCGTAGGCGGATTGCCTGCTCGAATATCGTCGAGCGGTTCGATGATGCCGACGCCCATTAAGTAACCCCACAAGCGGTTCACGTAGCTCATCGCAAAATAACGGTTGTCCGCTGTTGTGATCCACGCGGCGAGCCGTTCGCGCCGGGAGGCTTTATCTTCGTCTTTCAACTCGTATTTCGCCGGATAAGGGAACGTCGGTGGCGCGACTTTTTGAGTGCGAAGATGCGTCACGTCGCCGGCCTTTTTGTCGCCAACAATTTCATACAATGGCTTCGCGCCTTCGACTGCCGTCCCGCCGATTTTGCGGTCGCCGCTTGATGTGTCAGCTTTCAATTCGACCTGCGCGAAGAACGCGGCGGTTTGATAATACTGATCCTGCGTCCAACGTTCGAACGGATGGTCGTGGCATTTGTTGCAGTTGAAACGCGTCGCGAGAAAGAGGTGCGTCGTGTTCTCCATCGTCTCGGCGGGATCGCGCAGGACTTTGAAATATGACGACGGCGGATTGTCTTTGTTCGATCCTGTCGCGGTCAAAATGGAGCGCGCGAATTGATCGTACGGAACATTTGCTTCGATCTGTTTGTAAATCCATTCGCGGAACGCAGTCGATCCTTCAGTGCCGAGGAATTTACGATTCACTTGAAGCAGGTCCGCCCACTTATTGGACACGTGTTCGATAAACTCCGGGCAACCGACCAATTTATCGACGACATCCTCGCGCTTGACGCGTGACTCGCGCGCATCGGCGAGAAACGCAGTGACGTTTTCGGCGGACGGCGGGAGACCCGTAAGATCGAGATACACGCGGCGCAAATACTCTGAATCGTTGCATTGCGCAGACGGAAGAATCTTCATGCGCTTCCATTTATCGGCAACAAGTTCGTCGATGCGGCCATAAGTAGGGGGCGCTTGCCACTCGAAGCCGCTGCGGTCGCCCATGACCGTCACGGTCGTCGCGGCGTAGTTGCCTTCGTATCGTGCGAGCATCGGAGCCTCGCCCCGGCGCAAGGTGCTGATCAGTCCGGCGGAATCGACGCTTGCCACATCGCCGTTGCCGCTATCGATGAACGCTTCCGCAGTCACGTCGCGCGATTCACCGCTGGCGTATTTCGCCACCACGCGAACTTGCTGCTTCGATCCGATCATCTGAATGACCGGGTCCTTCGGAAAGATTTCGATTTTCTCGACGCGCGGCGATTGCAGATCAAGCGTCGCACCCGCTGCAATCCAGTCGCGCAAAATGCGATAATTCTTGTCGTCAAGTTTGAACTTCTGTCCACCTTCATGCGGCACCGCACCCGTCGGTTTCAACAGCATAAGACTGTCGTCCGGAGACGCGGCGTTGATGCGGCGACACGCCAGATCATCGCTGAATGCGCGGACATCAAAGATCGGATCGTAGCCGCGCAGTGACAGCTTGAAGCCGTTCTTGCCATCTTTCGAACCATGGCACGTACCGGTGTTGCAACCGACTTTTGAGAGCACCGGATTGACGTCGTGGATGAAGTCCATTTTGTAAGCCGCGTTCAGACCGGCTATTTCCACAGGCACTTTCGCACTCGCTTTTCCAACTGTAATTTCAACGTCTCCACTACCATTCTTCATCGGGCACAACAGACCTTTATCGGTGACTTGCGCGATTCCGCCGTGGACTTTGAAGGTCGCTGATCGTGTCGCGTCGAACGTTTCGCCGGTGGCCAAACGCGCGAGGACGAGCACTTGAATGCTGTCGGTCGGTCGCGCAATTTGAATCGCGTTCGGCAGCACGTCAATGCTGGCAATCTGCGCTCCGTCTGGCAGCGCTTCAGGTTCAGACGTTTTGACTTTGTACGTCGGCAATGCAGCGGCCAGTGTGGACGCCGCGCCACTCATCGAATCCTTCGCCAGCGGTGCGACCGGGAACTGCTTCGCGACTTTGCCGTCGGCGCACGTGATGAATCGAACGACTCCATCTTGCCCGGCAGCCGCGACTGATTTTCCGTCCGGATTAAATGCCAGCGCATAAATGCTGGCACCTGGAAAATCAGATTTGGCGATTTGTTTGTCCCCTTCGTGAAGGAACGTGTCGAGTTCAATTTTTTCGTCGGGCGAGCGCTGCGCGTCATTTTTCTTCAAAATCGCTTTGATCTTGTCTGACTGCTTTTCATTCGGAAGCATCGCGTAGACGACGACCTGCCCGCTGTTGTCGAGCGAACTGGCGGCGGCGAATTGACTGCCATCCTTGCTGAAACAAACGGAGTAAATGCGTCCCGTCATTTCCGGATATTTTTTTATGAGGTTCGCGTTGTCGCCAATTTTGCGAGCGGTCAAGCGGTGAACGCGATAGAGCTGCGGCGCACCATCGGCTCCGCCAATGAGGACTTGCTCTTCAGTCGGGAACGACGCGACCGCGTGCAATCCACCGCGCAACGCGCCCGGCGTAATCGACGTGATGTTGTCAACGAATCGCTGCGTCGCAACTTCAGTCAGCTTCGCACTCATGTCGCGACCCACCGAAATGATGTGATCTCCTTTTGACGAAAACACCGTGTCAAGAATCCAGTCGTTGTGCGAACCTTGTTGTAGGACTTGCTTGCCTGTCGCGACGTTAATCGCGCGGACAATATTGTCGGCTCCACCAAACGCGACCAGCTTGCCATCAGGCGACCAACTCGCTCCATAAACGGTGTCATACGTGACTGGGACCGAGACTTTCAGTTTTCGACTTTCGACGTCCCACACTTGCACTTCACCCATGCGTCCCGGCAACCCGCCCGCAACGGCCAGCAGTTTTCCGTCGGGCGAAAATCGGACGGATTCAATGCGTTCAGACATGCCGATCAAACGCGCTGCGAGCCCTGATCCGTCGGCTTTGTGCAGCAGCACTTCATTGAATCCAGAGACGGCGAGCCACTGGCCGTCCGGCGAAAAATCGAGCGCCGTGATCACTGGCGGCAGCGTGTAGATCGGCGGATGTTCGGAATCATATTTTCGCACCGCGTTTTCAGGCGTGTCGTCGAGCGCACCTTCATGAATCCAGCGCGTCACGAGCGCGATTTCAGGATCGGTCAAGGCAGGCAGGCCCTTCGGCATTTCAGCTTCGCGCTTCTCACCTTTTACAGGTGTGATCTGTTGAAGGAGGTGACTTGCGCCGGGATTTTTGGGAACGATGGCCACTTGCTTATCTTTTGAATCGCCGCCCGCGAGCATCCGGGCGTGAATCGTCATGACATATCCGCCCTTGGCCTTCGCTGGCTGATGGCATCCCTGGCAACTGGCTTGGAAGATTGGACGAATTTGCTTGTAGTAACTGACCGGCCCAGCGGCAACGGCATCTTTTTTCGCCATGTCCGCTGCGTAAACAACAGCGTGAAGCGATAGAAAAGCGGCGACAAAAACGAGCGGCAGAACAGTTGACTTCATGCGTTTATTCCCACGGCAGAATGCGAATGATTGATCGACGGGGAGCGCAATTGAACGAACTCAAATCGCGCGTAAACCTTCAGACTTCTTCTACACCGTTCGACCTGAGGTTTGTCACGGCAAAATCCGCGAAATAAAAAAAGATTTAGCGTGGTCGCAAGGCTCATTTATTTCAATGCATCGAGCACTTTAAAGGATCGACGTCACGTCTCTACTTCGTGTTCAATTCAGACCGCAGAATCTCCGCGACCCACTTCGTACTTTTCATGGTACCCGACAAAACCATGTGACAGTAGTCCTCATAGTCCGTGTCCACGAGCCCGATCTCCTCCGGGTATTTTCGATACTCGAATCGCGCGCCGACGCGCTTGGCCAAGTCCTGGGTCACACTCAGATGCTTCGCGTATTCGTTCGGAAATAATTTATCCACTTCGTTCTGATACGAACGCCGGTTCGGCAGATGCACGATCACCAACCGCCCGCCATCCTCTTTAATCAAGCGCGCGAGTTCTTCGATGTGTCGGAAATAGATTGGGTGCGGATTGAAATTCTTGTAAAAGTTTCGAATGCGTTCGTGAAAATTCTTCGGATCCAGTGTCTCTTTACCACTCTCTGCGCTAGTGGAGCGTACCATGTGATACTGGTCGAAAATCGGATCGCGTTTCTTTCCAAGTTTCAACGACTTCGCGATCGCCTGCGGCACGTATCCGAGTTTCAAGCGCATACTGAACACCCAGTCCGCGAGCAGATAATTGCGCTTCAATTGTGTGCTTTCAATGATCTCACGTTGCTTCTCTTTCTCATGTGGCGAGACCTCGCGCAGTCGTTCAAAATGTGGAATTGCATAGTTCCAACGATCCGCAAGCGGTGCGTCCAAACTAAATTGATCATCGTTTCCGACGCCAGAATTAAATGTCCACTCATCAACGGTCACGACGAACAATTTACAGTGCGATAGCTTCGCGCGGTTGCGTTGATACAGGTCCAGCCAGTCACTCGTTCGGCTGCCGAAGATGCTCAAATTGACTGTCGAGAATTCAGGCAATCCCAGCGCTTCGTCCAATGCTTTCGGATTAAACGCATCCGCTGCGCGCGACGTTCCGACGATGGCGATCTTCGGTTCTTTGAATTTCGGCAGCACTTCATGCTCCATAAATCCGCGAAAGCCCAAGCGCGAATAGTACGGAAAAAGCCACGTGTCCGGCGCTACGCGGACGCCCAATTCGACACAGCACACCAACGCCACTGCGCACAACAGCCCATTGGGAACGCGCGGACCGAATCCTTCGAATGACTCAAAATTGAAAATAGATGAACGGAACATTTTCCAACCCTCGCATCATGACGATCCAAATAAAGAGCGTCGCGTACACCAGCGCGCGCACGGGAAGGTTCCACTTCAATATCGCGCAATGATCGCGTTTCACATACTGCGGCAGGTCGATGATGAGGATCATGACCAGAACGGCAGCGGCGGCTCCGCTCAGGTCTCCCATGTCGAGTTTAATGGCCTTCCCGGCCACCACTTTTGTATGGGAGAAAATGCCTTTAATAAATGCCAGCGCGTCCGTCATCGTCTCAGCGGTGAAGAAAATCCACGTCAACGCGACGAGGTGAAACGTCACAGCAGTCTTGACGACCCGCACCGGCCATGAATCCTTAGAACGCGCGACGTTCTTCGGTGCTGCGTAGTCTCGCGCCGCTTCACCCCCAACAGCAGCCATCTGTTCGGAATGTTCGGATGGAATCGCCGCACGCGGCTTCAGCTCGGCTTCGTTGTCGCCCATCATGAATTTGTGTGCGGCCAAATAGATCCCGTGCATCGATCCCCACACCGCGAATTTCCACGAGGCACCGTGCCACAGCCCGCCGAGAAACATCGTCAAAAATAGATTGCGGTACGTGTTGAATTTTCCGCCCCGGTTTCCGCCCAGTGGTATGTACAGATAGTCGCGCAGCCACGTCGAGAGGCTGATGTGCCAGCGCCGCCAGAAATCCGTGATGTTCGTCGCGAAGTAAGGCTGGTTGAAATTCTCGATCAAGTCAAATCCCATCAGCCGCGCCAGTCCGCGCGCGATGTCTGTGTAACCCGAGAAATCGGCGTAGATTTGGATCGAAAAACAATACAGTCCAATCAATAATTGCGAGCGTGAACACACATGCGGATTACTGAATACCTTTGCGGCAAACGGTGCCATTGCGTCGGCGACGGCCATTTTTTTAAAGAAGCCAAAGAGCATCAACAGCGCACCTTCGCACCATCCCTGCCACGTCATCCGGCGCGGCTTCTCAAACTGCGGCATCTGCCACGACGCGCGCCCGATCGGTCCGGCGACGAGCTGCGGAAAAAAAGAAATGAAGACCGCGAAGTCTTCGAATTTACGCGCGGGACGGATGTGCTTTCGATACACGTCCACCGTGTAACTAATCTCGTGAAACGTATAGAAACTGATCCCCGCCGGAACGCCGACTTTGATCAGCAATGGGTTGAGTGTGATGCCGATGCGCCCGAGATTTTCAGCGATGCTGAGCGCGAAGAAATCGTAGTATTTAAAGACTCCAAGAATCGCCAGATTCATGACGATACTGGCGACCGTCCAGCGTTTCCGAGTCGTCTCGGCTTCCGCATCGCCAATACGGATTCCGATAAAAAAATCAATGATCGTGGTCAGTGCCATCAGGCACAAAAAACGCGGCTCTACCCAGCCGTAGAACAGATAGCTTGCGGCCAGTAGCATACGGTTCTGCCAACGAAAATTCAGCACACAATACAGTGGAAAAACCACTGCAAAAAAAGCCAGGAACGCAAACGAGTTGAATTGCATGAACGAATCGATTTCTCCGAACTGGCCTCGCGTGAATCAGCCGAAACAATAAGCGCTAACCGAGTCACTATCTTTTGAATGTTGAACCCGGATTGTATCCGGATATACACATCGGACAATATGCCGTTTAAAAGTTCCTTCAAACCTTTCTCGTTGCTGGTGACTGGTGCGCCCGGGTGGCTGTGCGATGCGATGCTGTCGCGACTCGGACGCGCACTGCCTGCCCTCACCCGTGTGCGCTGTTTGATCCAGCGAGGAACGCCCAAGGATCTCGTCGCTACGTGGTGCGCCACACAGTCCAGTGTGACAGAAATCATCGATGGCGATCTGCTTGACACCGCGTCGCTCGAAGCAGCAGTCGAGTCGATGAGCGGTGGCGTCGTGTTTCACGCGGCGGCTACATTTCAGCCGAAAAAGATCAGCGACTTTAACGCCGTGAACCGCGACGGTACGCTTGCACTCGCGGGCCTCGCCAAGAAAGCGGGAGTGCGGCGCTTTATTTTTATCAGCAGCACGGCGGCCCAGGGCGCGTCGCAAGTGGCAGGACATATTCTGACGGAAGCCATGCCGTGCCGTCCGGACTCGCATTATGGAAAAAGCAAACATGCTGCGGAGACCGGCTTGATGCTTTTGCACGAGCCTGGAAAATTTGATGTCGTCATTTTGCGCCCGGGTCCGATCTATGGTCTGCCGGTCCCAGCACATCACGTCGAATTGTTCCGGCGTATCAAACAAGGTCGGGCTAGTTTAATGGGAGGCGGAAAATTCGCGCGGAGTTGGAGCTACATCAACGATGTCGCCGCCATCGCAGTTACGAGCCTCACGCATCCGGACGCGGCGGGCGAGATTTTCAATGTGTGCGATTCGTTGCATTATACCCAGCGCTATATTTACGAAGCGGCGGCGGCAGCGTTGAACGTCGAACTCGAATTCCGCCGCGTCCCCCATTTCGCGGCATCGCTTGCTCGATTTACAGAAAAGATGCACGCGAAATTTGACCGCTATACTTCATGGATTGAAGTCATGGGCGATCAAAACCGGCACACCGGAATGTCATCCGAAAAAGCACAGCGAGTACTCGGTTTTTCACCGCAAGAAACACCTCTCGAAGGATTGAAGAGCGCTGTCGAGTGGTGCTACAACAACGATCTGCTTGACGATTAATTTTTAATTCTGACGCAATGTCGTGACGGGCCGAACCACCGACACGCGTTGAACAAACGGTGCGCTGGGACGTTGCGGCAGCACTGGCACATGAGGCGCAGGCGGAGGTAACGATGCGGCCGGCCCGAGCGCGCCTGAATCCGCGAATGGCAAAATCGGTGCGCGAATATTCGTGAACCCGCTCGGCACGGATTGCTGCGGATGCGGGATTTGCGGAACGCGTGGACGCGGCAGAACCGGAGTCGGCGCGGCCTGGCGAGGAAGCGTCCGGATCCCGGACGGGTTCGTCCCAGCACTCGCGAACGCGTTGCGTGATTTTAAAAATTTATCGACATCCAGAACCTCGCCCGGCTCAAGCCATCCGAGACGCTTTCGCGTCGCACGTTCCCATGCCAGCGCGTCGCCTTTTTGCAAACTCGCGATGCCCTGCCGCAGTCGGCCCAGTTCCTTTTTTTCCGTCTCCAACGATAGCGTGAGCACTTGCTGTCGTCCGGCCAACTTTTCATAGCGCCGGCATTGCGGCATGTAGCCGAACAAATACCACGCGCTGATCGCGAGTAAAAAGCCAATCCAATAAATAAGATCGTGCCCACCGATGCGGTCGGCAGTCGGCGAAATCATCTGCAAGCCGTGGCAGCGAAAAATGGTCGTCACGCTGCCAATGGCGCGCGTCAGCCGCGTTATACGTGTTTCGTTCGCCGCCATGTCGCCTCCCACATCACACCGCATCCGATCCGCGCGTCACATGACGCCGCGCCATCGCATACGGGTTCTCCGAGGTTTAATCGGCGGCTCGGCTGTTAAGATTTAAGATAATCTATTTCGGACGTTGAAACGCCTCTAATTCCAAAGGCCGGTTTGCTCGGAACTGGTCGGGACGTGCTCGACCGGTTTAACGCGGTGTTTGATTCCGTCAGCGATCTTAATCGTACCGCAGCGTTTGCACGTGTGCGCACTCCCAGCAACACCATGGGAGGTCGTCATCCGGCAGCGATTGCAATACAGAAATGTGGCGTCTTTGCGCGTCATAAATACGTCCTCCTTCCTATTAATAGAACGAATGAGATCGAAAAATAGTTTCATTAAAAAGTGAATTCGCGTGCTTTAAATTTCGCGCGGAGCCATCGGCAGAACCCACGGGCGGGGCGCACCATCAATCGTCTCTGTAAAATAACCGTGCGCCACACCAATATCATAGACGCTTTCCAAACATTCTTTCGTCAACGTTTCTTGCGCATTTCCAGAGGCGGCGACGCTTCCGGATTTTAGCAAATACAAGCGGTCGGCGAACTGGCTGGCCAAATTCAAATCGTGAGTCGCGGCGACGACCGTCTTGCCTTCTCGCTCACAGAACTTTCGAATCAGCGCACTCGTCAAAATTTGATGTCGGGCGTCGAGTGCACTGGTCGGTTCGTCGAGCAATAAAATCGGCGACTCTTGAGCCAACGCTCGGGCGAGCATCACGCGTTGGCGTTCTCCACTCGATAATTCGGTCATAAAGCGGTCCGCGAAATCAAGCGCACCTGCTCGATGCAACGCGTCTGTCGCGATGTCGCGGTCCTGTTTAGAAAAGAGCCGCCAGCCGGTCAAATGCGCGTACCGCCCGAGCAACGTGAACTCACGCGCGGTCATGAATTCCGGCGTGTCGCTCAGCGCCTGGACGTACGCCACGCGCCGCGCGCGATCAAGCGGGCTTAGTGCTTGCGCTTCAATACCATCAATGCTGACGCTACCGAACGTAGGTTGCATCAGCCCGGCAAGACAGCGCAGCAGCGTGCTTTTTCCAGATCCGTTCGGGCCGATCAACGCGACGAATTGTCCGCGCGATACGTCAACACTGACACCTGTGAGCGCTCGGATTTCGCCCGGATACGTGACGCTGACGTCTCGTGCTCGAAGCACGAATGGATCGGGAGTTGATTCAATCATGTCGCTCACCACCGCTTCTTTTGGCGCAATAAGATGAGGAGGAAAAACGGCGCGCCGACGAGCGACGTAGTCACTCCAGGCTGCAACGTGGCCAGCCGCCGCGCGACTTTTGAGAGCTGCGAAAAACCACTGTCGCGAAGCAACTCGGAACATGCAGGCATCACGCCGTTTTGAAGCACGACTATTCCGAGCAACAGTGCCGCTCCGGTCAGAAACGAAAGGACCATCAACGAGCGATGACGCGGTCGAGCGATGCGTCGGACCAGATGCGGGACGAGCAGCCCGACGAACGCAATTTGCCCACAGACGGACACGGCGGTCGCGGTCGAAAGCGCAATGCAGGCGAGCGTCAGAATTTTGATTTTACGCGTGTCCGCTCCCAACGACGCTGCATCGCTTTCGCCATTGGCCAGCATATCCAATTCAAGCCCCACGAATGGAATGACCGCGAGCGAAAACGCCGCGCCGATCCAGACGACGATGGCGTGATACGCACCGCGATCATCGAGCGTCCCGAAGCCCCACGCGATGATGGCACGCGTGATTTGAAGATCGTCGAGGAACAGAGTTTGAAGCGCCGCCATCGCTGCGCCCGCAAGTGAATTCAACGCGAGACCCGCGAGTAAAATCATCGAGATCGATAGCTGGCCTTGCTTCACCGACCAATGATACACAATGAACGCGGCAGAAATCGCACCGATCATCGCCAACGCCGGAATTGCGAAAAGGCCGAGCGCGTTCATAAACATAAATACGCCGGTTTTAGCACCCACCGTGCTGAAGAGAATTCCATGCCCTCCGAGCAACGCGATAGCGATCATAGCGCCAAATCCGGCCCCTCCGCTGACGCCCAGCAATCCGGGATCAGCGAGCGGATTTCGGAAAAGGCCTTGTGCCATCGCTCCGCCCAACGCGAGCGAACCGCCGACACCCGCCGCGCAGAGCGCACGATACAGACGCAGTTTTACGACAAACCCATCCACGCCTTCGTGACTCAGCGCGGAGAGCGGATCGATGAATCCGGTCTCGGCCCATGCGGCAGCGAGCAGCGTCAGCACGGGCAGCGCGAGCAGCAGCAGACCTCCGATGAATCGAGTGCGTTTGTCCGTGTCCACGCTACAGTTTTGCCCCAGGATGCAGCTGCCGCGCAATGTCGAAAACCGCCTGCGTCGCATACTGCGACAACGCGTCGAAGAAGCGCTGTTTGACGACGACCAGTTTGCGATTCTTCACCGCGCGCAATTCTTTCAAGCTCGGCTCATTCAAGACCAGTTTCGCCTGCGGACTGTCCAAGCCATCGTCGCCTGTCACAAGAATATAATCGGGATCGAGGCGCAAGAGTTGTTCAAAAGAGATCTGAGCGTTGCCCTTCATACCACTCTTCGCCGCGAGATTAATTCCACCCGCACGCGTGACAATATCGTCCTGACCCACGCCGCTTCCGACGGTGTAGCCGACACCGAAATTCGAGTAGATCACGACGGTGACAGGCGGTGTGTCTTTCAATGCTGCTGCAACTTCACTGAGCGTGGCATCGAATCGCCTGGTCATCATTTTCGCCTGATCCTGAGCGCCCACAGCTTCGCCGACAAGCGCAATCGATTCGCGAATTCCGTTGAGCGTTTCGAAATCGTTGAGATTCAAAATCGGAACGTGTTGTTGCTCGATAAGCGTAGCCGCAGTACCGTCTTGAAACGCGCTCGAAATCACGAGGTCTGGACGAAATCCGAGAATGCGTTCAGCATTGAATTTTTCAAAGCGCGGAATGCCGGGATGATCGTGCCAGAATTTTGGGTCAGCCGCGTAGTCCTCCACTTGGTACGGAATTGCAGCGAGGCGCTTGATGTCGATCATCTCCGATAGCATATCCGCCGCGCCGCAATTTGCGGCAACGATTCGAATAGGAAAAGTGGGAATGGTGACGGTTTTTCCGTCAATAGGTGTGAGTGTTTTTGGGAATCCTACAGTAGATGAAACGTTTCGGTGAGAGTCATTTCGGAAACGAGGACCCGCAAGGATGTCTTGAATTCCAATACATACCGCCAAGCCACCCATTAACGCAACAAAGAGTACGATGCCTCGTAGTCCCATTTCAAAGATTGTGTCGAATGCGCTTTTCGATGAATTCTTAGAATCGTCCATTTTAACTGAACCTGTTTGTCACGAGTGAAGCGAGCCTCATATTAAGCCCCAAAGGGGCGGCATAATGTAGCCCAGGGCGTAAGCCCTGGGTACGAATGTTGGAATTTATTGAGCCCTGAAAGGGCGACATAAAATCGGGCGTGAATCGCGCGAATTTTTATGCCGCCCTTTCAGGGCTTTTTCGCTTCACCGACGCGTATCCAGGGCTTACGCCCTTCGCTACATTATGCCGCCCCTTCGGGGCTAACTGCTGGCACTACGTCCAACTCGAAACACGCAACACTCCGTCCTCACACCATCCCGATTTCGACGTTCGCGCCGTAGACTTCCGCGAACGCCGCGACGACTGCGTTCTCGGCGTCGGTGATGTCAACGTTTCGTCCTAAAATTTCAGCCAGCGACGTGACGCCCTTCCCAGCGAGGCCACACGCGACGACTTCACTGAACGGGCGCAGGTCCATATCGACGTTCAAACTCAATCCGTGATACGTCACCCAACGGCGAGCACTCACGCCGATCGCGCAGATTTTCTTGTCCTCTTCGACGCCGTTTGAAGTTGTCCTGCACCACACGCCCGTCATCCCAGGTACGCGGTGGCCGTCTGCTCCAAATTTTTTCAGCGCGGTGATGCCGCATTCTTCGAGCATTTCAAGATGGCGATGCAGATTCAAATTCCACATCTGAAGATTGAGCAGCAGATACGCGGTGACTTGCCCGGGCGCGTGATACGTGACCGATCCGGCGCGATCCGTTTTGACGACTTCGGCACCTGTCCGCGCGACTAAATCATCTTCGCTGATCGGCATGTGCGACGCGTCAGTACGGCGCCCCAGCGTGAAGACGGGATTGTGTTGCAGGATCATCAGCTTCGCAATCGGCTCATCGCAGGCTTCCAATTCCGCGCCGTGGACGCGTTGCAACTCGAAGGCGTCGGTGTAGCGCATCGGTGCGCGGATGCGAATCAGTTGGATCACTTTTTGTTGGGAGTTCGACACTACGCCATCCATTCGTATGCGTCCGCGTTGGCGGGTGGGACTGTAAATTGCAACGGGCTGGAACGCGGAAAGCGTTCGGCCTGACGTCCGGTTTGGACGACTTCAATATAGAACGAAAGTTCCTGGCCACTCACAGCGCCGACGCAGTCGAACGGAATTTTGATTTCAAACAACTCGTGCCACGCGGATTCCACGCGTTCCGAACGAATCCAATTTCCGGAGACAAGAGGAGCTCCACCATTCACTGTCACGTTGTAATCGTTCGGATCGGTGAAGCGGACTGCGACGCTTTCGATGGGCCGCACGTCTTTGCCCGGGCGAATCTGCAAGTCCTCATGGAAATCGACGCGGACGTACAGATTGCCTTTTCCGTATCCGAACAAGACTTGTTGGATCGGCGCGCGACCGGCGGCAGTCATCGCTCCGCCGTCTTTGTCAGGGCGATAGCGTCCGGCTCCGAGCCAATCGAAATAGCCACCACCGGTGCCACTGATGGTGACGTTAAGACTCGCGGTGGGATTTGAGAAACGCCCCGCCCTGCCCCGGCCTTTAACCGGCTCGCTCAAAAAAAACGGCGCGGGTTGACCAATGAATTTGTAAACGTTTTGCAAATGCGTTCGGAAGAGCGTGTCGAAGGCTTCATCGTTTCCGGAATTGTGATCGTCGCCGTACCACCAGAACCAGTCGGACCCTTCGGCGATGTACAATTCCTCCCACGCGCGTTCGAACGCCAAGCCGCCCGTAGCGCCCTGATTTTTCTGCGCCTGGACGAGGTCCTCACGCGTTCGATACACATACTCCCACGCGCGGCGATCTTCGGAATGTCCGATCCAAATGTAAAAATCGTGATTGATCCACGAGCCTGAAAACAGGTGCTCGATGCGGCGCGTCGGTGGGTTCGCTTGGATGAATTCACCGGGCAAAACAGTCCGAATGCCGCGCTCACGCTTCTCCAATTTCGCATACAACGCGCGGAGAAATACAATGCCCTGATCGAGGTAGTGCTCCCAGCAATTTTCGCCGTCGAGAATGACCGTGACGACAGTTTCGTCACCCGCTGGCCGATCGCGTCCGGACTCCTGGATTTGGATCAGAAAATCAGCGGCGGCGGCTTCGCCTTCCCAATTCTGATAGTGAAATCCGACGAGGTCCGAGAGGTGGTGGTCGCGGAACAGCATCGCGGCCTTCGCACCGTTTGTATCGACGAGCCACGGGCGGTAGAGCGTTTCGGGAGCAATCAGTTTTCCAAATTCGCCGCGAATGCGCTGCTTCAACGATGCGGCTAAAATCTCTTCGTCCGTCGCGAACCATTGGATGCCATGCGACGCAAGAATCGGGACGATCTCCGGGCTGACCGACCCTTCGCCGGGCCACATGCCCTGGGGCGCGGAGCCGAACAATTCGCGGTGAAAATCGATTGCCTTTTTGACGTGCGCCTCTGCATCTTCGCGCAAGGAGACATGACCACTCGGCAGCGGGTTGTCGGGCATCGCTTCGAGACACGAATGCATGTCGCAGAGCAACGGCAAAATCGGATGATAATACGGCGTCGTCGTCAGCTCGACTTGTCCGCGCGCGGCGAGTTCCTTGTGCAGCGGAATCACGCGCGCCAGAATCGAGCGTTGTTCGGCGAGCATCGCCTGCTTGTCTTCTTCTGTGAAATCGTGGCCCTTCTCGAGCAAGTAGCGGAGGACGGCAGATTCTTCAAAACTGACCGGATGAAACCACGCGAGATTGAACCAGACTTGAAGATCGCGGAGGTCGTTTGTTTTGAAATCGTCGAGCGCCTGCCGCGCACCGCATTTGCCGACGCGGCGCATGTCAAGCAGTTGCTTATAGCGCGGATGAACGCGGATCATGCGATCCCATTGCGCCATGAAAAAATGGTCGAGAATAAAACACGCGTCGTCGGCAGTCAATTCATCAGCGGGGATTTCTGTGCTGCTCAGAAAACGATCAGTGGCTTTGCCATCGACATAATCCTGCAACTGGGCGAGCATCGATGGGACGAGATTGATCGTGCATTTAACGCCGGGAAATTCAGCAAGAAGCCGCGCCATTCCATAGTAATCTTTGACACCGTGCAAGCGGACCCACGGAAGAACCATTTCGCCCGAAACAAGGTCTTTGTAATAGGGCTGGTGCTGGTGCCAGACGATCGCCAATGGAATCATAAATTAAAAAGTCGCTCCTCTTAGAGTCGTCCCAGCGATGATTGCGAAATGCCGATGTGAACGGCACTCAAGCTACCCACTGGCGGCGGGGCGATCCATTGATCAATCACGAACGACATGGCTTGCGTCGCCAGGATGCTGACTGGAAGACCGTCTGAAATTTTAAAGACGAGACGCAACGTCAGCTCGATCACGCCAAAGAAAATCCCGGCGAAGATTTTGCCCTTCGCTGAACGCGGCGTCGTCGCGGGATCGCACGCGAAATAGAAGATCGCCAGCAGTGTCCCGCCGCTGAGAAGATGAATCGGAATGTTGCCGGCGACAACTCGCGCATTGGCAGCTCCTCCTCCGAGCCACGCGGTAAACGCCAGACCGGCCAGCATCGTCGCGAGAGCTGAAAGCGAAATCAGCGGCGACGTCGAGCGGCTGAAGAACATGAGGAGTGCGCCGAAGAGCAAGGCCATTCCCTGCGATCCGCCGATGACAGCGGGCAGATAGCCGAGCAGCATTTTCAACCAATCGTACGATTTGTTCGCGTCGCCTGTCGCTGCGGTTTGATTACTGAGATCGCGCGACGGAGCAGCGGCGACGAGGTCCTGTGGACGTGCACTGTAAGTGGCTTCGGCAGTGATGTTTTTATTCGCGAAGAGATCGGACGTGTACTGCTGCGCGTCCATCGAATTGCGAATGTCGCCACCGAAAAAGTTGACCAGAAATTTCGGAACGAAGCGGCCCTCACCGGGCGTTTCGAGACTGGTGCTGCGTGTCAACGTGGGCCAACGCTCATGCGGATTCATTGTGGCATTCGACGGACCAGAGCTGAAGGCCAGAATGATCGGACACAAAATATGCAGCGCAAGCAATCCCAGCAACGCGGGTTGGAAGAGCGGCATGCCGTCCACTTGCAGTAAATATTTCCCGGCAAGAACTGCGACAATCGTCCCGGCTGCTGCTAGATAAAGGGGCATCGCGGGCGGAAGCATAAGCGCAACGAGCAGCCCCGTGAGAAGCCAGACGCCGTCGCGCTTTCCGAAAAACTCCGCTTCACGTTGAAACAGAAATCGCTGGCAAAGCCAGTCGGAGATGAACGCCGAAACGAGGCATGTCGTGATCACCAAACCGGCGTACCAGCCATAGACGAAAATTCCGACCATGACGCCGGGGATGAGCGAGACGGCTGCCGTGTAGCGTTTAGACGCGAGCATCGGCGGTGTGGGTTCAACCGATGAACGCCAGAGCATGTAGCTGTGCAACTGCGTTGGGTACATGAATTCTTGATCGACCTCAAAATGCGTGTTTCGAGTTTCAAAAACTCGAATCAAATCGTGATAACCCAAAATTTAGGTTCGGTTATCGTATCAAATCAGCGAGCGCTTGCTCGATCATTTTTCGGCCTGCCGCGTTGGGATGACGCGCGTAGACACCCGGCGTGTTGGGATCCGCGCGCCAAACGGCTTCGCTCATCCAATCGAGCGGATCCAGGACTCTGACGGCATTGATCGTCGCGGACTCATGCAGTTCACGCCAGAGCGCTTTGCGGTGAGCGTCGTTGCAACCGTGCTTGTACGGCGCGATGACGGTCACGCGTCCGATGTCAGCTTTCGCGAGGCGCGCAAAAAGGGTGTCGAGAACGACGCGATACGTGCGCGGATCGGTGGCGACATCGAGATCGTCCGGGGGCAAGACGAGGCCGCAGCGTTTGTATTCACCGGTCGTGACGTTGCGTAATTCCGACATGATCTGATTCAACGTGCTCGCGATTGGAACCGAACCGTCAAGCGCCCAGGGGCTGAGTGAATGAACGCTGTCCACAGTGAGTCGCCACGCTCCGGGCGCGAACGCCAGGCACTTTCCATTGCGCCCGACGGATTCTTCTTTTCCAGAACCGAAAAACCATTTCATCGGCGCAAGTCGGCGCTCTTCAACGAAGCGCTTTTTCTCGACGACGGGAATCACGATGCTTGACGAATCAACTGTGACGAAGCGACCGTTGATGATGCGTGTTGCGGGCCACGCGTCCGTGTCGCGGACGAGTATGACCGCTACACTCGCAAGGGCCGACGGCTCGCCAATGGACTTCAAATCGAAGCGGATTCGCGCAACTCGTTTGGCATTAAATTCGAATTTTACTGGAGCAAACGCACCGGACGCAACGCCTAATTTTTCATCGAGAATCTTAAGTTCCGCGCCAGTTGAATCGAACGAGGTCGCCGAAACAATGCTGGTACTTTTCGTAGACTGAACATTCTCCACGCGAAAACAAGCGGAGAGCGTGTCCCCTTCATAAATCGCGGACGGAAGATAATCGGTGATGAAAAATGTTGAAGCACGTGGCCCAATGGCGGGCTCGGATTCTGCGGCGAACGCGGCGAACGTCACGAGGAGGAGGCAAACAGTTTTGGCCAAGATGAAACTATACATTCGGGGCCTCCGCAAGTTTTGAAAGTGGCGGACGTTTCCCCCTCTCCCCTTGAGGGAGAGGGCCGACGAGCCTGCTGTTCGGCTCGCGGG
>JBAXUS010000111.1:0-20475 GCA_037129555.1 Planctomycetota bacterium
AATCATACTATACAATTGGATCGTATTTGCGACAAAATTGGCTGAAATTAAGTCATATGTGCCGCTCGCCCTGCACATTCTGACGTATTTTAAACATATTCCGCATGTCCGAGCCTCAATAACCACCACTAACGATAGGATAGTTGACCTTCACGACTTGCGCATAGTGAGCATAGTTGTAAGGAGGGGAGAAGGCTATGTGAGCAACCATGAACGCACAGTTAATCGTGTGTGACGTATCCGTAATCGGTTACTTCATTTTCAAACATTAATCACTTTTTAGGTCAAATGAAAAAAAGTAGCGATCGCAGTTTACTCGCCCATTTCAGAGCGACGTCCGGCAGTCCAATACCGACAGAAGCCGCGCTTGCTGGGAGTGCTGAAGAACTCGAGCCAGTGTTTGACTGCGGCGCTGGTGAATTCCGCAGCGAGACGTTCGAGCGCACGCGGCAAAGGCAGTCCGCTGCGATACAGGATTTTGTAAGCGGCCTTGATTTCACGGCGGTCTTGTTCGTTCAATGTCGTGGAGCGACGAAGCCCAACGGAATTCAACAGCGTCACCGAATTCGCTCCGTCACCAATAAGGTAAGGCGGAACGTCCATCCCGAAGCGCGAGCCGCCTGAAAGCATCGCTAGGCGACCGACTCGAACGAACTGATGGATCACAACATTCCCCGAAACGAAAGCGCCGTCATCGATTTGAACATGTCCGGCAAGAAGTGCTCCATTGGCGAGCAGCACGCCTTTACCGAGTTTGCAATCATGCGCGACATGGCTGCCGACCATCAGGTAGCAGTTATCCCCAACGCGAGTGCCGTCAGCATTCGCCGAGCCATGAATCGTCGCGTTTTCCCGAACCGTAACGCCATCGCCGAGGAGCGTTTTAATCGGTCCACCTTTATACGAGAAATCCTGCGGCGCGTGTCCGACGACGGCGTTCATGTGAATACGACAATTTTGACCGAGCGTTGATCCGGAACAGATGTGCGCACGTTCGCGGATCACACACCCCGCTCCGATGATCACTCCAGATTCGATGGACGCAAAAGCGTCAACAGTCACGTTGTCTCCGAGCTGTGCTTCGGGGGAGACGATGGCGGAGGGATGGATGTTCATGCGCGTGCACAATCCGTTCTGATAACACTGGCCACGACTCAAAACGCGTGACCGGTAATCGCTTCTACTGGGTATTTAAATGAACTTGAAAGTAGTTTAGCGAAAACACGGATTAATGACAATCATGTTGAGCCCAGCTATGCGATTGCACCGCATGGTTCTCAACGCGAAAGCGGCAGCACTTCAGCAGCCGGATACAGATTCAACGTCCCTGAAGGATCCGATGCTTTCGGATGAATCGACAGTCGCTCGAGCAATTCTTTGCTGACCGCCTCACCTTCACTCGGCGTCGTCAAGATGCGCGGCTTGATCAGGATCACGAGTTCGCTGCGCTTCTTGTTCTTATTCTGGCGCTTGAACAACACGCCCACGCCAGGAATGCTTCCCAGCAACGGAACCTGCGAGCGCTGGTCCGAAATGCCCTCTTCAATCAGTCCGCCGATCGCCAGCGTCAACCCGTCCTGCGCGACGACCGTGCCGCTAACACTGCGCGTCTGAACCACGTCCACCGCCTGCTGCTGAAGCCCATTATTGGTGACCACCGGAATCGACGCGCCGCCAGAACTGATCGTCGAATTCTCCTGCAAAATCCGCAGCGTCACCGTGCGGTCGGCATTGATATTCGGCGTGATCAGCAACGTCGTGCCGACAGGTCGGAATTCAATCGACGTGGTCGAGCCGTTCGTGACCGTCGTCTGATTCACGACCGCGTTGCTATTAATATTCCGCACAATCGGCCGTTCTTCTCCAACAAAAAGCCGCGAGACTTCATTGTTCGCCGTCATCAAAACCGGTGTCGCAAGCGTCGTCAATTTGTTCGTGCCTTCGAGCATTTGCAGCCGCGCACGGAACGCGTTGTTCACATATTGAAACGCCAAGCTGCCGCTCTTGACGCCCGACCCGCCGAGCGCCAGCGGCGCATTTCGACGCGCGATTCCGTTCAACACATCCGACACAGGCGGCTGAATAGTCCCGGACGTAAATCCGCCCGCCGAACTCGTCCCGTCACTGAATTGAAAATCAAACGCCGACGTAAAATCTTTGCTCAATTCAATCGACAACACTTTCACTTCAAGCAACACGACCGACGTCGGGACATCGAGCCGGCGAATTAATTTGCCAATTTCCTCAATCGATTTCTCATCGCTCGAACGCACGGCGACGAGGTTGTTGCGGCGGCTGAGCGTCACATAAATATCCGCTTGGCGGCGGCGAAATTGTTGCAGCGCGAGATCGACATCACCGTTCTTCGCAGCCTGCTGCATCGCTTGAAGTTGATCGGGCGTGAGATTCAGCAGATCACTTTTTGCCGTTTGCGTAGCACTGTCATCCCGTCGGCGCTGACTGTTTTCGCGCTGGGCGAAACTGCGCTGCGAATAGCCTGACGATGAATTTGAGCCGCCCCGTCCGCCGCCCGTTGAGCTGATCGAATTGTTGTTGCTGCCTTCAAACAGCCCGAGACTTTGACTGCGCTGATCGACGACATCGAAGCGATCAAAACGGTCGTTCAAATCGCTCGATTCTTCGCTTCGCGCTTCAGTGCCGAGCGACAGTTGAACGCGGTCACCATACAGGTCGCGCACAGCCACGGCAATCGCCACCGCGTTCGGATACAGCAGCGTAAAGACTTCCGTCTTCTCTTCGCGAAACGTCGTCAGATCGCGTTGGTATTCAGTGGTCGTCATGACGCGAATAATTCCAGCGTCTTCTTTGAACCACAAATTATGCGCCTTGCACAGCGTCTCGACTGCCACTCGCGCCGGGACGTTGCGCAGCGTCAACGACACCGGCATCTTGCCAGCCTCCGACGACGCAACAAGATTGAGTCCCGTCTGGTCGGCGAGAATCGAGAGCGCGTCAATCAGTTTCACATCACGAAAATTCGCGAGCTTCAACATCGGCCCCGGTGGAGTTTCCGCCGCCACGATGCTCAACGAAAGACCCAAACTTAAAACGGCCACGATCACTAATTTTTTCATACGTCCACCCTTCCAATTCCATTCACATCTCATCGAATCTTTACGACCTTTTTCAATTCCACGATTTCAATTTCAACACCATCCGCCGCGACACGTTTAACGACCAGAGTGAGATACTGAGCGCCTGAGTCCCGCACGGAAAACGTGCTACCCGCCGTGATGATGTGCTGTGCTTTTCCATTGATTTCAATCATCGCCGACGCGGGCTGCCCATCGGTTTCAACCAATGCTTTCACCACCATCTCCGGAATCGCTGGAGACGCGGGCGGCGGAGGTGCGGCAACTTTCACCACCGGTGGCGCAGGTGGTTTAAGCGCGTCGCGAAACTCGGCACTGAGCTCCGTCGGATCAGGCAGCGGCTCCGTTTTTTTCGCAGGCTCGGACACGTCTTTGCCGGATTTCAACGGCACCGTCTCACCCAAAGGCGATGGTTTCGGCGTGTCCTCAGCCAACAGAAATCCCGGCGCAACAAGCAACGTGAGGACAACGAAAGTGCAATGAGTAGGCAGGTATTTTTGTGTCATATCCAATTATCCCGCCACGCTGTACAAAGCGACAAAGAATGAAATGTAAACGAATCCAACGATTCCGCCGACGACCAACAAAATCGCAGGCTCAATCACAATGCTCAACCAGCGCACCGTCGCGGCGAGTTGCTTTTCATGAAACGACGCCGTCTCAGCCAGCACCGTATCAAGCGATCCCGTCGCTTCGCCCACAGCCGTCACGCGGCTCAACATTGGCATGAATAATTTTCCTGTAGCCAGCGACCCCGACAACGATCCGCCATTCATCACCGTCTCCCGCGCCGCGCCAATCACCCGGCGATACGCGACGTTCTCCAACAGATGTTCGAGAATTTCCAACGAGCGAACGAGCGTCACTCCACTGTCTAAAAGTATCGACATCGTCCGCGCAAAACTCGCCGTCGCTGCCGTCCGCAACGCGGTTCCAATCACAGGCACTCGCAGCGAAAAAATATCCAACGCCATGCGCCCGGGTGGCCAGCGACGAATTGCAACGAGACCCACGATGACAAGCACAAGGCCAATGCCCACCATCCCGGCGTAATGCTGAAACCACGCGGATACGTCCATCAACATCTGCGTGATCGGCGGAAGTTTGCGGTGCCGACCGGCCAAAAACTTTTGCAATTTCGGCATCAATGAAATCATCATGTACGCCGCCACGCCGACGGCCAACACAGTGACGATGAACGGATACATCAGCGCGTTGAGCATCGTCAACTTGAGCGCACGCGACCGCTCCAATTGCTCCGCCGCGCGCGTGAGAACCGTGTCCAACGCACCGGACGCTTCGCCGACATGGACGAGCTGTACAACGAATTCCGGGAAGCAACGTGGGTGCCGTTGCAACGCTTCCGCAAGCGATCCGCCAGCCTGAATCCTGTCCGCAACTTGTTCCCACACACGCCGCATCGAGTGCCGCCGCGCGTGTTCCGCAGCCGTGCGCAACGCAGCCAACAACGTCATCCCAGCGCGCAACATCGACGCAATTTGCTGCAACCCCAATTCCACATCAACGCGCGCGGGCGGTAGCCAGCTGGATGGACTGAGTGAGAAACCAGCGGATTTCTGTGCGGAGTCCGACGGCCCGGCGACTTGCGCTCCGAGCGCGTTCAACGACAGCACGATTAGCCCGCGCGAACGCAGTTCACCGCTCGCGGCGGATTGAGAATCGGCGTTCAGCATCCCACTGCTCCGCGCGCCATCGCGATCAAACGCTTCAAATGAAAATGCGGCCATGATTACGACGCACCTCCTTGCCACGGAGCAAACGCAGCCGCGACGGCGTCGAGTGCATCGCCCACAGTCGTCTCGCCAGCAAGCACTTTCTCGCGCGCATCATCGACAAGAAACGGAATGCCCCGCTCACGCATCGCCCCGGACAACGCGCCTTCCTGAGCGCCTTGTGCGATCAATGCTGCGAAGTCGGGATCGACGGGCAGCAATTCAAAAAATCCCATCCGACCCGCATAGCCCTTCCCGGCGCAATACAGACAGCCGCCCGGTTCGTACACATTTTTACCAGCCGCAGTTTTGTCCCCGAGCGCGGCGGCATGAACAGCGCTCAACACGCGCGGCTTCCGGCACTCCGGGCACAAGCGGCGCGCGAGTCGCTGAGCCGCGCAGAGTCGCAATGTCGCCGCGCTCATGAACGGCGCAAGGCCCATGTCACTCAAGCGCGTGACCGCTCCGGCGGCGCTGTTCGTATGCAATGTGGACAAGACCAAATGCCCGGTCAGCGCCGCTTTCACCGCAACATCCAACGTGTCCGCATCGCGAATTTCACCGATCATGATCACGTCCGGATCGTGCCGCAAAATGCTGCGAAGCGCTTTTGTAAAACTGACTTTCTCAGCCGAATCGACCTCAACTTGCGACACGCCGGGCAGTTCGTATTCGATCGGATCTTCAACCGTGATCACGTTGAGCGGGCGGAGTTGCAGCAGGCGCTGAATACACGCATACAGCGTCGTGGTCTTGCCGCTTCCGGTCGGGCCGGTCAATAGCGCCAAGCCGTGCGGTTGATCGAGCACGGATTTCATCCGCGCGAGATCGCTGGGAATCATGCCCAATTTTTCCAGCGTCAACGCGCCCGTTTGCAATCCCAACAAACGCAATGTCATGCGTTCGCCGTAACGCGTGGGAAGCGTCGCCACGCGAATATCGACTCCGCGCAATGCTTCTCCCGAACCTGAAATCCGATGCGTAAAACCGCCGTCTTGAGGCGCGCGTTTTTCAGCAATGTCCATCCCAGCGCGAACCTTCAAACGGCTGACCAGTCCCGATTCGCTGGACGATGAAAGCGTCTGATACTCTTCCAATTGACCGTCCACGCGCAGTCTGATTGTCACGCGTTCGCGCCCCGGTTCGATGTGAATATCGGAGGCTTGGCGAATAATCGCAGCGTGTAAAATTTCTTCGGAAAGCGCGACCGCATCGTCGTGTTCGGCCGGGCGCGGCGCGGAGCCTTGCGACACTGGCACACGATACGATGGCCGCGCGTTTTCAACATAAATACGATTCAGCGCACGTTGAAGCGACTCCTTATCGGCCAGAACCGCACACGTTTTCCGACCCGTAAAACGCTCGACCGCTTCGAACGCACTGGCGTCGTCGGGATCAATACACGCAACGTGAACGCGGTCGTCGATGAGCGCGAACGGAAGCATCATGCGGCGCAACGCCAGAGCGGGCGGGACGCGCAACGCCCACGCGGGATCGATGCGCACGCGGTCCATGTCCAACAGTGTCGGAACGCTCATAGCCACACCGTCAGCGTCCAACGCTTGCCACGTTTTTCACGCGGTTCTTTCTGAAGGGTGTCTGCTGATCGAGACAAACCCGCTGCTGCCGCGCTCGCTTTTTCAACGCTTTCCTCGGACTCCAACGCGATGGTCAACGGGATGATGCGCTCGGGCGCATTCTTCAAATCGGCGCATACTTCCAGCATCGCCGCGTAACTTCCGTCCGCTTCAAATTTCCAGATTTGAGGCGTCGACAGTTGAATGTGTTCCCCAACACTCTTCCACGATTCGCGAATCGTTTTGGGGAGCAGATCGACGTCTTTACTCAATCGTTCGGATTTCAACAACGTCATCCCGTGCATCGCAAACGTGTGCGAAATGACGTGAAGCACTTGACCTTCCGCGCCAGCTCGGGATGGAGGCAACGCCTCTACCGGTTGTTGCAATTGCGCGCTTTTTGCAAGCGCGTCGCGCGCGGCTGTGCGTACGTTTTCCAATTCAGTCCGGACCGCAGCCACTGCTGAAGGAGCGGGACTTTTGAGCTGCGCATCCTCACGTTCCGCAGCCGCTTGTTTCAATTTCGATTGAGCCGTCGCGCCCGGACCATAGATGTAAATAATCGCAGTCAATACGCCCGGCAGGATCATCAGGGCGATGCGTTCGCGTGCTGTTTTTACTATCATTAGCGCCCCTCCCCTTTCTTGCTTGCTGCGAGTGGTGTGCTTGAAGGCTTCGTCACCGGGGGTGGCGGCGTGGTCGAAATTTCGAGAGTAAAACGCCATGGTCCGCCGTTACTCATGACGCCTTGCGCTGTCTTCGCAATAGGGACAACGGAAATACTGTGCGCTTCCAAACTGCGCTTCAATCGCGCTGCGAATTCATCAGCCAATTCAGGTTTCATACAAAGCCCATCGACGCGCACTGTATCCGCGTTGTCGGCATGGATGGATTGAACAATGACATTGCCGGGACGCTCGTCCGCCACGCGCCGCAGCACGTCAGTAACACGCTCGCGCTGGCGTTGCACGGCAGTGGTGAACGTCTCCCGCAATGCAGTGGCGGCTTGGTTGCGCCGGTCCGCTTCTTGATATTCTGCTCGTGCCAGGACGAGCGATTTACGCATGTCCTCGATCTGTTTTTGAGGCACACGCAACGCAGTTGCTTCAGCAGCAAGTCGTACAGTTTCGGATTCACACAACCGCCAATGAGCAAAGCACAGCGCCAACGCGGCGACTTCAACAACCGCCGCAATCACCCACACGCGACTCATCGACACAGCGCGCGGAGCTGCCGTGATCAGCGGAACGATTGTCGGTTGTGCAGTAATTTGTGCGAGCGTTACCGTCAACCATTCCGTGTCGCTCGCTGCGCTTTCTCGCGTCGAGAGGTCGCGCATCGCGCAAATTCCACGCAACATCCCGCCCTGTGAACTCAACGCGTTTTGAACCGTGTCCCGAACGCTGCGATCAAGAGCGACGAGCTGAAATTCGCGTGAGCCGTCGGGAAGAGTCGCGCCGGGAACGCACCCGATTTCGGCATCGGTCGACGCAATACCCGAGAGCGGTTCCGCTTCAAACGCAAGCGCGGCGGACAACTCCGATCCTGAAAGCCGATTGGCGACCGCGCTCGGAAGCGTGACCGATTGGACCCAGAGATTCGCGCTGGCCACCCACACATTCCGCCCCAATTTGGGCGCGAGCGTGAGCGCTGTTTCGACGGCGTTCAATAAGGGTCGATCACCGCCCGCACGTGAAGTCGTGACAGTACATTCGCCCGTCGCTGCAAAATCCCCGCGAAGAGTCCGCCCGGAATCGAAGAGAAAAAGTGTATGCTGCGGTGCTCGCGCCATGGTCTATTGCACCGTCAGATTAAAAGTGGTGGGATGGTTTAGTGAGATGGTGACAGGGAGGATGTTGCTCTTTTTCGAATTAATCACCGCGCGCAGTACGCGGGCACCAACGTTGCAAACTGGCTTACCATTCACAAGACTAGTAAGAGGAAATTCAAACGAGAACGTTTGATCACCTGATGAATTTGTTAAGGGGGGACTATCAACCTCATAATATGCTACGAAACCGCTTTCAGGATCAGGGCCGTAAAGTCGAAGTTTAACGATGCTGCTCGACGGCACCGCACCGTCCTTTACAAGCACAGTGACTTGAATCGATCCCATTGAATTCGCAACACTTCCGTCATCAATAAACTGAATCAGAGGAAGATCGGTGTTGTACGGATTTTCGTTTGGTGCGGTATCTTTCGTTCCGTCAGCACCATACGACACAACTCCACCGATCACTGTGGCGGACGGAAGAGTAAACGGAGCCAACGTGCCAGCTTGCAGTAAAACAAACGGACGCGGATCTATCGCTGAATCCCAACCGTCTTTCAATCCTGTCTCGCCCTGGGGCAAATCTAAATACGGGCCTCTGTATCCGCACGGAACGAAAACTGCGTCATCGCTTTCTGGTGAAATTTTATCCCAATTGCCACCCACCAAGGTCTGCTTATATGCAGTGAGCCATATAGGATTACTGGTATCAATTGAAGCTCTTCGAAGCGCGAACAACGGACGTCCCAGGGTGTTGCTCCACAATTCATGCAATCCCAAACTCGCGTCAGCATCTGACACGCTGCATTTTGGCGGACGCCCCATGTCCGACATAAATCCCGTCGCCATCAACGAGCCGTCCGCGTTGCGCAAATCCTGCGGCCCGAAAACGGCGTCTTTAATTTCACGCAACTGCCGCTGCGTCGCATCGAATTTCGCTTGATCAAGTCGCGCGTCCAACGACCGCACAGCAATGCTCGCCAACACGACGAGAATCGCGAGGACGACGACCAATTCAATCAGCGTAAATCCGCGCTCCCGCGATGGTGCGATTACCATGCGACACCGTCCGGATTCAAAGAGAGAATGATGTCGTCGCCGACAGGGGTCGATGATGTGGCAGGCGTTTCGAGAATGCCGTCTGGTCCTGCGGATAGAAGGCGCTTCACCTTCGGTTTTCCGGGAAGCGATTGGATGACAATCGGATTCTTCCACGCATCGAAAACGGCGGAGTCTATGCCATCGTTGTAGCAATAATCTGTTGTAAATCCGGCAGAGAAATTGAGCTTGTATACCGTGCCGGCGAATTGCAAATAGCCGTTGGATCGAAAGCCTTTTTTCGTCAGCGGATTGTAGGGCGAAACACCGGCGTGATTCATAAATAGATCGTCGATTTTGTCGGGCAATTGTCCGACCGTTCCGACGTAACCGGGATCGTCGTTTGTTCCGCGAATGGCGTCACGAACGGTGCGCATTGATTCCTGCGTTGCGACTGATTGACTATGGTCAGCAACGTCGTTGAGCCGTGGCAACACGGCACTGGCAAGGGCCACCAGCAGCGCCACGACCAGTAGCAATTCAAAAAGAGTCAACCCTCGAACACGCATAGAAACTCCAACTCAAATGCGACCTACGAACGGACGTTCCGCTCGCAGGTCGACTCCTGTACATTTCATTACTCGAAGTAGTCGCCGATTTCTTCACCGACCATATCGGCATCTGACGCAACGACTGTTTTCAACTCTGCGCGTGAACCGCCAGCACTGCATTCGAAGATCGCTATGAAGCGATTGTAGTACTGCGTCGGGTCCGTGTTCGAATACGTCGGGCATTCCTGAAGCACGTCGCCGATGGCCGAATTCAACGGACCGAATCCAAAGACGACAAGTTTCTTGCCGGACGGAATCGCACCCGATGTCCCGGTGCTCAATTTGTTCTCCGGATAAATCGAGTCGATAATGGCTCTGCCGTCCGAATCGCTCGCGTTGATCGTCGCGACGGTTACTCCGTTAGCGAGCGGCGTGACAACATTGAACGCATTTCCGGGCGAACTCGGCGATGATGCCAAGCCCAACACATTGGCGATATTCATGCGGCTGAGTGAGCGGACTTCGTGTGTCGTCGCATTTTCAACCAACGTGGTCGTCGTCAATTTGTGTGGGCTACCAGTGGGCGGACCACCGACGAGTTGTGGGTCGAGGCCAATTGACGTTCCCGGAGCACCAGGCACCCAGAGATTGCCGCTGCCATCCACGAGCGAATCCCAGCGATCAGGATATTTGTTGTGGCGGATGCGGTATGTTTGGATGTAGCGAGAGACACCCGTCATGTTATTCGCGGCGATGCCTTTGTTCGCGCGCAGTTGTTCTTTGTCCAGCTTCGGCAACACCAATCCGGCCAGCGCCACCAAAATGGCGACAACCAATAGCATTTCAATCAACGTAAAACCCGGTCGGCGGCGTTTCACTCCCGCCTGAATCTGATGCAACATCGTCCTGTCCTCGCAAAAATGGATGAGCAGTTAAAGTACACGCTCAAACCTTTTGCACAGGCTGTGCCAGACGCTCGATTCAATCTAAAATCGTGCTTTCTATAGGAGACGCAACCGAATCCTGACCCAAACCAGCTCAATGCGCGTATTCGCTAACGCAACTGACGCGACAACGACTGCCGCAAAAATGTACAGCGCAAAGGATCAAATGATCCTAATTCACACCGGAAGACGATTCGTTTCACGGCATAAACGCATTTAAAGTATGGCTCTTCAAATACGTTATTACTTCCTCGAATATTTTGTGATGATGACATCGAGCTTTTCCCAGAATTTATCCAGATCGATGTGCCGGCCTCGATTGCTGAGCAGTACGACGGTATGACCCTGTGTCAGGTAATTGTAGTAGGTCGTGCTGAAGCCACCCCAATAGCCATCGTGTCCGAAGCCGTAGTTCACACCGTCATCGTTTGCATACAATATCCAACCCAAGCCGTACGCGTTGGTTTCGCCGTCACCAGTTTTGGAAGGCGACAACGCGATTTTCATGGTCGCGAGCTTGATGAGTTTATGTTCCCGAATGGCAGTGTCCCAACGCAGCATGTCTTCGAGGTTGGTCCAAATCCCGCCGTCGCCGACTTCAAGGTCCTTTTCGTTGCGGTCGGGCGGGCAACCCCAGGACGCTTTCCACGATTCTTTTTTTGAATCCCATTCGTAACCGATCGCGTGGTTGCAACCAGTAGCCAATGCTGGAACAGATTCGGGAGTCTCGTAAACGTAGGTGTGTTTCATTCCGCAGGGAGCAAAGATTTCGTCGCGCATGAGTGCGGCGAAAGGCCGCTTCAATTTCCGCGACAAGGCCGTGCCCATCAACATATAATTGGAGTTGTTGTACTCGTATTTCGCGCCGGTTGGAAAGTCGAGGGGAAAGGCCTTCTTCTGACGGGCGAATTCAGCGGTCGCGCTTTCGTTGCTCCAATAATCAACCGGCGGCTTTGGGGCGTTTTCGAGCAAGTCGAAATAGCTTGGCAAACCTGAAATGTGGTTCAGCATATCTTTCAGTCGAATCGGGTGCGCGGGCGCGTAGGCTGGGAGTTCCGGGATGTATTTTCGAATGTCATCCTGGATCGACCACTCGCCGCGTTCGTGAAGTTTCAAGACGGCTGTCGCGGTCATCGTTTTACTGACGGACGCGAGTTCAAATACGGTTTTCGGTGTGATGGGCGATTTCAATTTCAGACTGGCCAGACCGTAGCCCTTCATGAAAAGCAGGTGACCGGGCTTGTTGATCAGGACCGCGATGCCGGGTTCGCTGGGATCGATTTCAAAGGATTTAACGAGCCGGTCAATGGCCTGTTCCATGCCGTCGGGAACGTTGACATTTTCGGCGCGGACAGGAGTGAATAGGAAAAAGATTACAACGAGGGCAACAGAGATCGATGGCATATGATTTTTAGTCACGAGAAGAGTATCCTTTCGCTTCAGAATCGACTTCTGAATAACGCACCCATCACGCGTGTTGACTTCCCTCTGCTATCCACATGAAACGTGCACGAAACACGTAGCGTTTCGTGCGCATTTTATGCAAATCAATGCGTATCGACGCCGGGATCAGTCTATAACCCCAGCCGCGTGAATTGCTCTTCTGGCGCACCGAACACTTTCAGATTTTCGACGATGCGTTGTGCAAAATGCGCTTCGAGTCTCGGGTCGTTCAGCGGCTTCATTTGGCGCGGGTCGCTGACGATGTCGAAGAGCTGATGTCGGCCCACAAAACTCGGCTCGCCCGGAGGCGCGACGGGAGCGGTCGCCGTCGTCGGGATTTTAAACATCGGCATGTTGTACGTGTGCCCGAAGTAGCGGCCCATCTCCCACTTCTCATAGTTCTCGCGCGGATACCACTTGCGCATCCCAGCGATGGGCATCGCTGTGTATTCAAAAAGCGGGCCGCAATCGTCGTTGACCGGATTGCGGAAATAGACGCGGCGACCATCGGTGATATTGATCGCCTTGCCGAAATAGCCAAAGAGTCCATCGCGCCGAATGCCGCTGCCGCTGAACGCCGGACGAAGCGATTTGCCGTGGACATGCGGCGGCAATTCGCAACCGTGGTAATCCAAAATCGTCGGCATGATGTCGATCGCTTGCGTCATCGCTGACACGCGCGAGCCACCCTTTTGTCCGCCGGGAAGATGCACGAGCAACGGGATGCGCGCGATCTCATTGAACATCGGCATGTAATTCTTCATCCAATAATCATGCTCGGCCAGCAACGTGCCGTGATCAGTGGTGAAGACGACGAGTGTGTCTTTCCAGAGGTCGAGATCATCCATCTTTTTGAAGATGACGCCGAGCCAATGGTCGGTCATCGTCAGCAAACCGGCGTAGCATTTCTTGATATGCTCGACGGCTTCTTTCGATTCGCTGACGCGTTCGTACGCCGGCCAATCAAACAGCGGCCCGTCCCATTTGTCGCCGTACATCTCGCGATATTTGTCTGTGCAGGTAAACGGTTCGTGCGGGTCGAAGAGCTCGACTTGCAGAAACCAATCCGGCGATTTCGCGTTGTCGTCCAGCCACTTCGCCGCCGCCATGCACGAACGCGGCCCGGCGAAATCTTCTTCGTTCGGCATCGCCTGCCGGTTCTTCCAATTCTGCTCGCTGAGCTTGCCCATATGTTCAGGCATCGCCGCGCGGTCGATCAGCGAGATGTACCCATCATGCTCTTGCCCGCGATGAAAATCCCACGTCGAAAACGCGGTGTGATAGTTCTCGCCGCCGAGTTCGAAATAATGCTGATGATCGGTGACGAGATGCGAGAAGATGTCCTTCTTGCGCAGCTCATTCGGCAGCACGTCATCAAACGGCTCAATCGGCCCCCAACTGCGGAAGAAGAAATTATGCCGCCCGGTCATAAATTCGCGACGCGCCGGCATACACGGCAACGACCCGGCCCAATGGTTGTCAAAGGTCACGCCCGAGGCCGCGATGCGGTCAAGGTTCGGTGTTTTAACCCACGTGTTCCCGTAAGCGGAAAGGTAATCACGGCGGACGGTGTCGAGGACGATGAAGATGGTTTTCATTTGTGGCGAGTATACTATGAAAGTGCGATGAGCGCCAGAAATCTCATTGCTCTGACTCTAAATCCGGCAATGCGTCGAACGGAGTCACTGGGTTTAGAGATGCCCAAATCGCTTCGTTAATCCACATGTCCGGTTTCAGCTCGTGGAAGCATCGATGACAGATTTCGACTCGCTTCCAATCGTTACCCCTTACCGTCGGCTCACAGTCGATTTCGACCAACGGAGAAATTGGCATCTCGGTCGTGAGCGCTCCATCAGGGTATGGAAAGGTCTCCAACATCTCAGGATTTTTCTCGGCTCCACATTGGTGACAGCGCTTGAAGTTCGCTTGCATGATACCTACTCATCTTAAAAATCTTCGGCAACCGCTTCTTTTCGTTTCATAGTAATGTGTCCCCGTTCGATGCTCGCCGGTTCAAATGATACGCGCAACGCGCGGGCAATTCAATTCATCTCGTCGCAAATCGAGCCGATCATGAATTATCGGACGATGCTTTCGCGACGGTTGCATTGCCGTCTTGTGCTGTTTATACTTTTACATTAGTCACCTGCGTTCAGTCGCTCAACTCATCTATTTTAGGAGCCGCGCCCCATGTCCCTCATCCCCCGTTTCGCCTTCGCCGCAGCGCTCGTCGTTGCCGCGTTCACTCTCCGCGCTGTCGAGTATTCCAGCGAATTGAACATCACCTATTGCACCGTCGATGGCCGCGAATTGAAGCTCAACGCGTTCCTGCCCAAAGGCATCGATAAGCCTGCGCCCGTCATGGTCGATATTCACGGCGGCTGGTGGGAAGGCGGAGCCAAGTCGAATTCGCCCGAACAAATGTGGGGCGGACGACGCGCTGAACTCGCGCCGATTGCCATGGGGAAAGGCATCGCGTTTTTCTCGATTGATTATCGCCTCGCCAAATCAGGCGCGGTCACGCCGGACCAGTACAAAGAAGGTGGCTTCCCCGAAGAGATTCGCGACTGCCGCAACGCCATTCGCTTCATCCGCAAAAACGCCGCGCGCTTCAACATCGATCCCGAGCGCATCGGCTGCTTCGGCGGCAGCGCCGGTTCGCATCTCAGCGCCATGTGCGCCGTCGTTCCGGAAGACTTCGATGACGGTGGTCCGACCGACGACTTGAAAGGCATCAGCGCCAAAGTCTGCAACGCGTTTTCGTTCGTCGGGCCGTGGGATTTTGTGCAGCAGTGGAACGAAGCGCCGGACGATGTGAATGCTGACGGTACGTTCCGTAAAGCCGATGGAAACATCAAGCACGACGCCCGCCCGCGCCACCGCCGCAACTTCAAAGGCATCATCCCTGACACCGACGAGCACAAAGCGCTGTACCGCAAAATGAGCCCCATCGGCCACATCCGCAAAGACGTCGCGCCGCTGCTGATTTGCGACGGCGAACTCGATCCCATCGTCCCGGGATTGCACGGCAAAATCATCCACGCAAAATTCCAGGAAGTCGGAGCCGACACCACGTATTGGATGAGCCCCAAAGCCGGCCACGCGTTCCCGAGCGGCGACGGTTTTCCAAAAGTGCTCAGCGACTTTTTGGATCGCACATTGAAGTTGAAGTAGATCGTTTTTGAGCCCGCGATACAGCGGCCTGATTTTTTTCAGCCCCGAATAGGGCGGCATAATGTAGCCCAGGGCGTAAGCCCTGGGTTGGGATCGAAAAAGAAAATGAGCCCCAAAGGGGCGGCATAAAATTGATCGCGACGTGGTTCTAATTTTATGTCGCCCCGATGGGGCTTTGATCGTTTCGATTGCTATGAACCTAGGGCTTACGCCCTAGGCTACATTATGCCGCTCCTTCGGAGCTGAAAGGATCCGACTCGTTTCAATGAGGTCACATGATTCATAATTCGAATATTCGTTATTGGGGTGCTCTCCTTTTCTCGCTTGGCGTTTCCATGCGGTTCGTCGCTGGTGCCGCACCCGAAGCTGACAAATCCGCGAAACCAGAGAAGCCGCCGGAGCCGCCGATCACGTGGCATCAAGCCGTCGTCCCCGGTCCCGCCGTGACATTGCGCGTCAACCGTCCGATGAATAAATCAATGGTCTATCAAGGCGCGATGGAACGCGAGCAGAAGTCCGCCAACTCGTATCGCGAAACGAACAGCTTTTATCTCAACGCGCTGTGCGCAAGCCAGGAAGACGGCCGCGATCAGATCGCGCTCTGGCGCACCTACATCGACCGCAAACGCTCCGAAAAATTGGAGAACGGTAAGACCATCGAACGCGCGCTCGAAAACGCAAACGAACTCATCGACATGGGCCCGAATTTCGCCATCGTCGGCCCGGCACTGCGCTGTTACGCGTTCGATAAACAGAACCGTTTGGCCTTCAAATCGATGCAATTAATCACGCTCAAAGATGGCTCTTACGTTCACGGATTTGTTTTGAACGAAGACGCCAAACGCGTCACCATCGCCACCGACGACGACAAGATCGACATCCTGCGAGAGCGGATTGCGCGGCTTGAAAACATGCCGCAACCGCACGTCTGCATCAATGAAGCCCCGCATTACATGTTCCCGATTTTCCCGGAACGCCCGGTCGCTCCCGGCGACACGTGGCGCTTCAGACTGCCGACGATCATTCCGCTCGAACAAGGTCTCGCAGCGAAGATTTTGCCGACTCAATTCGATTTGATTTTCAACGCGCGACTGCGTGAAGTCCGCGAAACCTCCACCGGAAAACTCGCAATCATCGACTACCAAATCTCCGGCAGTTTCGACTCCGCACTGCCCGAATTCGCGCCACGTTTTCCGGAAGATTTCCAGTCGCTCAATCGCATCACGCATCGCGTCTCAGGTGAAGGCTCCGCGCAGATGGACGTGGAACGCGGCTGGATTCTGGACCGGCACGAAAATTTCACGTTCAATTTTTATGGCAAGACGAATCAAGCGCCCGAACAAAAGTTCGACAAAAACGGGCGGCTCATTTCCGAAAAACCGCGCAAGCCGCTGGAGAGCAAAGCCGAGATCACGAGCAAGTTCGACATCAAACTGCTCATCCCCGGCACACGCTTGCGCTCAGGAGCGGTCGTGCAGTCCTACGACTAAAAAGTAGAGCCGAATTTTATTCGGCTCGCTTGTCGTTCAAGCAAGATTGAGCCGAATCGAATTCGGCTCAACTTTTCGCAAACAATAAAAATGCGGCGCAGAAATCCACGTTGAAAGGTCCCGCTCCTCTCAACCCGGAAATCCACGCCGCGTTATGATGCAGCCAAAACGACCGCAATCCTTCAAATTCAAATCTGGTTTCACGCCCAAGGCCGTTCAAAGCGCCTCGTCTTATCCACGAATAAGACGCCCAAATATGACGCCATTTCCAGTCAAAATCGCAAAAAATGCGCGCGGAACCGGCACGGATTGACTTATCGGACAATAATAGACTCCTAATCCATTGATAAATATGACTTTAACTACTTTTTCGACTCAAGCTTTTCCCGTCGGACAGCCGATGAATTCAAAGTCGCTTTCGAATTGCACAATCTCGCGAGAAGTCTAAGCCAACACGGCCTAGAGGTTCGGCGAACGATCTGTGCGCGATTCGATCACGACGGGGGAGGGGAATTCCGTGGGCGAGTCCAGCGAAAACAACACGACCGAAACGGCCCGCGTGTGGGCCCGGATTGATTTGAAAGCCGTGCGCCACAACACGCGCGCGCTCCTGCGTCTGTTGAAAAACGGCGCCGAGTTGATGGCCGTCGTCAAAGCCGCCGCGTACGGCCACGGCTCCGAGCACGTCGCCAAAGCCGCGCTCGAAGCCGGCGCGACGCGCCTCGGCGTCAACGATGTCGCCGAAGGTGCCGCGTTGCGAGCCGCCGGTATCGTTGCCCCGATTCATATCCTGACCTCCTGCCTCAAAGAAGAATTAACCGACGGCATTCTGGCCGATTTGACGTTTGCTGTCTCCTGCATGGATGAAGTCAAAGCACTGGCCGACCGCTCGCGCGCGCTGAATCAGGGCCGTCGAACCGGGACGAAAACAAAAGTCCACCTCCTCGCCGACACTGGCATGGGCCGCAGCGGTTTCAGCCCCGGCGAAGTCCTGACCGCTGCGTCTTGGATCAAAGAAGAAAAGCGCCTCGACCTCGAAGGCATCTTCACGCATTTTTCGAGCGCCGAAGAAAAAGACGAAAAGCCGACCGCCGAACAAGTTGACCTGTTCCGCGAGTTAGTCAGCGGCTGCGGAGAACGCGGCATTCATTTCCGCTTGCGCCACGCCGCGAATTCTGCCGGGACCGTCTTTCATCCGAAATCGCAACTCGACCTCGTCCGCTGCGGCGTTCTGCTCCACGGCCTGCGCGGTTGGCAAGCGGCCCGAGACACGTTGGACCTGCTACCGTCACTCTCCCTACACGCCCGTATCCTCCACATCGGTCGCTACCCACCGCGCACAACCGTCGGCTACGGTCGCCTCCATGTCTGCGAAAAAGAATCGCTACTGGCCACGCTGCCGGTCGGTTACTGCGAAGGCTACAGCCGCGAATTGACCGGTTGCGGACACGTCATCATTCGCGGCGTCCGCGTACCGGTTGTTGGGAGGGTCTCGATGAACCAGATCGTCGCCGATGTCACTGCGTTGGATCAAAGCGACATCGGAGCTCCCGAAGCCGGTGAAGAAGCAACGCTCATCGGCGGCGCGATCGAAAACCGCATCACGGTCGAAGAAGTCGCCGAAAATTCCAAGACGATCCCCTACGTCGTCACCACTCAAATGGGCGCAAACGTCAAACGCGTTTACGCGGGCGTCCGAACCATTAACACGGTCGAGAACGGCTTCGAAATGCGCACTCCGTCAGTGCTCGTCGAAAAAGAACGCATCACCCCGCGCAAGCCCATCCAACACATCGCGAGCGCCTAAACGCCATTCCCGCTCCCACACAATCACATCGTGCGTTCATTCATCCCTCTCCCCTTGAGGGAGAGGGCCGACGAGACAGCCGTTCCGTCTCGCGGGGTGAGGGGTAAACCGCGAATCACCCTGAGCCCCTCAATAAAAATTGCCCACTCCCACATAATCACATCGTGCGCCGCTTGATCAAGAGCCGCGCACGCCAGTAAGCGGCCCCATGGCCATCACATCACGCCTTTCCCGCTCCCAAACATGCACACGTGCACTGCTCTACCCCGCCACCACCCACTACCGGTAGTGGTTTCACACAAATCGATATATTATATCAATCATCTCATCCCAACAACATAGCCGTCACTACGCCATCTATTCATACAACGAATCCGAACTGCGCTTTTCAAACAAAAATTATCAAAGCGAATCGTAAAAAACATAACGACCCAAACTCGGCTCCACGGCGTAATGGAAGCAACGCTTAAACCGCGACGGTATGTCGGATTCGCAACAACGCAATTTTCTGCTCATTTCTTAAGGTCTAAGAAGCGAAGAATAATTGTGATTCGTGTCGTCCGCCAATTCTCGGTAACAAACTGCTTGCCCAGCTTGGTTGCGGCGCCCTTCTCGGATAAGAGACTCCAACTGGTTTGGTCCTTGCTGGCGTCTATATGATACGTAATCGGGAGAGCCGCGCCGCGTATGTCAGCACTTCCACCAAAGCGGGCATCAATCCGAAACGTCGAAGAATCAAATCGCATCGCTAGACCACCATCATACCAACCGTGGGCGATGCTGATCTCGGAAAGCTCGACTGCGGATAAGGAATCCAGCGCTGCATCTGTCGGAGCGAGCTTCGCTAGCTTAGCGGTGTCGATGGCAAAGAATTCAGTCGCCGGCGCGTCGGCACGACAATCTGCGCCAGGCAATAGAACGACGAAGAGAACAAGTGCTATTGAGATGTAGCGCATGGCAAGCTGCCTTTCATCGTCTTCATCCGCATCCATGCGGTCTAATATGTCATACAAAATACCGCACATTTTCAGCATTAACAACGTTTATCTTCACTATCAATACCCTACGAATACACAGTCCTATCGTGACAGCCAACAGCGCCCCCAGTTCCCACATACCGCCAGCCGTTGCTTGCCACCAGCTTAAGCTGGTGGAACATTGCTTCAAAATCGCCATCAGCAGGCTTCAGCCTGCTTGATCCGCTTTCATCTCGATCTCGCATCCCCACACCGCCCCCCACACATGCCCATCAGGATCCGTAAAATCCCGACCGTACATGAACTCGCAGTCTTGAACAGGATTAATATCACCAGTCCCACCGTGTTCGCTCGCCGCTTGATTCATCGCATCAACTTCCGCGCGCGAATCACACGACAGCATCAACCCAACCTCGCTCGATGTCGTCGGCGGAATAGGCCGAGTCGTAAACGTGCTCCACTTCGCATGAGTCAACAACACAACCGTAATCGTATCGCTCCACACCATGAACGCAGCAGACTCATCCGAAAACTGCGGATTGTTGACGAACCCCAAAGCCGTATAAAAAGCCTTCGCCACGTTCAAATCGGTGACAGGCAAACTAATCGTAATCGTTCGGGGCATGAAAGGTCTCCTGTGAGTTAGATCGTAACCGAATAACGAAGGGTGGCCCATGTCGCAGACATGGGTCGCGCAAGCGACAAGAAGCCCTCCCTAACCGCACGCATCCCTGCAACCGCTCGGTCAGCATGAAGCTTCTAGCACTACAAAGAAACTTGAATTTAAATGTGTATTTATCCCGAAGGGATTGCAGCCATTAGCCGGTGGTCGAGGCCGTACCCGGCCGACACCACCG
>JBAXUS010000112.1:0-20032 GCA_037129555.1 Planctomycetota bacterium
ACCTTTTTTATAGAAACGGAGACGCGCTTCGAGGTGAAGTGCACGAATTCAATACACCTGATGTGGAGATGTGGATAAAAAAATATGGAGCGTGGAGTCGTGGCCGCTTGCTTGCGCGCGCGGCTCTTGTGCATGACTTAATGATTACACTATTGACCCACACGACCGGAAATCGTGCCGAGGTCCGAACCTTTCGACAGGCCGAATGTCGTCATGATCTTGGCTTCGTATGGGACGCCGTTTAAGATCATCGCGACTTGGATGGTGCGGTTCGGCGTGGAGCCTCCGGGCGTGACGTCTTTGGCTTGGCCTGAAATGCCTTCGGTGTCGAAACCGTTTTGAGCCATTCCGGCAATGGAGAACGTCACATCCACTTTGCAGTCTTCACCGCCAACGCTGATCTCGCCCTTTTTGATTTTCAAGAATTTCACGGTCAGCTTCTTGATGACTTTGCTGCCATCGTTTGGAGTGCCTTTGCCTTTGGTATCAATCGTCGCATTTGCAACAATGTTGCCGATGCCAATGGCGAATTCGTGCGTCTTGGAGGTATCCAAACCGGACGGCAATTTGATCATGCCGCTGTATGTGACCAAGTCCGCTTTGTTGCCGCCGAAAGCGAATTTGCCCTTCAGACTTTTAGTCGTGATAGCAGGGCTGATGTCGCCGAGCGCGCGACCTCCGTTGACGTTGGGAAGTTGCTCGCCTGTTTCTTTGGTGCTGATCGTCAGCATCTTGCGCGCCTTGCCGGAGAAGGCACCCGAGTCGCGATTTGTTGCGACCGTCTTAGCGACGTAAATACCTCGATTCACATATTTGTAAACTGGCGTCGTACCGCTAACTTTGTCGGATCGCCCGGAGATGTCGCCGAAATCCGACGTAATTGCATAGCTCGCTCGACTGAGTGAATCAACATTAATTCCGAGTTGCACGACCCCGCCGTTGCTGTTGACGACGCTTACCGCAATACCATTCAGCGGATTCGTGACAGGCGTCGTGTTTTGTGAGACGTTGGGAACGCCATCGCCACCTGAATTGGGCGTCGGGACGCTGATCATCAGAGTCTGCGTGGCGGTGTTGGTGCCATCGGACACTGTGCCGGTGACTGTAAAATCACCACTTGTCGTATATGTATGTGGAAAGGATTGTGGGACTCCATCAAGTATCGTTCCATTTACAGCTGGCGTTCCGTCGCCGAAGTTGAGCGTATAGGTCAAACTGGAAAACGCATTCGCGTAACCGGCCAATGTAATCGTCACCGGGATAGTGATAAAGGCGATTGCATTGGAGGTCGTCAGATCCATCGCGAGTAATGCAGGTAATGTGTAGTCGAGCGTTTGCTCAATCAGTCCGGAAGCGCTGTTATCATATCCGCCTGTCGTTCGGCCTTGAACACGTACACGGCCTGAACTTGGCAACGCCAAGCCTGACACTTGGAATCCGCCAGATACCGGCACTCCATTACCGAGGGGTGAATATGTGAATCCGCCGTCTGTCGAGAGTTCAAAGGTTACGCGCTCCACGCTCGGAGCGGAACCGCCGTATTGCCAAACGACGTTCTTGAAGTCGGGGACAGTCAGGGTTTGAATGGCGGGATCGTTGGTTAATCGCGCGAAATGATTGCGATTCACGCCGTCGAACTTCGTGAACGTTCCACCGACGAGAATGCTGCCGTCTGCTTGGAGTGCGAGAGTGAAAACGTAATCATTTGCACCCGTTCCTGAATCGAAGTTTTGTGTATTTTCGACACTGCCGTCACTCGACAGCCGCGCGAGATTCGTACTGGAGTTGCCGTTTACTGAGGCGAATAGTCCGCCGATGAGAATCTGGCCGTCCGCCTGCAATGCAATCGTCGTGACTTCTCCGCTTGTGCCGGTGCCTATCAAAAAATTCACGTCCAGAGAACCATCTGAATTCAAGCGCGTAATGCCGCCTGTCTTCACGGCATTGAACGTCTTAAATTTGCCGCCGACCAGAATCTTTCCGTCGGGTTGAATCGCGAGGGTAAACACGTGGTCACTGGGACCTTTTCCTGGGTTAAACGTACTGAGGCTTTCGACGGTACCGCCGCCAGACAGTCTCGCAATTTTTGGGCGTGGCTGCCCGTTCACATTCTTAAATCCGCCAGCGATGATGATGTTGCCGTCGGATTGAACTGCGATCGAGTTCACGAAATCGTCTGGGCCGGTGCCAATGTCGAACGAATCAACTGAGAATGGAGAACCGGTACTATTGAGATACGCCAAATTTTTAATGGGCTGGCCACTGAACGTCGAGAACAAACCGCCGACAAGAACGTTGTAGGATGAGTCGAACGCTGCTGCGAAAATAGAACCGTTCGCGCCTGTGCCCGGGTCAAAACTAAAGTCAAGTGTCAGGTCTGAATTCAGTCTGGCAATACCATTTCGCGGCAAACCAGCATAGTTTTTGAAATCGCCGACAATGATCATTGAGCCGTCGGGATACACGAGGATGCCATTCACAGTACCATCGGCCTCCACGCGCGGATTCGGATTTTCGCGAATCGGGCCGCCACCTCCAAGCACGTTTCCGAACGAGTCGATGATGGCAATATTGCTGCGTTGAAGTGGACCGCTTATTGTGCCGAAGGCAGAAAAATTTCCGGCTACCACAATACTCCCGTCGGGCCGCACGGCTGTTGCAGTCACGACTACACCGGTCACTTGGGGATCAAACCCTATATCAAGGGACCCGGCCCCGGTTGCAGCGTGGGCTTGGGGTGAACTGAAGATAGTCAGTATACATGCCAGACCGAACGTTGAAATGAAACGACTGCGAGAGGGCGATGAATGAATCATGTGATGCAACTCCGTTTGTCGTGCGACAGAACAAGAAACTACTGACGTAGTTTCGTTGTATAGACGTCTGCAATCAAGCGGATATTGGGAGATTGAATCATCGTCCAATGCGTGCCCGGAATGCTATGGACGGTAATGGATTGCGCGAACGGTTCCCAGCCTAATTTGGGATCATCAAAGCGGTTGCCCGGCCAGTCTGGCGGAGTGTCCGCGCGGAACAGATCGACCGGACCGTCGTAGCGCGCGAATGCATACGTCGCCATCGCGGTGCGGTGTGCCCAGAAAACGGCGTCCGGAATAATCTCTTCGGTGCCTCGGCGTTCTTCCGGATGGATGTACGGTTTTCCGACCATGAAATAAAGTCGCTCGGAGACGTTGTTCAAGCGCTTGGCAATATACTTCTTCTTCTCTGAAAACGGTGCTGCAAACAGCGTATGGAGATGGATTTTCAAGCGGTCTTTGAAGGGCAGACGTTGTGGGTAGCCTTTCGCAAACATGTCTAAAATGCCGACGATTCCAACCGCGTGTTTCGCAGCTTGCAACTGCCGCGCGACTTCCACCGCGACCGCTCCGCCCAGCGAATAACCACACAGATGCACCGGCCCGCCTTTGACAATCGGTAGAATCTCTTTCACATACCGCGCGGCCATTTTCTCATATGTGTCGTCCGCGGTTTCACCCGTTTCCAATCCGCTCGCTCGCAGCGCGTAGACCGGTCGTTCGAAACCCAAATATTTGGCGAGCAAGTAGAACTGAAAGATGTGCCCGCCAAATCCATGGATTCCGAAAATCGGCGCGTAGCCAGGCAAGCCCGGTTGAATTTGAATCAAGCAGCCTTTTGAGACCTCGACACTTTTGGGAGAGCGTATTTCTTCTGCGAGTTTTTCAATCGTCGCAGTAGCGAAAATACGTCCGACGGGAATGTCGTGCTTTAACTCGCGGCGAATCTGCGAGACCAACCGCAGCGCCGTCAGCGACGTGCCGCCGATGTTAATGAAATTGTCCCGCACACTGACCATTGGAAATCTCAGCACGTTTTTCCAAATCTCGACGAGCTTGGCTTCGAGTTCATCGCTGGGCGCAACGCAAGCGAGCATCTGCGATGGTGATTCGGATTTCGGCAGCGGAAGGGGCAGCGCTTTGCGGTCGATCTTGCCGTTCGGCGAGAGCGGTAGCACGTCCAGTTGTTTGAAATAGCTGGGCAACATGGCGGACGGCAGAAGCTTTTTCATCGCGTCGGCTAGCACCGTCGAATCTGTTTTTCGCGTCAGGTCGGCTACCCAGAACGCCGCGAGACTCTCTGCTTTTCCGTCTTTCATCACTGGAACAACGACCGCCTGCTTCACACCGGTTTGAGCGTTCAAGACCGTCTCGATTTCGCCGAGTTCGATTCGATGGCCGCGAATTTTCACTTGGAAATCGATGCGACTGATGTGCTCAATTGCGCCATCGTCGCGGTACCGCGCGAGGTCGCCCGAGCGATACAAGCGCGCTCCAGGCGTCGGATCAAACGGATGCGGAATAAATTTTTCAGCGGTCAAATCCGGACGGTTTAAATAGCCGCGCGCCAATTGGACTCCGCCCAAAAACAACTCGCCTTCCTGCCCGGGTTGAACAGGCTTCAAGTCTTCCGTCAGAATGATCGCTTCCGTGTTCGCGAGCGCGTATCCAATCGGCGGCGGGCGAGGATCGTCGCCCGCGTTTTCGATAAAAATATACTCGGTCGAGATGTTCGTATTTTCAGTCGGGCCGTAGACATTGGTGACGTGGAACGGATGGCGCGGGGTGGGGCGCTTGCGCAGCGTTTCGCCGCCACTTTGAATTTCATAAAAAGCGACCCCGGTCTGCGGCCACTCTTCTTCGATCAGTAATTCACATAGAGGAGTAGCGGCAAACGAACGCGTGACCTTGTGCTTCACGATGAAGTCCACCAACCGGGCCGGGTTGGCCATTGCGTCATTGTCGGGAATGTAAACGCCGACGCCATTGAAGAAAAATCCGGCGAGTTCACTGATCGACGCGTCGAATCCCGGGCGCACCAATTCAGCGCACCGCTCACCGATTTTATACTTATGGAAATGCTTGAAATAATAGCAGAAATTAACCAAGCCCTTGTGTTCGAGCATCACACCTTTGGGCCGACCCGTTGATCCCGACGTAAATATAATGTACGCGAGATGATTGGGTTTGACCGTGCGCGGATGGCCCTCGCATGGAACGGCTGGAGCGTCTATGATACTGCGAATCGGGACGACGTCGATTCCCGCAATCTCGCCAAACGGGTGCGACGGTTCAGCTGACAAAATCAGCCCCGTCTTCAATTCGTCGAGCATGTATTTCAGACGTTCAACCGGATGCAGCGGATCGAGCGGAACATAGCAGCAGCCCGCTTTCAAAATCCCGGCAAATGCGATGAACAATTCCGGCGAACGGTCGGCATAAACTCCGACCGGCGTTTCCGGAGGCAATCCGCGCGCGACGATAAACCGCGCAACGCGTTCGGCCACTTCATTGGCCTCACGATACGTGTACTCCCGACCTCCGGAACTGATCGCGATCACATCCGGCGCTTCCGCAACCGTCTCTTCAAAAATCCGATGCGCAGGCATCCACTCCAGCCGCTCCTGGTATTCAGGCGGCAAGCGCGTGGGTTTCTGACTGGAATTCAGAAGAGGTCGGTCCATGAAGCCCTAGAGATGAGTTCAGATGGCATTCCTGTAATGGAACACCTTATCTGTTATCGGACTAAATTTTCAAGAGCCAAATCTGTTTCTGATCGATTTAAGCCATGTTGCATTTAAACCTGAAACGGCGAACGGATTTTAACACCGAATCTCGCGAATCGGCGCGAATCTTCGCGAAAACGGCAAGGGCTTTGGTTAGGGGAAGGCAACGGCGAACAGCAACTTGAGTACACTCGCTAGAAACGCACCCTCGTTTCTCTGGACACGTCGTCCGTCACGTTATATAAGAGCGTGTCAAAATTTTCGGAGAAATCCACTGTGGCGTCAGAAGAAGCGATTGGTTATGTGTTGACGGTCTATCCGGGCGTGGGCTTGCCGCCGGACCGGACTGATTTTGAAGACAAGGTTAAGGCTGAAAAAGCGTTTACGGACGCGAAGTCGTTCTCGATCTTGTGGCAGTCCCGCCCGACAACAATGGGCTTGGGATGGATCAAATTGAAGGAAAAAGAAGCGCCACCGCCCGCGCCCGCTGCGGCAGCACCGGCGGCGAAAGCGCCTGCTCCTCCTGCGGCTACGGCGAAACCACCTGCACCTGTTCCCGCATAGACGTCCGAGAGCGTTGTATTAATACATTCGTCGTTCTGAATTCAGGCGGTTCCCCGGGACCGCTTGAAGGCGGAACTACAAGCAATCCAAATTCGCATTATCGTAATTAATCAGCAATCGTTTTGAGGAAGGAAATTATTATGTCCGTCGCGTTTCAACCATATGGAGTCTGGACAGCACTGGTTACGCCGTTCAAAGAAGACGGCCAGATTGATCTCGACGCCTTCAAGCGGACCGTTGATTTCCAGATCGCTGAAGGCATCACCGGCATCGTTCCCGCAGGCACGACAGGTGAATCGCCGTCCTTGCGCTGGTCCGAGCACAATCTCGTGATCGAAGAAGGCGTCGCTTTCGCCGATGGCCGCGTGGGCGTTCTTGCCGGCACGGGTTCGAACAGCACGGAAGAAGCGATTGAAGCCACACGTCACGCGCAGCAAGCCGGAGCCAGTGCCGCGCTTGTCGTCGATTGCTATTACAACGCGCCGTCGAGCTTGGAACTGCGCACCGAATATTACGAGTGCATCGCCGACAACGCGCCGGGAATCCCGATTGTCCCTTACATTATCCCGGGACGTTGCGGCACCGAAATGAGTGCGGCGGATTTAGCGATTCTCCACAATGACCCAACGCGATTCCCGGCGGTCAAACAAGCTACCGGCAACATCGACCGCATGCGTTTGGACCGCGAGTATTGCGGCACCGAATTGGCGATCATGTCGGGAGACGACGACATGACGTTGACGATGATGAAGGACGAGCAGATTCGCGCATCCGGAGTGATCTCCGTGATGAGCAACATCGCTCCGGGCGCATTGTCGAGGATGGTCAAAGCGATGCGCGCAAGCGACCGCACGACAGCCGACAAAATCGCAGCACAACTCGCTCCGCTGTTCAAACTGGTCGGCTGCAAAATATTGAGCACGCGCCGGTTGAAGGACGGGCGTTCCGTGCAAGTGGAAGACCGCTTCCGCAACCCGGTCCCGGTGAAAACGATGATGGCTGGCTTGGGCATGGGCGTCGGAGCCTGCCGCCGCCCGCTGGGCATGATGACGCCCGCCGGAGTCGAAGCCTGCCGCGCCGCATTGCGGAGCATTCACGACGCGACGCCCGAAATCCTGTCGCCGATTGAAGCCGCCTTCGGAGTCAAGATCGCGGAACGGTTGGGGAATGATGATGTGTGGGCGGCGTTGGCGCGTTAGAGCGATAGGCTTTCGACGCAATGCGGAGCAACCGCTACTCGTGTTGCTTCGCTGCCCCAAGCACAGCATCCAGCGCTGGCTTGGGTTGTAGACTGCGGTCAAACAACATCGGATGATTCGTGCGTCTGCGCGGGAAACCGTTCAACCAACTCCGACCGTCGTGCAATCCCCAGAATGTGACGCGCGACATTTTGTCGCTGTGTTTTAAAAACAGCGCGAACAATTGCGCGTACTGATCAGCCAACCGTTTCTGAATGTCTGCGGGCAAGCCGTTCGCATATGGATCGTCCGAGCCTTTTTCGCGTGTACTGATATCCGCACCAAAGCTCGAACGCGGCACCACGTCGATGTCCAATTCCGTGATCGACACTTTCAGGCCTTCCGCATGAAACGCAATGATCGCATCTTCGATGGCCTTGAATGGCACGCGGTCGAGCGCCCAATGCCCCTGGATGCCGACGCCCGTGATCGGAGCGTTGCGTTTTTTCAAATCGCGAATCACCCGCAATGCTTTCTCACGTTTGCCGCCCAACTCGATTCCGTAATCGTTGTAAATCAGATCGGCCTTCGGATCCGCCAGCCGCGCTGCGATGAACGCCTCCGCGATGAAATCTTCACCGATGCTCGTCAGCCATTTCGATTTGCGCAGATACTCGCGCCCGTCGTCAATCGCCTCATTCACCACATCCCAACTCGCCACTTTCCCAGCATAATGCCCGGCCACGCCAGCAATGTGCTCTCGCATCCGTTTTAAAACAAGTTCGCGCTCAGCAGGCTTGCCGTTATCCGTGAAAAACCAATTCGGGCATTGGCTATGCCAGATCAACGTATGACCATTTACAGTTATCCCGTTGCTGCGTGCCATCTCAACGAGCGCGTCGCTGGAACCAAACTCATACCGCCCCTCATCCGGATGCAGCGACTGCGGCTTCATGCTGTTTTCAGATGTGATGGTGCTGAAGTGTTTGAGCAGCAGCGCCTTCTCAGAGTCTTTCAAATTCGTCCCGGGAATCGCAACGCCGATGTCAAAGCGCTTGGCGAAGGCAGATTTCAAGGAGTCATCGGGCTCCGCAGCCGAAATATAAGCTGATGTGAATATGAAGACGACAAGGTAATTTAGGATTCGCATAATGCGCATATTTTCTAATTTGCAGCCACGACACTGCTATGTAGTAAGTAAACACCAGCCCAGATAATTGAGCGTAAACACATCATGATGGCAAAGAAACGCCCGCAACGGCAGCGGGGTTCCTTGGTCGAAGAGTATTTTCATGCAGCTCGCACACTCCGCGCGGCATGCTCCAGAACGGCATTGACTTGTTCTTTGGAGACACCCTCAAACCATTCCAGAAACTCAGCAACGCTCGCTCCGCCTTCGAGATTTTCGAAGAGCGCATAGACGGGTACACGCGTGTTTCGAAAAACCCACGCGCCACTGACTTTCTCGGGCGAGGGTTCAACTTCGGGACAGGTCGACCAATCCAGCAGCATAAGCGTTACCTCATTATTCTGGCCTTGATTATCTCACCCGCCAATTGCAACGGCAAGACGAAAAAGCCAAATGCGATTAGGAAGTATACGAAACAAGTTAAACGTGTTTCTGCGCTAAGCGGCGACGGATTTGCCATTCGCATAGATACCAGATGACGGAAAGGATCAATATAGCAACAACTGCGTCAATCCCAGCCATACCATAATTCACAACATCTACGTCAACAATATCTAGTTTTGGATAAGGCGGTTTCATGGGAGTCCACAAACCCTCACCGGTCTTGAACTCAAACGGCCAGCCATATATTTTTCCAAGATAGAACTCACTCGGACCTGGTATCCTTAAGCGCATACCCATCGATTTGCATCCGGCGCTCACATTTGCCCAAATCAATCCTCCCGCCACAAACATCATCACGATGGCCGTCGAGAGATGAATCTGAAAGCGCTTGCGGGGCGGAGATTCGGACATGAATGACGTCCCTAGCAATTCAGCATTCCGCCGCACTACTATTTCCCCGCCGCATCCTTCACATCATAACTACACAACACCTCTAGATCTCGAATGTAGAGGCATCCATTCGCGACAACCGGATGACACCACGCCTGCTTCGCCTTGATCTCATGCGTCGGCGTGAAGCGGCTTTTTTCTTTGTATCCGGCTGTTGAGACCTCAACAAGCGCCACAGTGCCGTTTTCGTGACCGTGCAAATAGAGGTGACCGTCAGCAACGCTGATCGACGCAGCGCCGATGGATTTGTCTTCCCACAGCACTTTCCCCGTTGCGAATTCGCAGCAGACCAGTTGTCGGTTGTTCAGAAAAATGTGATCGCCAATGCGGATCGCGCCGCCGATTCCCGTTGCTAGCGCGGGGTCTTTATACAACGGCGTCGCTTGAATGCCGCCGTCCACCGCAGTCAGTTTCACAGCTCCGCCCACCGCGCGCCCGGATGATGTGAAGACCATGTCGTTGTAGAATAGCGGCGTGGCGATGTTGGCGGCTTTGTCTTTGGTGCGGTCGTCGCGCCACAAGAATTTACCCGTCGCAGCATCCACGCCAATCACGCCGTTTTGAACGAACTGAATGTACTGCTTGATGCCCGCTCCTTGTGCGACGATCGCTGATGCGTAGCTGGCTGTGTCGCCTCCAGGAACAACGCTCTCCCACCGCGTCGCGCCCGTCATTTTATCGAGCGCTGCCATCGTGGCTTTCTCGCCGCCGGGCGTGCAAATAAGAACATCGCCATCAATCAACGGCGATTCTGCGAACGCCCACAATCCCAGCTTCCCGCCGAAATCCGTCTTAAAATTCTTCTTCCATTTCACGCCACCTTTTTCAACATCGAGACAGGCGAGATCGCCATTCGAACCGAGGCAATACACGAGGCTGCCATCCACCGTCGGCGTGGAGCGCGAACCGGGATATTGCGGGCCGGTGTTGATGCCAACGCTGCCGAGTTCCGTCGACCAGATCGTGCTGCCGTCCTTCTCGTTGAGCGCGACTGCGAATTCCTTTTTGTCCTTGTCAACGATCAAAAAAATCTTGTCGCCAGCAACGGATGGCGTCGACCATCCGCCACCGATCTTATCGATTTTCCATTTCAGCTTCGGGCCGTCCTTGGGCCATTCTTTCAACAAACCCGTTTCAGACGAAATACCATCGCGTGCCGGGCCGCGCCATTGCGGATAATCGGCGGCTTCAAGACACACAAGGGTCATCGCAGACATGAGCACCACGATCAAGTACGTTCGCATGAGACGATCTCCTAATTTGAATGCAGAAAGAGTGTGATGAGGTCACAGATTGATTTCTTTCTGCGGCACATTCACAGTTACTTTTTTTGAGGTATTAGAAATTTGCATGTCATAACCTTATGTCAGAAATCAACATCCGGTTATGAATATCCGACAATTCATGAATTGTTTTTGGGGCGTTTTGGCGGAAAGGCAATGAGCTTTCGACCGGATAGTTTTTGCTTTTCCTGGAGGTCCTTGCAAATCGCATCCAAGTCATAATTGAACCGCTTTGCGTAGTCATCGCGAGCTTTTCGAACTTCGGCGACTATTGAGTCTTCAATCATGTTCGTATTCCGCATTTAATTCAATTGGCGTACTAATGACCGGCATTTCGTAACCCAACGATTCACAGATCATTCGCATTTTTGTCTGTAACATAGCGTTCGCAATATGCTTGCAATTCCATGTCAGGAGATAGTCCATTCCATTAACGGTAGCAACCGCGATGTGCAATGCATCGACTTGAGCTTTAACCGGTAAATGTGCTTTGTCAATCAATTCTTTTGCCAAACGATGAGCGTCGTCGGTTACTGGCAGTTCCTGTAAATCTTTAATGGCCTCAAGACGCCGGTTGGCCGCTTCAATATCTCCCGCAGTCGCCTCTTGGATCACGATTTCGGAAATAAACAATTCAAAATATTTCCGATCATTATCCCACCATTGCCGCGTTGATTCTTGATTGGCCGCCATGACTAATTGAAAACTTCGCCATGCTGTGAGGTAGCTAACGATAGTCGTTTCAACGTAGACTTTTGGTTTCATGGATTACTGCCGCTCCATTTTTAAAACTCAAACCCATCCGGAATCACTCCGCCTTTACAGACCAGAATAATCCCATCGCGCACATAAAACTGTTGGTTCGGATCGTCGTATGTCTGGACGTTCTTCGCATTGATCAAGCGCACGCCTTTTCCAATCGAGGCGTCTTTGTCCACAATCGCCCGGCGCAACACCGCGCCTTCGCCGATGCCGATGCGCGGAGCGGAATCGTTCGGCGATTGGAAGAAATCTGCGCCCATCACAATCGAGTTTTCGATGCGGGCATCTTTACAGACTCGGGCGCGGACACCCAAAATCGAATCGCTTACCCAGCCGCCCTCGACCACCACGCCTTCGCACAAAATCGAGCCTTCCACACGCGCGTCGTTCAGCTTCGCGCCGGGCAGTGGGCGAGCGTGGGTGTAGATCGGCATCAACGGGTCGAAGAAATCGAACTTCGGCGCGGCGCGGACAAGGTCGAGATTCGCTTCATAAAACGCGCCGACCGTCCCGATGTCGGCCCAATAGCCTTGGAAACAAAACGCGTTGACGTGCCGTTCGGCGATGGCTTGGGGGACGATGTGTTTGCCGAAATCGTGCTGCTTCACATCGCGGTGCAGCAGTTCGTTCATCACTGGCGTGTTGAATAAATAAATACCCATGCTCGCCAGGAAAGGACGCTTCTCGGCCTCCTCTTTCGTGAGCCCGAATTGAGTCGTATCGCAGCGCATCGCTTCAAGCGCCTCGGCCGTCTTCGGCTTTTCGACGAAGTTGATGATGCGACCGTTGGCATCGATTTTCAGGATGCCAAGTTCCGGTGCTTCTTCACGCGTGACGGGTTGGACTGCAATAGAAATATCCGCGCCTGACGTGTTGTGCGACTGGCTAAACGCGGCATAATCCATGCGGTAAATATGATCGCCGGAAAGAATCAAAATGTGCTCGGATGGACTGCTGTTGATGTGCACCCACGCCTGTCGGACCGCGTCGGCTGTGCCCTGAAACCACGTGCCACCTTTGGCCGTTTGTTCAGCCGCGAGGATCGACACGAAGCCGCGCGAAAATGCGTCGAAGCGGTATGTGTTGGCGACGTGCGAATTGAGACTCGCGGACTGATACATCGTCAGCACGTAGATCTGTCGGATTTCAGAATTGATGCAATTTGAAATCGGAATGTCGATCAAGCGGTACTTGCCCGCCAGAGGAACAGCAGGCTTCGAGCGGTCTTTCGTCAACGGAAACAGCCGCGAGCCTTGCCCGCCACCCAAGATCACTGAAACGATGTTTTTCATGCGGTGAGACACTCCGTGATTAAATCGGTGGCGAACTTTTTTTATTAGGACGAGAAGGGCACTGGCAGGAGTACCTGCCAGTGGCACCCGGGCTAGAATTTATCCGAAGAACTTCGACTTCAGCATCGCCATTGCCTGCGCTGCGAGATCGCCTTGTGGGACGTTTCCGTCGGGCGTCAATTGGTTGACCACGTCGGGCAAATGTTTCGCGAGACCGTGTGCGGCTTCGTCGTTCGAGACGCCAGAGGCTTTCGCGATTTCAGCGATCTTACTGGAACCCAGCGCCGCTTTAATCTGGTCAGCAGACACCGGAATATTGTCGCCCGTTCCGACCCACGAACTGACCTGCTTGTCGAGTCCCGCGGCTTTCAATTGTTCGACCAAACCGCCCAATCCACCTGAATGCTGCGTGACCATTCCGAGCACGGATTCCAGCACTCCACTACTACCGGCTTTCCCACTGTTGCCGCTTAACGCGCCGCCCAGCATATCCATGAGTCCCATAGCCGAAGATCCCTTCGCAAAAAGTAATTGAACTGCACCATTGAAAAAATAGTTTCAGAAAAAGACGTTAGTCGAGATGACGTCGAAAACAAGTCGATTGTATCGAAATCACGGCCCATATCCACGTGCACATAAAGGAGGTGTGCTAAGATCGCTTCATGCGCTTGGCTTTTAGATTTTCGAGGATTTCATACGGGATGCTGAGGGTGCCGTTGATGCCCGTGCCCATGTCCACACGATGGCCGCTGCGGCCTTCTTCGCCATGGAAATCGCTGCCGCCGGAGACGATCAAATTCAAATCCGTCGCAATGCGAGCCGCGAGCGCTTTCTGTTCAGGAGTGTGAGTGCTGTAATACACTTCCATTCCATCAAGGCCCTTCTTTTTCAGATCGGCAATGATGGATTCGAGTTCGGCGTCGTCTTCTGCTTTTAAATAAAACGGATGCGCGAGAATGGCGAGGCCTTCAGCATTGTGAATCTGTCGGATCGATTCCGCAGGCGTCGCAACGAAGCGCGGCATGTAAGCCGGCTTGCCTTTGGCGAGAAATTTATCGAACGCTTCCTGCTTGTTGGCGACGTATCCCTTGCGAATCATCACGGCGGCAATGTGCGGACGTCCGACGCATTTGTCAATCGCTCCGCTACCCGGCCCGTTGTCTGCCATACCCGCTTCGGTTTCAACTTCGCGCATGGTCAACTTCATGCCGAGGTCGTTCAGTTTCTGAATGATCTGCGGATTGCGAACTTTGCGACCGTCGGCCAGACACTTGAGGAACGCGCGGAATTCTTGATTTTTGGAGTCAACGAAAAGGCCGATGATATGCATCGTTCCTTTTTCGAAATCCGCTGACACTTCCACGCCTGAAATCGTTTCAATGCCGCGCTTCTTGCCGGCTTCATGGAACATGGCCAAACCCGCAACCGTGTCGTGATCAGTCAACGCGATGGCTGCCAGGCCTCTGTTCTTGGCCATCTCAACGAGCTGCGCCGGGGTCAAGCGACCATCGGAAGCCGTAGAATGATTATGAAGATCGATCCGCGCGCCAGTCAATTCAAACTGTCCTTCCGTAATAGTCGTACCATATTATTGAGTCACTACGCCGGGATTATACGACATAAATGCACGAGTGCAATTACTACTTTAAAAACCTGTCACTTTACTTATAAACCATTGATGTAAATCGTCTTGCTGAATTAAAAAACATCCGTTCATGAACATGCCTTGCAACTCGAACCGAAACGATTTTTCGTCCTGATCGGGTGATCCAGCCTTCCAAATCAAGGCTCCCGTATCAACTCGCCTTATAATTCCACGCCCGTTCGAAACAGGTCCTTCATAATCTAAATAGAGCCGTCTATGATCCGGACGCGGTTCTAACCGCATTACGGCACCCACTGCAGCTATCATAATTCCTGTCGGACAGTCATTGCTTGGCATCGAAAACGTCTTCAACACTGTATCGTTATCGTCATGTCCCGATGCAGTTTGCAACACTAAATCGAAATGATCGTCGTGACCTGTCCAATCGGTGTGATGCAGTAAGCTGAACTTCATAGCAACCATTTTGCTACCAGTTTCATGCGAAGCAACTATTTTTGCGAAACAAAACGATATATTTTCGAATCTCAAAGCGATCTGAATATTGTCATTCGGGCTTACGACGCTCAACCCGCCAACCGCGTTTTGAATTCGCGCGGCGTAAAAAATTCGTGAATACGTTCGTCCAAAACCGTCACGCCCAGTTGCTCGAAAATCTGGACGTACAGCTTGAAGAACGTCTTCTCAGGTGTCTTGCTCTGCGCTTCTATCGTCAGAATTTCGCCGGGATTGAGCGGCCCCTGCTCGACCGCAACGCTCAGCCACACCCCCGCTTCGCACCCCCAATGCAAGCGCACTTTTTCATTCATCGGCGCTTCCCACGGCGCGCTCGGCACATGCGACATGCGCGGAATGTCCAGCAACTTCGCAGCAACGGAATCCAAATTGCCAAGCGACACCAACTCGATCGGCACAATCGCCGCGTTCTTCGGAGGCAACGGCTCCGGTTTCCAAAACGAAAACCGTACCGCGTCCGATTCGCCTGAAAATCCTGGTACAACTCGATCTGCTCTCATAAATCGGTGCTCCTTTCTCTTCATCCGGCCTGTCATTGGTAATGACGAATTTCGTGCACGTCACATACGCGGTATTCAGCAATTAAACAGCCATTGCTCAACTCTTGGTTCGTTCTCTGCAAAACACTGGATCAGTGGCGTCTTCTTTTGATCCTTTCGTTCATTTCTCCATATCCTGATCAACTACCAACATCAAAACCGCTGTGGTGTCATCCCGATTATCGACTCATTTAATAGGCTCTTTCCTTCCGAAATGTTCGCTTCAGAGCGTTCCCTGTTAGCGCTCAATTCGCTCTATCTTTTTTTATATAAACTTTCTGAAAATTCGGACTTTCAACCGTCTGACACTTGTGTAATCTAGTGCCGTTGGTTTTCAGCATCGGAGAGCTATGTTCAAAGCGATTTACAAATTCCTGGCGTCCTTAAAGTTCGCCATCATTCTACTGTCCGTTATCATCGTCGCGTCCGCCGTCGGAACCGTTTACGAAACCTCGTTCAATGCCGATGTCGCGCAGAAATATGTCTACGGCGCGTGGTGGTTCAACATCTGGCTGACCGCGCTGGCGGTGAATCTGTTTTGCGTCGCCGCGATTCGCTACCCATGGAAGCGTCACCAAACCGGTTTCGTCATCACTCACGCCGGCATCATCACGCTGCTCGCAGGAGCGATGATCGACCGCCTCTGGGGTATCGAAGGATACATGCACCTGCACACCACCAAAGCAGGCACCAATTTCATGGAACTTCACGCCGAGAAATTGCGCGTCACAATTGACGGCCAATCTGCCGAAACGAAATTCAAAATCAACACGCTCTGGGACGCGCTCGATTTAAAATCGCCGACACCCGACGCGCTCGTCAAGATCAAGCACGTCCTGCCCGTCGCAGCGCATGAAGTCGCCGTGCCTACAGAAAAAGGCGACGAGAAAGGCAAACCCGGCATCAATTTCACGCTGCAAGGCCCGATGATGGGGCGCAACGACTCCTCTATATTCATGGACGAACGCGACAACCTCGGCCCGGCCAGCGTCGTCTTTCTCGCCGGTTTTCCGAAGACCATGAAGTCGAGTCTCCCGGTCGATGACGCCGCTGAATTGCTGCTCCATTTTCAGGACAAAGATTTCTCATTTCCGCTCAATCCCGGCGAAACAAAATCTACGCCACTCGACAACATGCCCGGCTGGAAGATTACGATTCGCGGCTACTATCCGAATTTCATCATGAACGAAAAGAAGGAGCCGGATACGCGCAATAACCTGCCGCTGAATCCAGCTGTGTGTTTTGAACTGGTCGGTCCGGACGTGAAAGGCTGGGTTCCGAACGCGACAGAAGTAGCCAATGCCGAACACAACACCGTTTTCAAACAGGACCCGACGCGCGTCGCTCCGAGCTCGGAAGTGTTCTTCGTTTTCTCCAAAACTAAAGACGTTATGAATACGCCCAAGCACGGCGCGCCGACCGACGCCAAAGCTGCGTTGAAAGTCAAATCAGCAGGCACAGGCTCCTCGGTCATTTCCACGAGCAACGGCGTCGCATTTTATCTCGGCGACGATGGCAAGCTTCGCTACCTGATCAAACACACCCCGCGCAAACGTATGCAGGACGACGACGAAGGCATGCCGACCGAGAAAACCGGCGACGTTGAATTCGAAAAACCCGTCTCAGTCGGCTGGGCACCCGGCGCCGAGTTCGTCGTCCACGAATTGATTTTAGGTGCCAAACGCAAAGTCATATTCGCGCCAAAAGAAGCCTCGAAAGGGGCACTCGCCATGGAAGAAACAAACAAGGGCGTTCTGTGCAGCGTGACGATTGGCGGAGCCAGCAACGAAATGTGGGTCGGCCAGACGGAAGTGGACAACACCTTCCCGCAGTACTTGGACGTGGGCGGGAAGCGCGTGAATTTTGAATTCGTCAACCAAACCGTGCCGATTCCCTTTTGTGTCGGACTGAAAGAATTCAAAGCACCGACCGATGAAGGCTCGAATGAATTCGCCGCGTTTGAAAGCACGCTCGGATTTAAAAACATGGAGTGCGCCGTTACGCTCAGAAAGAATTTTGTGCTCGGAACATCGCAATCCGATCCGACACCCATTAAGCCCTCACAAGATTACACGGATCCCGTGCATTTCAACAAAGACGGCAGTGTCGTCCTCGTCGGCGAATGGCTCAGCCTTTACAAGCGCGACCTCACCCGCTACAGCCGCGAGCCGTATTTGAAACGTGTCACCGATTTCAAATTGTCCGATGGTCGGATGATTTTGATCAAAAACGATATGGTCGAAAACGTCGTCTTCAAAAACCGCGAATCCGAACAAAAAATTTCGATGAACACGCCAACGACGTTTCCGAAATCCTGGTACGGCCCGTGGCTCGGCACCTGTTACAAATTCTCGCAAGCCAGCCATCACATCACCCCGAACGACCCCGAGCACAGCGACCCGAATTATTCCGGCGTCCAAGTCCTGCGCGATCCAGGCTGGTTCCTGAAATGGGTCGGCTGCATCATGATCAACTTCGGAATTTTTACGATGTTCTATTTGCGTCCGTACTTCAACCGCCCTAAAGTAGACCCAGCTCAAGTCGCCGCCGCCGCCGCAGAAGCAGCCGAGAAAGAGTCGAAGAAAAAGAAGAAGAAATAGGTTCCCGGAATGTCAATCTTTGGAACTGCGCTCGTAGTCTTCAGTCAAACCGAAGGAACGAAATCATGAAACGAATCCCAATCCTCGCCACACTCGCCGCCATCATCTTCGCACTGTGTGTCGTGCCGGCATTTGCATCCGACGGTCCCAACGAACCGATCATGAAACCCAGTGACGATGCGTCCTGGAAATTGGATTTCACGCAGGCCGAAATGATCGCCGTTCAAGAAGGCCGCCGCAAGAAACCGCTGCAAACCTTCGCGTTCGAAACCGTCGAACAAATCGTCGGCCGCCCGCTCATTGGCGCAACGTTTTACCGCGACCCATCGACCGGCAAAGACATGCCCGACGGCAAAGACTTGTCGAACTGCGCCAAGCTCAACGCCATGGATTTGTACCTATCGATCTGGTTCTTCCCACCTTATTGGTACGACAAGCCGATTATTCTGGTGTCGAATAGCGATCTCCGAAAAAAGCTGATCCCCCCGATTGGCGTCATGGGCGCTGATGCGTGCGGTTATGCCGGGAGGGATCGCGAAATGTACTTCGACGAAAAGCGCCTCTCCATCCGTGAACTCGCGCGCAGCCCGCTCAAGGACATCTTGCTGGCAACCAAAGGCAAGTCCGACGACGACCAATCCGCGCTCGAAAAAGACGCCAAGCTCGTCTCCGTTCGCATGCAAATGGTCAACCGCATCGCCGCGTCCGACGAAGAACTCGCCATGGTCCCGTTCCCCTTTGAACGCGTTCAAGGCGACGCCGAAGCCAATCAGAAAAAGCTTGATCAGGCGCTGCAAGGCACGTGGGCCAGTTTGCTCGATTTGGCCGGCGTGAATTCGCCGAAACTCAACAAAGCCATGTTCCCATACAACACCGACAGCGCCCGAAAAACCATCGACGCCTACGTCGCGTTCCGCGACTCCTACCGCTCGCGCGACGCCGCCGCCTTCTCAACCGCATCGAAGAATTTCAGAGACGCCTTGCAAGCGCTCAGCCCCGATGTCTATCCGACCGACAGTAAATTGGGCGTCGAAGTCCAGTACAACAACGAACGACCGTTTGCCCGCGCGTGGATTCTGTATCTGTTCGCTGCAATCCTGGCACTGTTCGCGTCCCGAAACAAAAACAAGCCGCTCTATTATGGAGCGATGGCGTTCTATCTGCTCGGTCTTGGACTTCACATCTACGGCTTCACGCTGCGCTGTATCATCGCAGGCCGCCCGCCGGTTTCGAACATGTACGAATCCGTGATCTGGGTCGGGTTCGGAGCGGTCTTGTTTGGATTGATCTTCGAATTGATCTATCGCACCCGTCTCTATGTGCTAGCCGGATCGACCGCAGGATTCTTGTGTCTGATTCTGATGGACATGGTTCCCGTGCTCGTCGGCAACAATGAAACGCCGGGATTTGAAGCGAGCATCAAACCGCTGCAACCCGTCCTTCGTGACAACTTCTGGCTCACCGTCCACGTGCTCACGATCACCCTCAGCTACGCCGCGTTCATGCTCGCGTGGGCCATGGGCCACATCTCCCTCTTCTCGCATCTGTTCAACCCCACCGCGCGCAAAGAACACCGCGAACTTCACACGCTCGTCTACCGCGTGATCCAAGTCGGAACCCTGCTGCTCTCCATCGGAACGATTCTGGGTGGCGTCTGGGCGTACTATTCCTGGGGCCGCTTCTGGGGCTGGGATCCGAAAGAAACGTGGGCCTTCATTGCGCTGATGTGTTACATCGTCGTCCTGCACGGTCGCTTCGCCGGGATGTGGACAAACTTCGGACTCGCGTTCGGATCCGTCTTCTGCTTCCTGTCGATTGTCATGGCGTGGTATGGCGTGAATTTTGTGCTGGGCAAAGGACTGCATTCATACGGATCAGGTGCAGGCGGCATGGTGCCCGTCAGCATCTGCGTCGGAATTGATTTGGCGTTCCTCGCAGTGGCAACGTTTCAATACGTCCGCTACCGCGACATGAACAAGACCGCCGCATCAGCCGCACACGATGAAGACGAAGACCAAAGCGCGCGCGGTCGAGCCCCGGAAAAACCAACCGAACTCAAACCGCAAATTTCAAACTAAGCCGTAAAGTAGAGCCGAATTTTATTCGGCTCGTTTCAACGACACGCATACG
>JBAXUS010000113.1:0-20021 GCA_037129555.1 Planctomycetota bacterium
AACTCCGCCCCTGCGCTAAACTTGAAGATATTTTCACAAGCTCTCCGGGATGGGGGGTTTATACGTGACAGTTCCGGTGGTATCGCGCTTTGCGCTCAACCACCGGCTAATTGCTGCTATCCCTTCGGGATAAATACACATTGAAATTCAAGTTTCGTTGTAGTGCTAAACGCATTTCACTGCACCCGTACGGAAATAGTGCCGATAATGGCGCTCCTTTGATGTGAATTGCGTTGACAAAACGAAAAAATCTGCGAAACTTTCTGTGATTCGTAAGACAAAATGTATCAGTCGGTGGGGCGCGCAATGCCGTAAGCGCGAGGAGAGTCGAATGCGCACGTCAAACATGTTGATCTGTGCTGCGTTGATCGCGGCCGTTGCCGTACACGCGGAACAAGTCAGCAACAACAGCAATAACGCCGGGTACGGTTCGGGCTATGGCTCGTACGGTGCCTCCACCTTTAATTCGACCAGCATCGGCTCCAAAGGCGGTGGCCTCGAAAAGCAGACCAACGGTGCTTACAAGTACGTTGATGACAGCCCCAATTTGAAACAGCAGACGTCGCATTATTTCTTGAGCCGCTGGTACGACTTGATTGACATCGTTGATTTCTCATTCGGTGCAGGTCCTGGCTTTTTGATCAATGCCCACGCCACCAAATTCGTCCAAGTCGGATTCGGTTACTCAGATGCTTACCGCATCGGTTTCCGAGGCCGGAGCGCGGGTGTGTGGCGCGAAAAACGTCTCGAAGCGGGCGTCAGCATTCTCTACTACCAGAAGGTCAAACGCGAACGCATCACCGGTTGGGTCGAAGATTTCCGTGCCGATAAAATGGACCTCGACACCGCCACCGTTTACGCCAACAATAACGACCGCGCTTACTCAGGTATCGGAGCAACCATCCACGCGTTGATTCTTGTCGATGTGAACATCCGTCCGATGCAAGCCGCCGACTTTATCCTTGGATGGTTCGGCGTCGACATATTGGACGACGACACGTGCAAGCCCCGACGAAATAAAGACCTCTAATCTCGTAAAAGAGATGTGCAGCATTCAGGTTTTTGAAGGAAGGGCTGGCGAGTTCGCCAGCCTTTTTTACGACCGAATTGAATGGACCGCAGTCTGTTTTTGAATCGAAAGAAATGGAAGGACGTTTCAATGAAATTGCCCGCAGCCCGATTGGTTCTTGAAGATGGCAGTGTCTACACAGGCCGCGCGTTCGGTGCCGCAGTGGACCGCACGGGCGAAGTCGTCTTCAATACCTCCATGGCCGGTTATCAGGAAATCCTGACCGACCCGTCTTACACCGGCCAGATCATCGCGATGACCTATCCGCTGATCGGCAACTACGGCGTGAATCCCGGCGATGTCGAATCCAACAAGCCGCAAGTGGACGGGTTCATCGTCCGCGAACTCAGCGCAATCCGCAGCAATTACCGCTCGCAGGACGACCTCTCCGGCTATTTGAGCAAGGCGGGCGTTCCCGGCATTGAAGGCATCGACACCCGCGCTTTGACGCGCAAACTGCGCACCGCCGGCGTGATGCGCGGCGTGCTCGCGTGTTCGGAGGCGTCCGCGAAACAGTCCGACGCCGACCTCGTTGACCGCGCGCGCTCGTCCCCAAAAATGGAAGGCACGAACCTCGCCGCGAAAGTGAGCTGCAAGGAATCGTACGATTGGAAATCCGGTTTCATCGATGGCTTCACCAATAATCAAACGCCTCACGATGCAGGCGCGATTTATTCAGGTCCGCGCTTCAAAGTCGTCTGCGTGGATTATGGTGTGAAGACCAACATTCTGCGCTGCCTGGTCGATATCGGAGCCGACGTCACAGTCGTTCCGGCGACCGCGACAGCCGCTGATGTGTTCGCGCTCAAACCCGACGGCGTGTTCCTCTCCAACGGCCCAGGCGATCCCGCAGCCGTCACGGGTGCGCCTGAATTGATCCGGGGACTCGCAGGAAAAACGCCATTGTTCGGAATCTGTCTCGGCCACCAATTGATGGGCCTCGCGTTCGGCGGTCAGACGTACAAATTGAAATTCGGCCATCGCGGCGCGAACCAGCCCGTCTTTGAAACCGCGACAGGCAAAGTCGAAATTACGAGCCAGAATCACGGTTTCGCCGTCAATCCCGACACGCTTTCGAAAGACCACGTTGAGGTCACGCACGTCAATCTCAACGACAAAACAGTCGAGGGATTGAGCCACAAAGACATCCCGGCGTTCTCCGTCCAATACCATCCCGAAGCCTCGCCCGGCCCGCACGACAGTTTCTATTTGTTCGGCCGTTTCCGAGAGATGATTTTGAAGCACGGCACGAAATAAGAGTAGAGCCGAATTCCGATTCGGCTCAAAGAATCCCAACGCAATTAGAGCCGAATCGGAATTCAGTTCTACGTTGACGATGTTGAATCAATGACTGTTCCGTACCGCAAGGGGTACACGAATTTTTTCGGAGCACGACCTGTGAGTTTGACGCCCGACCTCGACACCTTCTTGAATCTCGTTGCGAAGCACCCGGGCAAATTGATCCCCGTCTCGCGCAGTTTCCTCGCCGACGGTCTCACTCCCGTCGCGGCCTACCGCCGCATGCCGTCAAGCGACTACGCGTTCCTGCTCGAATCCGTCGAACGCGGCGAGCGCATCGGACGCTACAGTTTCGTCGGCAGCCGTCCCGACACCATTTTCCGTGGCCATGTTTTTCCGACGCCGCATTATTCGATTGAAAAAGCGTCAGGCGGAACGGTCAATCATGAAGGCGACCCGCTGAAAGCACTCGAAGCATTTTTGAACGACAACCGCGCGATCCAGGCCGACCCGAAAATTCCTGTCCCACCCTTCGCGGGCGGAGCTGTCGGTTATCTTGGCTACGATGTCGTGCGCCTGATTGAACCGAGATTGATGGCGAATCCGCCTGCGAAACCGGGACTTGAAAATGTTCCCGACATGATCGTTCCGATTTACAAAACGATCCTGGCATTTGACCACGTTTCCAAAATCGTGACCATCGTCCACCACATTGATCTGCGCGAATCCAGCGACCCGCGCGATGCTTATGCCAAAGCGCGCGCCACGCTTGACGAGGTCGTCACAGGCCTGCGCGAACCCCACGAAGAACCGATGGACGAACTGAGTACAAAAAATCCCGCCGCCACCGCGACGTTCTCCAGCAACGTTACGCGCGACGGTTTCTGCGCCGCCGTCGAAAAAGCCAAAGGGTATATTTCGTCCGGTGACATCATCCAAGTCGTCCTGTCACAACGCCTCTCGTGTCAGACGAAAGCGCACCCGTTTGAAGTCTACCGCAGCCTGCGCACGATCAATCCGTCGCCGTACATGTTCTACCTGCGCATGGGTGGTCTGCATCTCGTCGGCAGTTCGCCCGAGGTCATGGTCCGCGTTGAAAACGGATCGATCACGGTCCGCCCGATTGCCGGAACGCGCCCGCGTGGCAAAGACGCTGATGACGATTTGCGCCTCGCAGCCGAACTGCTTGCCGATCCGAAAGAGCGCGCCGAACACACGATGCTGCTCGACCTCGGACGCAACGACGTGGGCCGCGTCGCTGAATACGGCAGCGTTCATATCGGCGAAAAAATGATCATCGAAAATTATTCACATGTCATGCACATCGTCTCGAATGTCTCGGGAACCATGCGCGCGGGTTTGAGCGCTTTCGATGTTTTCGACGCGTGTGTCCCGGCCGGCACCGTCTCCGGCGCGCCCAAAATCCGCGCAATGGAAATCATCGATGAAGTCGAACCTGACCGACGCGGCCCGTATGCCGGAGCCGTCGGCGTGATGGATTATCTCGGCAACTTGAACACCGGAATCGCGATCCGAACGTTCGTCATGCAGGAGCAAGCCGACGGATCGTTTAAGGCTCACGTCCAAGCCGGAGCAGGCGTCGTCGCCGATTCAATTCCGCAAAACGAATACGACGAAACGTTGAACAAAGCCCGGGCGTTACTTCGCGCCCTCTCCGCAGCCGAAGCGCGACTCGGCGTTTAAATCGACTCCCAAATCCCGATGCATGCATCGGGCACATTTCTCGCGCTAATATTTCGCTACCACCGCGCCTGCGCCCAAATCTAGCGCTTTCGCCGTCTCAGCAGCCTTCGCCAGCATCATGCCGACTTCACTTGCCACCGCGATGAATTGGAAGCCCTCGGCAATGCGCTTCTTCGCCATCGCCGCATCCGCAACGTGAATGCCCGGCGCGATTCCGTGCGCCTTCGCCACGCTCACCACGCGCTTCAATGCGTCATTGAATTGCTGCGACGGGCTGTCAAATCCAGGCTTCTCGCCCATCGATTGCAGCAGATCATTCGGCCCAACAAACAGCGCATCGATTCCAGGCACCTTCGCGATTTCTTCCAGCGCCGCGATGCTCTTGACGTGTTCGGCCATCAGCACGACCAGGATTTCGTCGTTCGCTTTTTCGTAGTAATTCGCGGGCGACGTGTTGAAGCTGACCGCGTGAAGTTGGCCGCCGACTGAGCGATTGCCGAGCGGCGCGTAGCGCGCATCATGAATCGCCGCGCGCGCTTCGTCAGCCGAATTAATCATCGGCACGACAATACCCCATGCTCCGTTATCGAGTACACGCTTGATGTTTTGTCCATGATTCCATGGCACACGCGCCAGCGGAGCGACGCCTTCCGACGCGATCATCGCGAAGCTCATCGTCGCCGTCTCAAGACTCGTCGGCGTGTGCTCGAGATCGACATTCAACCAATCGAATCCGACGCGCGCCATCAATTTTGCCGCCAACGGATCCGGCAGTGACAGCCACGTGCCGATGCTGACTTCGCCGCGTTTAAGTTTGGCCCGGACATGATTGGTTCGCATCGGTTCAGGTTCTGCTTTCTGGTTGTTCGCGTGTTCTAACAGCAACTAAGACCGTAAAATTGCCTTGAGAATGTTGGACGCAAATACGCTTTCATTCACAACATGAGTGGGTCGTTGACCGTTCATCAAATCGACAATCGCCTGAGCCGAACGTCGGCTGACGGCTTCGCCTGTTTCGCGTGCGAAGCTGGCTTGATGCGGCGTGATCAATAAATTCGGCGTCGTCTGGAACGGGTGTCCGACTGGCAGTGGTTCGGTCACAAACGCGTCAATGGCCGCTCCGGCGATCCAGCCTTCGGTCAACGCCTGGACCAGCGCGGCTTCGTCCACATGCGCTCCGCGTGCTGTATTAATTAAGTACGCGCTGCGCTTCATGGCGCGGAGTTGCGGCGCGCTGATAATGCCTTTTGTCTCGGGCGTCAATGCGGCGTGGAGCGAAATGAAATCGCTTTGAGCGAGTAGCTCTTCTAAAGGCACAAAACGAATGCCAAGCTTTTCTGCTTCAGGATTCGGCGCGACGTCGTAGCCGAGCAATTTCATTCCAAACCCGGCGGCCCGTTTCGCCATCGCCTGCCCGATGCGGCCGCAGCCAATAATACCGAGCGTTTTGTACGAAATATCGTGGCCCCACGCGGCAGTCCATTTGCCGTCGCGCATGGCGATGTGTCCGTCGTGAACGCGCCGGGCGATGGTGCAGAGAAGCGAGAACGCGTAATCCGCGACGCAGTCGTTCAACGCGCCCGGCGTGTACGCAACAACCACGCCCGCAGCAGTCGCCGCCGCAATGTCCACCGAGTCATATCCAACGCCCCAGCGCGACACGATCTTCAATCGTTGCGCGGCGGGTGACGCGAACACCTCAGCAGTGAACTTGTCGGGACTCACCAGTGCCGCATCGACGCCTTTCAGTTGCGAGATAATATCCGCAGCAGCCAGCGGCCCTTTTTTATTTGATGTCACCATGGTGCATCCGGCTTGCGTGAGAATCTCCATGGCCGGGGCGCCAACTTCTGAGAGCGCCCGGGCTGTGAGCAGAACGTTCCATTTTGGCATACGAGAGTAAATCCGATGGTGTGTTCGGACACGTGCACAGAGGCTCACGTCTCTACACAACGAGAAACGTGAGCCGCCGCGCGGACCTGCTAATCCTTCAGCGACGCTTCGACATCTTTAACCGACTTCGGAACCGCGATGGTCAGATTCTCGTTTCCTTTGCGGAGGATGTGAATGTCGTCTTCGATGCGCACACCGAACTTTTTCTCGGGAATATAAATACCCGGTTCGATCGTGATGACCATCCCAGCCTTCAACGGACCGTCAGGCGACGCGTCGTGAACCTGAATGCCGAGTTGATGACCGATACTGTGAATGTAGTAGTCGCCGTAGCCAGCCTTCTCAATAACCTGCCGAGAGACCACGTCAATATCCGTAAACGTCGCTCCTACACGTGAGGCCTTGATTCCAGCCAGCTGCGCCGCCAGAACGACCTCGTAGACATCGCGTTGTTCGGGTGTAAACGTGCCGCCAATCGGGTACGTGCGTGTGACGTCGCAGGCGTAATTCTTGTACGCGCAACCGGAGTCGATCACGAGCGTATCGCCCTTTTGCAACGTGCAGGAATTATCATTGTAATGCAACACGGTGCCGTTGATGCCAGAGCCGACGATGTTGTTGTACGCAACACCCTGTGCGCCTCCCTTGCGATAATTGTGTTCGAGCGTTAACGACACCTCTTCTTCGGTCGCACCCGGTCGAATGACGTTCATCGCAGCCGCAAATCCAGCCGTGGTGATTTCTGCCGCTTTGCGCATCAGCTTCAATTCGCCAGCCGATTTGACCGCGCGCATCGACGGAAGCAAATTCACACCGTCTTCGATTTTGACGTTCGGAATGCGTTCTGACAATTTCTTAAACGCAGCGAAATCCAATGAAACATCCGCCGGATAAACACTGAATCCGTGCAGGCACGTCAACGTTTTCGCGCGTCGAGCCGCTCCGGTCAACATGCCTGGCAACACATCCGAGCGCATGATCGTTTCAAAACCGGTGCGCGCTTTCAACGCCGAATTAATCGGATCGCGGTACCCGTCCCAGCGCTCTTTTTCAATGTTTAACGGACGCAAAAAAAGAACGATGCGGCGCTTGGGATTCTCTGACGTCGGATCAAATAAAACGGCTCCGCCCGCTTCGGTGTCCAAGCCCGTCAAATAATAAAAATGAGCGTCCGGACGCCAGCGGCCCAATTGCGGCGGTGCGCCTTCACCCGCAAACACGACCGCTGCAGAGCCTTTCAATGCCTGCAAAACGTCCGCACGGCGGCGCTGGTATTCGGTCACATCAATGGCGTCGGTCTCGACTTTCATACGTGGGCTTCTCCTTCATATCCATACGATCGCGTGTGCGCGTCTTCGAGATAACGCGCAAGCAGGGTGATCGTCGCTTCAATATCGGCGACAGCGGCCATCTCGTTGACCGTGTGTACATAGCGACTGGGTACCGACAGCGTGAAACTCGGCACGCCTCCGCGCGAGCGTTGAATCCCGCCTGCATCAGTCCCGCCTCGCGGCAGGATTTCAAGTTGATACTTAATCCCATTTTTATCGGCTACATCGCGGAAATGCCGTACCAATTTCGGATGACAAATCAGCGACGAATCCATGATCTTGATCGCGGTGCCGAGGCCGAGCTTCGTCACGTGGTCGGGATCCGTCGGGCCGGGGAAATCGTTGGCGAGCGTGGTGTCCAGCGCGATCCCAATATCGGGTTCGAGCGCGAAAGCTGCCGTCGTCGCGCCGCGCAATCCGACTTCTTCCTGCGTCGTCGCGACCGCGTAAATATCACACGCGTGCTCGCCGATGGTGCGGAGCGCTTCAATCATCACAAACACACTAAGACGGTTATCGAGCGTTTTGCTCACAACCGTGTCGCCCATCAGTTCCGCCGTTCGAGCCATCGTGACCATGTCGCCGATTTCGACCGCTGCGCGGACACGGTCTGCCGGCATGCCGAGATCCACATACAAGTCTTCGAGCTTGGGCGATTTCCCGGCTTCTTCGGGCGTTAACATGTGAATCGGTTTTTGCCCGGGCATCAACACACCCAGCAGCGTCGAACCGGTAAAGCCGTGGACGTACACGCGCTGAGCGACGAGCACACGCGGATCAAATCCACCCACGGGATTAAGACGGATAAAGCCTTTGTCGTCGATATGCTTGACGATGAATCCGATTTCGTCCATGTGCGCGGCGATCATCACGCGCGGCGTTTTCGCGCCAGGAGCGACAGCCTTCCGGGCTTTGCGAATCGCGATCACATTCCCCATCGTATCGACAGAAATCGAATCCACCAACGGCCGCAGTTCAGCGATGACAATCTTGCGCATCTGCTCTTCGCGACTCGGAATCCCCGGCGTTTCGCACAACGTTTTTAACAATTGAAAATTCACGATGCACCCCTGATCACATCCCAGCACGAAAGAGTTAGAATTGATGAACGCAAAGATAACGCGGTCTCGACGATTTGAAAAGTACCGCTTCTAGAATTTCATCATAAATGACCTAAATATCGCGATAAAAGTCTCGGGTATCCTATTTTGTGACGAACGATACGGAATTATTTATTCCAAGGCCTGGTCCCAGTGGAAAAATGTTCGCTGTTTCCAGGTTGTCGAACTCCAATCTCAACTTAAGCTGGAGGGAATGAATTGGAAAACAGGAACCGCGTTTGTTGCATTGAGCCTTGTCTGGGGTTCGTCGTTCATGTGGATCGGCGTTGCTTTGGACGAGCATATCGCGCCGATGACCGTCGCAACGATTCGCGTTGGGTTGGGACTGCTCGGCCTTCTTGCTGTTCTGCTCATTAAAAAGGTGAAGCTTCCGCGCGAGCCTCGGTTGTGGCTGCTCTTTTCCGGGACCGCGCTTTTGAATGTGGTACTCCCATTTCCATTAATTTCATGGGCCGGGACGCGCATTGATTCGAGCCTCTCTGCCGTGCTGAACGGAACTGTCCCGCTCTTCACGACGCTCTTTGCCCACGTCTGCTTTCACGACGAAAAATTATCGCTGCCGCGTTTCATCGGACTGATGTGCGGTTTCTGCGGAGTGGTCGTTTTGTCGAGCCGAACAATGGAATCGAACGGCAAGCAAACGACACTGCCGGGTATTCTCGCGATGCTCGCGGCCGCGACGTGCTACGGCTTGAACAACGTGTATTCGAAGCGTTTTTTGCGCGGACAACCGCCGTTGCTGACAGCGACGATGACACTTTTGATCGCGTTTGCCACACTGTGTCCCATATGGCTGGTGATGGAATATCCGGTGCGCATGCCCGTCCTGCCGCTCACCTGGTTTGCTCTGTGCTGGCTCGGATTTTTGGGTGTCAGTGCAGCCTACGTCTGCTTTTTCGCACTGCTTGAATTATGGGGTCCGACGCGCGCGTCGACCGTCGCCTATGTCTTTCCCGTCGTCGGCATGACGCTCGGAATCATCTTTCGAAACGAACATCCGACGTGGCGTTTGTTCGTCGGATCAGCACTGATTTTAATCGGTTTGTGGATGATCAACCGCCGAGCAAAAACCGCCGCCAAAGCCGCCGCCGCGTGACGGGCTAAAAGTCCGTGCTACATTTAGTTTTCGCGTTCGGTGTCCCCAAAAGCCGTTGCCGTTTTCGCGAAAATTCGCGTCAATTCGCGGTTAAAAAATGCCGTTTTCGCGGTTCAACCAAACAGTTTTGCAATCGGCATCCCGCGATCCGTGATCGGGACGGGGCGGTCCCCGTCGTAAAGCGACTTCGAATAATCGATGCCCATCGCGGCATGAATCGTTGCAAAGAAATCCGGAACGCTGCACGAATCCGAAACGACTTTGCGCGCGAGGTCGTCGGTGACACCGTGTGCTCCAGTGTGCTTCAATCCGCCGCCCGCGAGCACGCCCGAAAACGCCTGCCCGTGGTGACCGCGTCCGCCACCGCTGTCAAATTCCGGCGGGCGTCCAAATTCTGTCGCGACGACGATCAGCGTTTTATCGAGCATCTTGCGCGCTTCCAAATCACGAATCAACGCCGCCATGGCGATGTCGAGTTCGATGATGAGTTCATGCTGTTTCTTGATGCCCGTGTTGTGAGCGTCCCAGCCGGTTCCGTTCAAGAAATTGAGATTGTGCGAGACTTCGATGAAGCGTACGCCGCGCTCGATCAAGCGCCGCGCGAGCAGACAGCGCTGGCCAAATTCGCCGCCGTATTCTTTGCGCAAATCGGCTTTCTCTTCGTCGAGTTTAAAGACGCGCGTGAACTCCGGGCCGCTGAGTTTCAAGCTCTGTTCAATCGCGGCAGCATAATCGCGAACTCGACTGTCGTCTCCCAAACGCGCCTGAGCACTCTCGCGTGTCTGCGTCAAAAACGCTTCGCGACGCAACTGCCGTTCGTTCGAGACGTCCGGTGCGCGTGACAGGCCTGCTGGACCCTGGCTCGTGTCCGTCAGATACAAATAGCCATCACGCGATCCCAAAAATCCCGGGCCGCGCGTCACGTTCGGGTAGCCGATCAACACATAAGGAGGCGCGCCGTCCGCAGCCGCGCCGCGTTCGTGCGCGATGATCGAACCGACCGACGGATAAATGACGGTGCCGCTCACAACGCGTCCCGTGTGCATGCGGTTCACAGCGGCGGCGTGTTCATCGATGACATCGTGATGAATCGTGCGCACAGCTGTAATGCGGTCCATCAGCGGTGCGATGCCTTTCAGATGCTCGCAGACTTTCACGCCTTTGACCGCTGTGTCGATGGAATCGTAATACGACCCGGCCAACTTTTTCGCGGGGTCGCCGCGCCGCTTCGGATCGAATGTGTCAATGTGCGACATGCCGCCACCGAGCCAGATGAAAATGCAGTGCTCAGCTTTGCCTTTGATGATCTTCGCCGGTTCGTCCGCGCGCAATCGTGATGCGGCCATTGCTGCGGCGGTGCCTGCAATAAACTGACGGCGGGAGAGAAATTCGTTGTTCATAATTTAGGGCATCCAAACAAATTCAGGGCTGTTGATAACGCTCCAGATCACGTCTTCATACACGTCACGCCACGCTGGATTCAAGCGCGGGTCCGCCGGATCGCCAAGGCGCGCGCGGCGTTCCATTTCAAGTTTCACCGTCGTCGCTTCGGCCATCAAATGCGTGGACCACGTGATCTTCGGTAGCCGCACTGGTACATACGGCTCCTTGATTTGATCAGCTGGAATGATGCGGTTTGAGAACCCCAAAGCAAGCGCTTGCACGAATCGTTCGCGGTCCGCTTTCGCGGGTGGGCGGCTCAGGAAGCGCATGAAAATCGAGTCCACCAATGCTTCCGGCGACTCCGCTTTGATCGCAAGTTCGGCCAATTCGCTGCGCTCCGAAACGCGTGTGATCCACGTACTCATCGTGCTGTTTTCCAGCACACCCGGCTGCAGAACGTTGGGATCGGTTTCGCGGTCCGTGTGCGGGCTTTGTCGCGAGCCGAACCAGCCGAATGCTTCGAGGACGTCGATCACCGCCTGCGCGCGCGGCAGCGACAAACTCGGCCGGTCGCGTTCGTTCGAAAGACTTGCAAACTGCCACGCCCGACGCGGAACGCCCAGGCTCGTCAGCGTCGTGGCAGAACTCCGCGTGTCCGGATCGAATGTTAATTCTTCAACGTTAATTGTTTTCCCAGACGCGGCGAAAAGCGAATCGACAATCTGCTCCGCATTGAGCCGCCGGCGTTCAGGCGCAACGAAAAACCGGCGTTCAGGCGCGAGCTTTAAATTACGCCCTGTCGCTTCACGCTGATACATCTGCGACGTCATGATCGTTCGGACGAGGTGTTTGAAATCATAATCGTGCGCGACAAATTCCTGCGCCAGCCACGCGAGTAATTCCGGATGACTTGGCGCGTGGCCTTCCCAATCGTAAGCGGGTTCGACGATCCCGGCTCCGATCAGTCGCTTCCACGCGCGGTTGACGATCACGCTGGCGAAGCGCTGATTTTGAGGAGCGGTGATCAACGCTGCGAGCCGTTCGCGCGAGTCGTCAGGCTTTTGCATCAGCGCTGAAATGTCTGCGCCTTCTGCGACGCCACAGGTCTTTGCAAACGGCCATTCCGGCTTCAATTCTTCGCCGTGTTTCAGCGTCACTTTGATCAAGGATTCGCGTGCTTTCTTTTCGAAGAATGCGGCAGGAACGGTGCTCGTTTTGGGGACGGTCAGCGGCTTGCGTGCGAACATCGCCGCGATCGAATACAGGTCTCGTTGCTTGGTCGTGTGATAGGGCGAATCATGGCAGCGCGCGCATTGCAATTCGATTCCCAGGAACGCACTGCCGACGATCTGGCCTTTAGCTGCGAACGGCGAATCGTTGTCGGCTGCCATTCCAAACCCGGCACTGCCTCCTTCAGTCGCGCTGCCACGCAACATCAACAACTCCGTCACCATCCGATCAAACGCTTTGTTGTCGCGCATCGATTCGTACAAGAACCAGCGGAATGGGCCGCTGTTGTTTAAACTGGGTTTCAAAATGTTCGGATTCTCAGCGAGCACGTCTTGCCAATAGCCCATCCACGCATCGGGATAACGCACATCCGCCAGCAACCGATCAATCAATTTCACGCGTTTGTCAGCCGACGTGTCCGCACTGAATGCGCGAGCTTCGGCTTCAGTCGGCGGGACGCCAATCGCGTCGAGATACGCGCGGCGCACAAATGCCGGGTCGTCCACGACGCGCGGCTGAGCGACTTCCTCCGGCGTCACGCGCAGCGCTGGCCACGACGCGCCTGCTTTGATCCATGCGTTGAGAATCGCGACGTGCTCTGGCTTGATCCGCTCGCCCGTTGGGGGCATGCGCTCGTCTTCGTCTTTCGATGTGATGCGCTCCAGCATGTCGCTTTTTTCCGGATGCCCTGGGACGACTGCGGCCTTGCCTGACGCGCCGCTTTTGAGCGCACTTTCGCGCGAGTTCAATCGCAGCCCGCCCTTTTCTTTGTCACCATGACAGCGGAAACAATTCTCACTGAGGATGGGCAGAACCTTCTCGTAAAAGTGCTTGGCCTCTTCCGCGTTGGACGCAGCTGACGCTGCGACCGCTGTTTGAATACGCGCGTTAATAAAGGAGTCGATGGGATGCGCCACACCGTCCAATTTTGGCGCGACTGCAGCCGGATGCTTCTCTGTCCACTGTCTCCCGGCAATGTGCCGCTTGTCCCAGAAAGCGTTTTGAGTCGAAGACGCGGCATAGCGATTGGCGTCGTCCAAATCCGACAGCGCCTTTTCAGCGCGTGACGCCGCAGCTTTCCAATTGTCCTCGTTCATCCGTTTTGATTCGTCAAATTTTCCTTCGACGAGCGCGTACGATTTTCCGTCGCTGGTCTGAACCATCACGCACAACTCGCCTGTTTCGGCGCGGAATTTCTTGGCTCCGAGAATTGCTTCGAGCACCACGTGGCAGCGCCCGTCCGGCCCGATCTCCGCGTCTCCGAACGCTTCTTTGTCGCCGTAATCCGCCGGATGGACTCCCGGTGCCGGTGGCTCTGAAACGGCGGGGACGGGCTGATAACCATCCGCTGATCCTGAATGTGTTTTTGTCCGCGCGATGACTTTTCCATTGACCCATAAACGCCCCATTTCTCGCGCTCGGAACAGCAGCCGGTGCTTTCCCGGAGGCAATGAAATCTCTGCCTCCGCGCGCAATAACGCCGGGCCGCTCCACGATTGTCGGATGCCCCAGTCGTCGTATTTCATCGGCATGCGTGGGACAAGAAGCTGATCCGTTTCCCAGCGCATCAACGCCTTCGGTTCGTCGTCGCGCGCCGGGAATGCGTCATGCGCTTTCAGTCCATCGCTCAATGTTACGACGACTTTGCCGGGAGGTAAGATCGTCGCGAATGGAGCGGTCTCGACTGTTGCAACTTTTGCGGGCGCTTTCACAGCCGTCGGCGTCGCTTTGCGGCAGCGTCCACGCATTACGTCGTCGGGAACGAGGCCGCGATAAATTGAGATCGCATCAATCGATCCGCGAAAGCTGGTCGACGCACTTCCGCCCATCGAGGACGCGATCCAAATCGCGTCGTCATCGACTACCGGCGCGTCGCGTGTTTCGCCACCCATGTCCCACGTGCCATCCGCGGGGTCGGCGTCGAGCCAACCACGAATGCTATCCGGTTCGCCATAGGTGTAACTGATCGCGACGCGATGCCAGCCGCTTCCCGGCGTGAATCCAGCCTTGCTCGTCCAGCGATGAAAGTGCGAATCTTTGCCTTTTGCCTGGTCCTTGCGTGGCGTTGCGAATAGAAAACTGACGTGCTCAAGTCCGTCCAATTTGCGAAGACGCAACGCCCAGTTTTGATTGTCTTTTGCAAACGCCGGATCGCCCGTGCGGCCTTTGCCGATGACGTACACATTCTCGCCATCTTTTGATTCGGTGATGTCCACCCAAGCTTCGAGCGTGATGGAGTCGCCGTTCTTGAACGAGTAGGGACCATTCGCTGCGGTTTCTGAGAAGACAAAATGCGCACCGCTGCCATCGAATTTAACGGCTGTATTCTCGGCGTCGAAATCCAAAAACTCCGGGGCACGTGGTCCCGGAACATCGCGATGAACCCCACCGTGAGGAGTCAATCGCGCGATTTCTTCGGTACCGAAATCCCAGCGTGAAACGAGATCGGCGGCGTGTGTCACAGTAGCAAAAATGGCCGTTGTAGCGATGAGGAGTTTCGTAAACGTCTTCATATTCAGGCGCGACCTTGAATAGCATAGAGTGGGCGAAATCAATCTATTTTATATACACCGCATGCCGCGCTTACAGACGCTCCTTTATTCCTTCCCTGCAACGCGACGTTCCAATGCTTCTTTCCAACTCTCCGCCAACGGTGGCAACGCCGCCAATTCGCGCGCGGCGACGTAGTCTGTGCGGCGGTGATGCATGACTTCATTCGCCAACGTCACCGTCCATTTCGGATGCGGTCGTTCGATGCGTTTGAACACGTCCCCTGCCATTAATTCGCCTTCCGATAGCACCCGGAAATACCAGCCCGTCGATCCATGTTTTTCGACGCGGCCGACCAAATCGGGCGTCTTCCAACGCCGAGCCAGCGTTCCACAGGGTTGACGCGGTTGTGAGATTTGCAGCACCGCGTCACCGACTTCGAACACATCGCCGATGCACACATCGCTTTCGAGCGCGCCGACGATTGTCACGTTTTCACCAAACGCGCCGAATGGCATAGCGTCGAGGCCCAGCTCCGACGTCCAATGCGAATACTGTTCGCGGCAATAGGCGTTCAACGCCTTGTCGCTTCCGCCATGATGGCGCTTGTCAGCCTGACCGTCACCACGGAACCCGACCGTCGTCGTCCACACAGGGCCTTCTACTGTCTCTTTAAAAATCGCCGTAGTCCATGTGCGCTTTTTACCTTTGGAATCAACGTCTTCATACGTTTGCGGCATGCCAATTTGAATCGATGAAATTTTCATGAATGCCCTCCAAATGGATTACGATCAGACTGATCGATTTCAACGTCTACCATAATAAGGTGGCGATGCTTTTCAAATCACGGATGCGAGTAACCTCACTGGAGCTTGAATACTCCTTATCATTGCGGTAATGTGCATTTTTGACCGGACATATCAAGAAAGAGAGGATGATCGGGAATGAGTGAATCCAGGCCGGCAGTACCCTTAGGATCATTGGATCCGAAATTGCCACCGCCGCTTCCCAAAGCAGCACCCAAGATGTGGTCCCCGCGCGAAGGAGCCACTCCAGACGCCAAGCCCAAGCGCTACACAGCCACGTTCGACGAGATTGTGCAGCCGACGCCTGACGTCCGGCTCTTCCGTTTGTCCTTGGATGGTTTCAACCGCATCATGCCGTTTATCGCCGGCCAATTCATTCAATTCCTGACGCCGATGCCCGACCCCAAAAATCCGGGCAAGACGAAGGAATTGATTCGCTCGTATTCGATCGCGTCCGCGCCGGAAGAAACGAACTTCCTCGAATTCTGCATCAAGCTTGTCCCGGGCGGAGCCTTCACACCGCTGTTATGGGACAAGAAAGTCGGAGATAAAATCGATCTGCGCGGTCCTCACGGCAAATTCATTGCGCACGAACCCGTGGATTACGACACCGTCTTCATCGCGGCAGGCACCGGCATCGCACCGTTCTGGGGCATGATCCAGCACATGCTGAGCATCGGCGTGACGCGAAACATCACGCTCGTGTTCGGAGTTCGCTACGAAGACGATTTGGTCTACGAACAGGAGTTTCGGGAACTGGCCGCCAAGCACCCGAATTTCAAAGCCGTCTTCACGCTCTCCCGCCCGCGCCATCCTGAAACATGGACCGGCGAAAAGGGCTATGTTCAATCGCATCTGGCCACGAACATCTCCGATCCGACGAACACGAAGGCCTTCATCTGCGGACTGACTCCGATGATTGAAGCCAGCGTCGCGGAACTGGAAAAGGTCGGCATGACGAAGGAGCAGATCCATTATGAGCGGTATGATTAATTCTTGAGTCAAAACCACGGCAACAGCATTTGTCATTTGTGATTTGTCATTTGTGATTTGTCATTTGAAGCACTCCCTGCGCTGGAGGATATCAAAATGACAAATGCCAAATGACAAATACCAAATGACAAATAGTCCGTTCGCCCGTTGAGCATCCCATGCGCATAGGCATCGACGGTCTGCATTTGTTCGGAAACTACGCGGGCATCCAAGGCTCGCTCGCCAGTCTTGTCACGGCCCTGCGAACGCATTCGCCCCAGGACGAAATCGTGCTGTATGTTCCGCGCGATTTTAAAGGCCCGCCCTTCCCCACGACTTCAGAAACCAACGCAACGCCTGACTCCGGTTTGATCATTCGAAAAGTCTGGTTTCCCGGACGCTGGCGGAGTGTCCGGACGTTGTGGCGCAATTTCCGTCTGCAAGGCAAAACATACGCGGACAATTGCGACGTTCTGCATGGGCCGACCTACGCGCTGCCATTCATGCTGACGAAGCCCGGCGTCGTCACGATCCACGATACCATCGCGCTGACCCATCCGCTTTTTTGTACTCCGGGCAGCGCAAAGATTCAAAGCCGCTTAATCCCACGCAGTGCCAAGACGGCGCGGCGGATCATCGTTCCCAGCATCGCCAGCAAAGAAGCGTTGTTGGGAAGCGTGAAAGAAGCCGACGAAAAACGCATTGATGTCATTCCGTGGGGCGTTGGGCCGGAGTTCAAACCGTTTGCAAACGAGGCGCAAAAGAAGGCCGCTCGATCCGTCTTGAAACTGCCCGAGCACTACGTCTTGTTCGTCGGCAATATCGAGCCGAAGAAGAATCTGCCGCTGTTGATCAGCGCGTTTTTCGCGGCCAAAATGAACCGCAAATTTCCGCACAAACTAATCATCGCCGGCCAACCAGGTTGGGGGCGTGAGAACATTGAGCGCATGGTCATCCAGCACGGCGCACAGGACTTCATTCTCTTCACCGGTTACGTCGAACCCGCCGCGCTCCCGGTGATGTATGCGCTGGCCGACTTGTTCGTGATGCCGTCATTGGTCGAAGGATTCGGCATGCCGGTTTTGGAAGCGATGGCCTGTGGATGCCCTGTCGTCACCAGCTCCGATCCGGCGTTGCAGGAAGTCTGCGGCAGTGCCGCGCGAATCTTTCCTTACGTCCAAACAAAACCGTTTCTGCCGCTGCGCGAAATCTTTGAAGAGCTGCTTGTCGACAACTCCGCTGAACGCGAAAAGATGAGCGCCAAAGGGTTGGACCGTGCGACGTTTTTCACGTGGGAACGAACGGCGCGGCTGACGCGGGAGAGTTATCAGAAGGCGTTGGAGTAGACGCATTCCCTCTGGCATAGGAAGGCAATTTAGATAGAATTACATCACGATTGGAGCGATGACACCGATGCGACTCAAAGCTGTGATTCACCCCGCCGAAGAAGGCGGATTCTGGGCCGAAGTTCCCGCCTTGCCGGGATGTATGACACAAGGCGAAACGCTGGACGAAATAGAAGCAAATTTACGAGAAGCCATAGAAGGGTGGTTTCTCGCCATAGAGTAATGCGAATTTGACGATCTTCGTTTCAATTATTGCAACCGTTCTAAACCCAGCATCAGACATCATCACCTTATCACCTTTTTCGGATTCAAACACCGTGGCCCACGACACCCAATCAAAACCATCCTCATCCCGCAAAACCACTCGCTCATCGAAGGCCTTCAAGAAGGCGTCTGAACTCTTCCCAGGCGGCGTGAACTCGCCCGTCCGGTCGTGGCGCAGTGTCGGCGGCGATCCCTTCTTTGTCCATTCCGCAACTGGCACGTGGCTGCGTGACATCGATGGCAATCGCTACGTCGATTTCATCGGTTCGTGGGGGCCGATGATTCTCGGGCACGGCCACAAAGACGTCATCTCCGCCGTGCGCAAGCAAGCTAAGCGCGGCTTCAGTTACGGTGCGCCGACGGAGATCGAATCGACGCTCGGCGACCTTGTTCGCAAAGCATTCCCGGCGATTGAAAAAATGCGCTTCTGTTCGTCCGGCACTGAAGCCTGCATGCACGCCATCCGCGTCGCGCGCGGCTTCACCGGGCGCAGCAAAATCATCAAATTCGAAGGCTGTTTTCACGGCGCGTCAGACGCGGTTCTTGTCAAAGCTGGCTCCGGCGTCGCAACGTTCGGCTTGCCCGATTCTGCTGGCGTCCCGGCACAAAGCGCGGGCAACACGCTGACGACACCGTTCAATGATCTGCCCGCGATCCGAGCACTCTTCGAATTGAACAAAGGCGAAATCGCCGCCGTGATCGTCGAACCCGTCGTCGGCAATGCGGGCGTTTTGATTCCGCAGAACCATTTCCTGAAGGAGCTGAGCGCGCTCACGAAAGCGGAAGGCACGCTGCTGATCCTTGATGAAGTTATGACCGGATTCCGCGTCTCGCGCGGCGGAGCGCAGCAGCAGTACGGCGTTGAACCTGACATGACCACAATCGGCAAAATCATCGGCGGGGGGCTGCCGTGCGCTGGATACGGCGGGCGAGCCGAGATCATGAATTGTGTCGCGCCGCTGGGCCCAGTGTATCAGGCCGGAACGCTCTCGGGCAACCCGCTTGCGATGGCCGCGGGCATCGCGACGTTGAAAGCGCTCGCGAAGCCGGGTGTGTATGCAGAACTCGAATCGATTTCGGCGGAACTTGAACAATCGCTTCTGTCCGCTGCGCACACAGCCGGTTGGTCCGAGCGCATCTGCATCAACCGCGTCGGCAGCATGTTCACGCTGTTCTTCTGCAAAGGCCCGGTCAATGATTTCGCTGAAGCCAAAAATGCCGACGGGAAACTCTACGCGGCATTCTTCCGCGCGTTGTTGGAGCACGGCGTGTACTTTCCGCCGAGCCAATTTGAAGCGGCATTTGTGAATCTGGCGATGGATCGCAAGGCGTTGAAACGCTGCGCGAAAGCGTTCCATGCAGCGTTCACATCTTTGAACGCGTAGACTTGTAATACGAGTAGAGCCGAATCGGAATTCGGCTCTGCGTTTAAATGCGCGGCTTGCGAATCGTCTTGCCGCCATCGAGAGGTGGCTCGTCGTCCAAATCCGAGCCGCTGTCTTCAAACGGGTTCACAGCTTTCTTCGGCGGCGGCTTGCCATCCTTGCCCCACATCAAGCGCGTCATCTCCGGGTACTCTTCGTCGGCGGCTGTCAGCAGACAATACAGGCAGCGTCGAAACCCTTCGTAACTCAGATCCGTATCGTTGACCGGCACGTCGATTTCCGCGCGCACTTCGCCGTCTGCGGGGTCGTAACCGAACTTCAGCAGGATGTACTGCATGTTCAGTTCCATCAGCCGCTCAAGCACTTTGCCTTTGTCACGAACTTTGAGGAGATTCAAATAATTCGGAACGATGAAGCGCACGCGCGCCTTCTCGGAATCGAAGAGAATCATCGCGCGATACGTCGCATTGTCGCCCCGAAATCCCGTGCGAATGCACGAGCCCTCAGGGTCCATGTCATAACGCCATTCGTCGCGGTCGAGATAGCGGGCCAGCGTGTCGAGAGTAACCAGAGTCGCCATGGTTCCAGTGTGTTGAAATTTTGGATTCTGTCAACGGAAGATGAGGAAACCGTTTCTATATTATCTGCCGTATCGGCTCCGCCCCCTCAACCCCCACCAGCTTCTGATTCAG
>JBAXUS010000114.1:0-19989 GCA_037129555.1 Planctomycetota bacterium
GTGGGGAAGAACGCGTGTTTGATCCATCCGCGCAAAGGTTCGTACATGTTGCTGGCTGAGATGATCCTCGATTGCTCGCCTGAACCGGATGCGCCGGAACCATTTCACTGCGGAACGTGCCGTCGCTGCATGGACGCTTGCCCGACTCAGGCGCTGACGGCACCCGGGGTATTGGACGCGTCGCGCTGCCTTGTGACGTACAATATTGAATTCAACGGGAACACGCCGCGCGAGTATTGGGAGCAGCAGGGCAAATGGGCGGCTGGGTGCGACATCTGCCAGGAGGTTTGCCCGTTCAATTCACCGCGGCGGATGGCTGAAGCTGATGCTGAACTTGCAGAGCCTTTACCGTGGCAATCGATGACGCTGGCGGAGTGCATTACGATGGATCGCGCGGAATTTGATCGGCGGTTCGTGTCGAGCACACTTCGACGTACAGGCGTAAAGGGCTTGAGACTCGGGGCGATAACAGCTGCGGGAAATGGACGGGAGCAGTCGTGCGTGGAAGCGCTGAATTCGTGCCTTCACGATGACGATGAATCGATACGGGAACGCGTGGTTTGGGCGCTTGAACGGATTTCTCTCGCAGAGGCGCAAAGACGCAAAGAACGGCAAAGGAAGAATGGGATTGAGGCGAACGTTTGAATGTTCCACGTGGAACATTCACTTTGTGCATTTCTCTTCTTTTGCTGCTCTTTGCGCCTTTGCGTCTCTGCGAGAGACTTAACAGGCAAATGTTCCACGTGGAACATTCGCGGTTCTACCCATTTCGCCACGTTCGCAGCATTGCCCAATCCAATAATCGTGGCGAAAGCCATTGAGCGAAGACGCCTAGCTTTCCTGGTAGCGTCAAATACTGGTTCCGAGTAGAGCCTTTTGCCGCTTTCAAAATCACTTCTGCAACTTCTTTTGGTGCCATTCCTCGTTCAAACGACAGGAACGAACTGGGGCGATTGCCGACGGCTGAGTCGCCGAATTCGGTCTTTGTGGCTCCAGGATTGACCACGGAGACGGCGATTCGTTCGTCATGGAGTTCCACGCGTAACGATTCTGATAGCGCTTCCATCGCGAATTTGGTTGCGCTGTAGGACGACAAACGAGGCATCGCTCGGCGTCCGACTATCGAACTGACCATCACAATCGTGGCGCCCCACCGCGCTTTCGAGGCCTTCGCTGCTTCCCTTAAGAGGGGCAGGGCGCGTTGAGTGCACCGAATCGCACCGATGTAATTGGTTTCCATATTCTGTTGATAGGTCGCGATGGACGTCTCTTCGACAGAGCCGTAGACACCATATCCGGCATTATTAACCAACACATTCAGCTTACCGAACTCTTTTTGAACAGTAACAAAGAGTTGCTCAACCGATGTGTCGGAGCAGACATCGCATTCCAACGGGACGATGCGCTGGTTCGGATAAGTCGTTTTCAATGCATCAGAATGTTGAATCAAGCGGTCCAGGCGGCGAGCGGCCATGATGACATCGTATCCAGCGGCTGCGAAGACATCGACTGCCTCTGCGCCTATGCCGGAAGACGCGCCTGTGATCAAGACGACTGGGGAGGTGGTTTTCATCTGATTTGGGTTCATGCGTGAAGTTTACAATGGAGCGGGGGAATAGTCCATCAAAATCGAGCGTGACGAATGTTCCACGTGGAACATTGTAGTCAAAGTCTCTCGCAAAGACGCAAAGACACAAAGAACAACTAATGTGGGCAAGTAAGTATGTTCCACGTGGAACATTGGTATTTGAGCACAATGTGATTGTGTGGGAACGGGAAACAGTGAATGTTCCACGTGGAACATTGTTACTGCCACATTGCTTTGCTGTTCTTTGCGTCTTTGCGCCTTTGCGAGAGTCAATTATTTTCAATGTTCCACGTGGAACATTCAGAATTCAAGTCTTGACCTTCTGAAACATCTCGGTACAGTAGTCATCGATATTCACTCAACAAGGACAACTTCATCATGGATCAGAACAATCGTCCGAAGCGTGGGCTGGGTGCGCTGTTGGCCGCCACTACTCCTTTGCCGGATGCAGCGGCTCCATCAGAAATCGGGCAAACTACTCCGTCCGCACCAGCGACGGTCACGACGGCTGAAGTTTCGGTCCAATCTGTGCGGCCGAATCCGGATCAGCCGCGTACGGTTTTCGATCCCGTCGCGTTGAACGAGCTCGCCGATTCGATCAAAGCGCAAGGTTTAATTCAGCCGCTGGTCGTCAGACCGCTGAAGCCAGAAGAGATCGTGGGCGAAGCGCGCTACGAATTGATCGCGGGCGAACGCCGTTGGCGCGCGTCGCAGATCGCTGGGTTGACGACCATTCCGATTGTCATCAAATCTGTCTTCAACGAACGCGATATTCTGTTGCTGTCTCTCGTCGAAAATCTTCAGCGCGATAATTTGAATCCGATCGAAGAATCGGTAGCGTACGAAAAGATGGCGTCGCGATTCAACTTGACGCACGACCAAATCGCTAACGGTCTTGGAAAAAGCCGCACGTACATCACCAATTCTATTCGATTACTCGATCTGCCTCAATCCGTTCTCGACGCGTTGCGAAATCGGAAATTGACGCAAGGCCACGCGAAAGTGCTGCTTTCGCTGCCGGACGCAAAACTGCAGTCGCACTTTGCGGCTAAGACTCAAGCGGAGAATCTCACGGTTCGAGACCTCGAACGACTGACAATTGATACGCTGAAACCGGAATCCGATGGACGTTCTGATAAGGAAAAGCCTGCGGGACTCGGAGCGTTTTCATCATCGAAAACGCCACGCGAAAAGCCCTCGCGGGGGACGCGTTTGCCGTCGGCTGAAGTCCAGGAATTGGAACGCCGCCTTCGCGAGCATTTTGGAACGCGCGTCAGTATTGAAGAAAGTTTGCGAAAAGGCCGGATATTGATCGAATTTTTCTCAACCGATGACCTGCAGCGGATCGTCAATTTGTTGAAAATGGATGACTAATTTCGTACAAAGAAACAAGCGTGAGTTATGTGGCATCGCGCTAGGAAGTATGCAACTCGGATTGAATTAGAAGTTTGGGATTTTGTTTCCCTTCTCCCCGAGGGGAGAGGGGACAGCGGCGCTACTCCTGCGCATGTCTCCGAAATCCACCATTCAGCACTTTTTTCTCTTGCGCCCATTTCGAAAAACATCTAAAATTTGAAATCATGCAATAAAGTAAAAACCGTCTTCGTCTTATATTATGTAGATAGTTCAGTCCCAACCATCAGGGAGATCACCATGTCCGAAAGCCCAACATTTTTAAATCGCGCAGCTACGTGGACACGCTTCGCTCTGCTCGCCGCCATTGCATGCGTGCTCGGGTTGATCGTCACGACTCCGCGCAACGAGTACCCGCTCACGATGAGCAAAGCGCAGGCGAACCTGATCAGTGCCGCGCCCGGTTATTTGTTCACATCGATTCAGAGTGGTAACGGCAGCCAGTTTTTTCTGGTCGATACCAACAAACAAGTGATCTGTGTTTACAACGTCACCGGCGATAAACTGCGCCTCGAAGCGGCTCGAAAATTTGATTATGATACGGATGTAGTCGATGGCAGCATTGGCCTTAAAGGTGTAATTATAGAAGGCGGTAACGGTGTTTCTCGCGAACAAGCAAAGACGTATGGTGACGAATTAAAGATCAAGATTGAAGATTTTATCGCCAAAATCAAAAAGAAGTAATTTGTTTACATCGCATAATTTCAAAGGAATACTACAATGAATGATACTACGAAGTCACAATGGATTACAAACGGATTGCTCGCCGTCATCCTCGTCCTCCTCACGAGCAACTACTTGAACAGTCATTCCAAGCTCGCCAACGCAGCCGACGAAGGGGGCGGATGGGGCACGAATGGAATTATGGTCGGCGCGATCAACAACCCTTCCGAGCGCGTTGTGTTGGTCGATACGAAGAAACAAAACATCATGATCTATCGCTCTCAAGCCGGCGGCAAATTCGGCTTGAGTGGTGCGCGCAGCTACAAGTACGATGTCGAATTAATTGACACCGAAGGCAAGAAACTCGGAGCCAATGGTTGGACTTACCTTGATGCGCTCAGAGAATTCTATGCGCCGACAAAGTAGTCGCGACCACTACGAGACACTGCGTCGATAACAATTTTTGCATCGTTCGTCCCGATTTTTTCGGACGGTGCTTGCACTCTTTGTGAAAATGATTATCCTGTTCTCACAAACTTTTTTGATCAGTACGACGCAGTCCCGGACCCCGCATGATGTCGCGTAGGCCGGTTGAATCGGCAGGTCCAATTTTGATCGGTCGCAAAGACTCAACAGTCTAATATAGTCTAATAAGGGTGTGCCAAATGAGTGACGGTGAATTGCTGGATGCACGCGAAGCCATGTCGCTGCTGGGCGTCAATGAAACAGATTTGCAGACTATGGTCGCCCGTGGTTCGTTGCGCGCGTTTCGCTCAGCGGGGACTATGAAATTCCGACGCGATGACGTCGTCGGCCTCAAGCCCGAGAAGAAATCCGACCCCGCGATTATCGCTCCCGCCGGTGCGCCGAAAACGAAAGCTGGCAGCGGAATTCTTCCGACTGTCGCGTCCAACAAATCGCCCCGGGGTTCGTCCCGCAATCTTCCGGCGATTCGCCCTGCCGCAACATTCACCCCGAAAACCAGTGCGCCCAAAGTCGCTCCGGCCCCCGCGCCTGTCGTCGACACCAGCACCAGTTCCGACCAAATTATTCTCGAAGATTTCGAACTCGCGCCCGCTGAATCAGACTCCGCATCGAACACGCAGAACGTCACCGCGTCTCAAACAGCCGTCAGCGGTGGAGTCACCGTTGTCGATGCCGAACTCGAAACCGGCAACCAGACGGTCGTCGAACAAGGCATTGACATCGATACCGCTAGTGCAACCGCGTCGGCTCTCTCGCCGATTCCCGTCGCATCTGCAACAACAACGACATCGTCGGGTCGCACAAAAGTTCCGTCGGGCCGCATCGCTGATTCGGGCGTTATGAACGCGCCTGCCATGAGCCGTGTCCGCGCCGCTGTCAGCGCGACCAGTCAGAGCAGCGTCCAAAAGCGCGCTCAAGCCGCCGCGTCGGCTCGAACGTCGCATCCGATCATGACCTTGATTTTGACGCTCACCGCTGGCATCTACCTTTACACGGCCACCATCGTCGGAGTCGTCTTGTTCAAAGGCAGCTACGATCCCGAAACACATCAGCGCGTGATTCCGCCCTTCTTGGCCAACGCGCCACTCGTAAACTATGTCACGGCCTACACGTCGTTGCCGGGAAATCCTGAAGACACTGAAGGCGCATTTAAGCGCCCCAAGGATGAACCCCCGGGCGGCGGACGCTAATTCAGTCATCCGTTACTTTGCAGCCATCACGCGAACCCTTTGGAAATTTCCAAAGGGTTCGCTCATTTCGGCGTCTATCCGTTTGAATCGTTGTGTGCAGCGTCTTGATCCGTCAGCGTGTTCCACAGCCAGCCCCAAAGGGGCGACATAATGTAGCCCAGGGCGTAAGCCCTGGGAAACGTTGAGCGATACGTTGGAGCCCTGAAAGGGCGGTATAGATTTTCGGCGAATCGAACGCCGAAATAATTTATGCCGCCCCGTTGGGGCTATCAAATCACTTAACGTCCAAACCCAGGGCTTACGCCCTGGGCTACATTAAGCCGCCCCTTCGGGGCTGAATCGGCGAGTGCTCATGTGTTAAACGAAAATAGAAAATGAATAGCAACTAATTTTTTGAAATCGGCACAAATCGAAGTCGTTGCAAGAACGTTTACCCGAGTTTGAAGAGACTTTATGATCCGCTCTATCTCGTCCCCGTCGTCCCTGCTCCGCGTCATCGCTCTTGTGTTATCAAGCGCCCTGACGTTGCGTGCCGCCGAACTCGCACCGTCATTTCCCAACCACGCGATCACGCTCCCGCCGCCAACACTCACGCCCGCTCTCTCGCCGCGAGCCAGCGATCTCGATACGCCATTTTCCTGGGACCAAACCGCCGTCGTTTACGAAGGCGCCAAAGTCGACCGCATCATCCGCGCCTACGATCCGCAATTTCAGACACTCACCATCAGCATGCTGCCGTCCACGCCCACGTTCTTGAAGATCATCGGATTCGATGGCAACATCGGTCTGCTCTCCGCACAAGTTTTTACGAAGCAAGCAGGGAACACCGAGGTCCTTCAATTTCAGCCCGAATCGCGCGGCTTGACTGGCAATTCTGCTAATCTTATTTTCGACATCCGCAGTCTGACCGCGCGCCTGCGCATCGCTCCAGCAGTCGCTAGGTCGCCCGGCGAATTCATCCGCCCCGGGCAGATCGTCCGCTACTCGTGGACAGCCACCAGCAACACCGAGCGCTTTCCATTTTGCGAAGCCGAGTTGTCTGGCCGCACTGGCATCGCCAAAGGCCTCAGCAGCAGCGTTATCACGCGCACACTCGGCACCAAAGTCCAGCCCTCCGTGCTCGGCCATTATCTGATGCTCGTCACGCCTCGCGACGTTCGCGGTCAGCCGCCGCTGGGAACCACAGGCAACGGCGTCGTCTTTCGTTGCGTCTTCGGGTCCGACAATCTTCCGCCCGTCACCGACGGTTTCTCAGCCGACACCTTCGTGCCCGCCGTCAACCAGATCATTACACTCAAGCCCAACGCCACCGATCCCGAAACCGGCGTGACCACCTTCGCCAACCAATCATTCGATTTCGGCGACGGCTCGACCGCCACCGGCATCACCGGTTCCACGACCCACGCGTACACGCAACCCGGCCTCTATCGCGTCCGAGCGACAGTCACCGACGATCAGGGACTCCCCGCGACGGCTGAAGACACGATTATCGTCGGAGCCACCGTGTTGCCCACGCTGCCCGTCACGTACCTCAAACAAATTCCACCCGAAGAAGCCGGCGACGGATTTAACAATTCAGATAGCATCTCCGCCACGTTCAAAGATCCTAACGGAGCCGTCGCGGTCGTTGGAGACCGCATCGTTTTCGCTTACAACCGCAACCATTTCGAACGCGTCGCCGCGAACAACAGTGCCACGACCGACACCGTCAACATCGTCCTCGGACCCGGAAAAACATTCTCCGGACGAACAGTCTCCGGAGCGCACATCACCGTCACAGCCAGCGGCCCGTTTGTCACCGTCAAAATCACCACCGCTCAATTCGACCGCACCGGCGACCCGAGACTCGGTCGCTGCGATCTCAAAGGTGTCTTCAAATACCAGCGCATCGCTCTCGCCGTCTTCCCCGGAAACAACTCAACGCCGCGCGCTCTCGTCTACGCAGGCAACCTCCAAGGCCGTGTCAGGAACGGAGTCGCCAGTCGCTTCTTCCAACTTCCAGAAACTCAAATCACCGGCACCTCTACCACCAAAGACATCAATCCCCGCATTCAAGAACCGTACTAAATTCTGAACTCACGACGCGTACTGCTGGCACTCAATTCTCTCGCCCCTGAATCCGTTCAATTTTCCAGTAACGCACCCGCGCTTATTTTGTTTATAATCAAAGATGCGTCCAGATTCCGCCGAACCCTTTAGCGAAGTGAACCGTAATGACGAATGACGATGGGAGGAACTCCATGACGTCCGCCGTGCCGCTCACCGCTTCGGGACTCATGCCCGCCCCCGCTACTCGGGCGCGCGCTCAGGCCGAGACGACCGAGGCCAGCGACGAAGTGTTATTCGCACGCGCTTCGAAGGGCGACCGCGATGCGCTGGGAGACTTGATCGGACGGTACAAAGATTTTTTATACGGCTTGCTGGTGCGTTTGGCCGGAGGAGATGAACACCGCGCGGAAGACTTTTTTCAGGACACATTTCTGAATGCGATGCGTGCCGCTGCAACGTTCGATGCCAAGAAATCGTTCAAGCCTTGGATCACCGCCATCGCCGTGAACCGGGTGCGAGACGATGCTCGAAAACGCAAAGTCCGCTGTGAAGTGACGCTCGACAATAGCGGTACAGACGACGACGGAGAACGCGCAGCATTCGACCCTGTTTCGCTGCACGAAAATCCCGGCGACGCAGCAGAACGGCGTGATGAAGAAGCCAAAATCCGCCGCGCTCTTGATCGCCTGACCGCGCTGGAACGTGAAGTCGTGCTGCTGCACTTCTTCAACGACATGACCTTGCAGGAAACCGCCGACGCCTTGAGTGCGCCGCTGGGAACAATTAAGAGCCGCTTGCACGCCGCCTTGACGCGCTTGAACGTATTGTTGTCCAAGGCATGAAAATTGCGCCCGAGAATCGCGGGGGCGAAACCAGTTTGAAACACCCCGGTCATCGCCACTTTTTGGCGCTGACCGAGCAAAATGTAACAGAGTCGTGAACGTATTTTGTCCGTGCAACACATGTGTCCAATCCATCCTATCGGTCCCATTTGGACCCACAGGCTGGGTTGTCAGGAGGTCATCATGAACGACCACAACACTGACTGGCTGAACGCAGAACTGCGCAAGACCGGGCGCGCCGTCGCCGCGTTAAGCCGCACGAAAGCACCTGCCAGCCTCTTCGAGCGGACTCTCGAAGCCGCCGCGCAGATCAAACCGATTCGCCAAAAGCTGCTCATGCTCCGCCCCATCACCCATCCGCTCGCGCGCTTCGCAGCTGCCGCGATGTTGATGTCGATGGTCGCCACTGCTCAAGTCACCGACCTCGACACCGTCGAATCCGTCGGTCGAAAAGTCGAATACAGCGTCGTCGGCTCCAAAAATGTGGACCGCTTTGAACAGTTCATGGACACTGTCCTCGCCAAAATCAACACCGACGGATACACGCAAAGCGAGATCGACGCGGTCACCGGAGAATACAACACCAACCCCAGAATGATCCGCATCCGCCCCCAAAAAGCCCGCTCCCAAAACGGCGTGTAACCCGTTTCAAAGCCATTAAAAAAAGCCACAACTAACTCATTTCCCCGAGTCGGTTGTGGCTCTTTTTTTCTCTATCTTTTCTTCGCCGTTCTTTGCGCCTCTGCGATCCTTTACACCTCTGCGTGAAATCTGTTCGCTGTTATTTCGCCAGCGAAATACACACAATCTCGGAGTCATTCCGCGCATACACACACCGGTTCGCAAACGCCGGATGTGACCACACCACTTGCCGCCCTGGCGACTTGTTGTCCGGCTCGATGATATGCGCCCGGCTCATTTCCTCGAACCCTTTCGGCGTCAACTTCGCGATGATCAAATCGCCTTTTTCGTTCGGCAAAAAAACGCGGTCACCATTCCGAATGATGAACGCATTCCCCCAGCGCACGCCTTCCGGATTCGGGTACGGTCCGCCCGTCGCAATAAAACTCTCCCACACCCGCTTGCCCGTCTCGGCATTCAAACACCGCAACTGCCCGTAGCTGCACACGCCGTAAATAAATCCGCCGTCAATGTAGGGCGTCGGCATAATGCTGTGCAACCCGTCCGTCTTTTTTTCGCTGATACTCTCACCCCGCCACAACACCGCCGGCTGTACCGTCCCAGTCGTAAATTTCAACATCATCGGACCATTGTAAAACGCCGTCACAAACAACCCGTCGCTTCCATCCGCGAATTTCAACGCGCGAGGCATCGGCACCGACAAGCCTGATCGCAATTGAAATTTCTGAGTCCAATAGACCTCGCCCGTCTCCGGATTCAATCCGTTCACCGACTCCGGATGCCACACAATCAACTGCCGCTTGCCATTCAATTCATAAATCACCGGCGGACAATAGCCCGGCTCTTGAGCCGTCAACGCGCGCCACAATTCCTTCCCGGTATCCTTGTCATACGCGATCACCGTGCTGCCATTTCCGCGCGCCAGACAAATCAATTTCTGTCCATCAATCATCGGCGACGCCGCAAAGCCCCAAATCGGCGATGTGACAGTCAACTCCTTCTTGAATTCATGCGACCAGATCACCGTTCCCTTCTCAGCGTCCAAACAAAACAAATTGCCTTCAGTCCCCAGCGTGTAAACCTTCCCGCCCGACACCACCGGAGTCGTCCGCGGTCCGCTCGAATATTGAACGTTGTACGGACAATCGTACTCGTGCTTCCAAACTTCTTTTCCATCCGCCGCGTTCAAACACACCACGCGTTCAGTCCCACGAATCTCGCCCTTCTGAAACCCGCTCGCCGGAAACACAGCCCCCGTCGCCAGCTTCCGATCCGCGACATACACACGCCCACCCGACACCGCCGGCCCCGCATAGCCCATCCCGATCGGAGTCCGCCACAGCACCTTCGTCCCAGCCGCCGGGAACGTTTCCAGAATCCCATCCTCGCGCCACACGCCATCGCGTTGAGGCCCCATAAATTGCGGCCACTCATCCGCCCACGCCAACGATCCCACCAACACGGACAGCACCACCCAACCCAAAACATTCGTCCGCATGTGCTCATCTCCTTGAAAATATTGAAATTGAAGTAACCGTTCAGTCCTGAACAAGAGCCGCGCGCGCAAGCAAGCGGCCAAGATCGTGGCTCCCGACCAGTCATTGCCGCTTGCTTGTGCGCGCGGCTCTTTAGCCGTTCTTTGCGCCTTTGCGGAACTCTGCGCCTCTGCGTGAAATCCGTTAAATATTAAAGTCCTGCGACGGTCGCCGAATCTGAACCTGATGCAATCCGCATTCACTCTTCCCCGTCCCCGTCCAGCGCCCCGCACGTTCCGGAGCATTCTCTCCGACCGGAACCGTGCAGCACGTCGGATGACAGCCGATCGTTTTGTAGCCCTTCGCATGCAACGGATGCACCGGCACGTCGTGGTCTTTCAAATACTGCTTCGACTGCTCGCGTGTCCAATTCGCCAGCGGATGCACCAGCATCACGTGATCGACGCGTTCTTCCAAAATCCGGATCCGAGCGCGTTCAGGCGACGCGTCCCGGCGCAATGCCGCGATCCGAGCGCCATACGGTCGCAATGCCCGCTCCATCGGTTCCGTCTTATTAATCCGGCAACACTCCTGAGGATTGCGCTCATACAGCGTGTCGTTGCCGTAGACTTGAATGAACGTCTCGCGCTCCATCACCGGCTTCAACGTGATCAAATTAATCTTGTAGCGCTCCTGCACCAAATCGCGAAACGCCAGCGTCTCTGGAAAATGAAATCCCGTGTCGATGAACAACACCGGCAGCGTCCGATCAATCTTTGCCAGCATATCAATCAACACCATCCCGCCGAGCTGGAAGGATGTGCTGAGACAAATCTTGTCTTTAAAATGTGCGATCGACCAGCGCATGATCTCTTCAGCGCTGGCGCTTTCGAACGCGAGATTTTGAGCCTGCCAGTCGAACGGTGCCGTCTGTGCCGAATTCATGTCATCAATCCCAAAGCGGACGTCTTAAAATACAACCGGCTCCACTATATGACGTTCACCCCCAACGTCAATCCTGCGCTTGCTCATTCCTCTCGCCGCACTATCCTTTTTGCGCCCATTTGGATGTGCCGTCCGACCGTCGCGCCGCGCTTGAAGTCTGCTCTTCAACGTGACCCGATTCGCGCGACCATCAGGAAAGTGATCCGACATGCCCCGTGCTTTTGTCCGTGTTTCGTTTTTATTTCTGCTCGTACTCTGCACCGCATCAGCCGGAGAAGGCGACGTCATCCGCGTCGGCGATAAAGCCCCACTCTTTCGAGGCACCGCAAGCGACGGCAGCAGCATCAAGCTCGACGATTACAAAGGTAAACCCGTCGTCGTCATTTTCTTCGCCACGTGGTGCGACGGCTGCAAACAGGAACTCCCGCGAGTCGAACGCGATCTGCAAAAGCGTTTTAAAAACGACGGCTTGGTGGTACTTGGAATCGGGCGCGGCCACCGCGCAGGCGAATTGGCCGGCTTCAAACGCGAACGCAATTTCAGCTTCCCGTTGATCGAAGATCCACGCCGCGACATCTACTCTAAATTCGCCACCGACTACATCCCGCGCTGTTACCTGATCGGCAAAGACGGCACGATCAAACACGCGATCACCGGCATCGACATTAGCGATTTCGAATCCTTCAAACGCCGCGTTGAAGAAGAAGTCAAACGCTAGTATCATCATAGTGGTTCGGCAATGCTAATTTGATACGGATGCGCCGCGTATTTTTGTCTGGATCGAGGCGCTTGCTCAGGAAGATATTAATGAATCTCTGACTGAGCATGCAACGAAGAGCCAGGCAAAAAGACGCAAGCAGACGTATGAAATTAGCGTTGACGGACCACTAGAGCGGGATGCCGTTCCCGCTCGCACCACCTCAACGACATCCACGATCCCGAGCGGGAACGGCGCCCCGCTCCATGAGAAAACAACTGTGATCCTCGAAAACGCCCTGCTCCGTCTGACCCTCGACCTCGCTCACGGAGCCGCCATCACCGGCCTCTTCGACAAAACGTCCGGCCTCGATTGCGCTGACGCGCCCACGTCTTCCTCAGGCCCCACCGACATCCACGCCGCGTTTCACACTCGCGACTTTTCAATCGTCGCGTCCACGCCCGGAATCAGCGTTACGCTTGCCGCCACCTCAGCCGACGGAACGCTCAAACAAACCAAAACGTTCGCACTCATTCCCGGCAAACGTTCACTCCAGCTCGCCTTCACACTCGAGAATCTGACTGCTAGAGAACGCGACATTCTGTGGGGCGAACACCTCGCGTTCGGAGCGCCCTTCGTCAACGCGTCCTGTGAAATCGCTGCGCCCATCGTCTCTTATTTTGATCCCAAAGAAGAACCCGTTCTCCGCATGCGCTGGCCGCACCTCGTCGATGGCACCGACATCTCGCGCACCCGCGTCACTCAACCAAACGACATCCGCACTTACTTCCTGAACGACTTCGCAGCTGGCACCTGCGGCATCACCAACGCAGACAAAAAACTCAGCCTCACGCTCGGGTGGGACACTGGAGTGTTCTCCTACTGCTGGCTGACCGAAGCCCTCAACCGCATCACCCTCGCCCCCTACACCGGCATGCCCAACGCCCTCGAAGAAGGCCACGGCACGTTGACTCTCCCAGCCAACGGAAGCGTGGCCACATCCCTTTCCATCTCGATCGCAACGTTATAAAATGACGCCATGCCCCAAGCGAGCGCAGCGAGTCGTTTCTCCCCTCTCCCCTCTCCCCTTGAGGGAGAGGGCCGACGAGCCTGCTGTTCGGCTCGCGGGGTGAGGGGTAAACGTTCGATTAATCCCACGCGTTCAGATTCATAGACCCCAATCACGTGTTTCCAAATTATTATTTATTTCCCCGCCCTCGCCACAGTCTTATCAATCACGTCATCCATCCGCCGCTCGACATCAGCCACGCCCAATTTCTTCACCTTCACCGCCCAATGCGCCCGACCCAACGAACTCAGCACAGTCCGTCGCAACGCCGGATCCGACACTCGAGCTTTCACCTCTAATCGCTTCTTCTCCAACAACGCCACCAACTCCCCCCACTCCGGCCCCGCGATCGCGTCCAACCGCTTGCGCCAATGAGCTGACAGAGCCGCCGACGCGCCACCCGTCGACACCGCCAAACAAAACGCCCCGCGTCGCACCATGCCCGGCAGAGCGAAACTCCCAGCCTCCGGAGGCGCCGCGCAATTCGCCAACGAACCCAACGCATGAGCCGCTTTACAAATACTCTGATTCAATGCGACATTATCCGTCGCCGCAAACACCAGCTTCCGCCCCTTCAAATCGCCAGGACGATACAGCCGCTTCGACAACTTCAACGTCCCACCATGCGCCCCAACATTAGCCTCTAACTCCAAAATCCCCGGATCAAAAGCAGGCGACACGACCACCACACGCGCTCCGGATTCAACCAAATCCGCCACCTTCCGAGCCGCCACCGCGCCACCGCCTACGACCAGCACAGGCATGGAACGAATATCAAGAAAGATCGGATACAACGGAGCGGACGCGGATTGAGTCATCGTGTTAATCTCGAAGGAATGTTGCCGAAACAATAACCGCCGCGAATGATTTTGGGAATTCAGAAATGAATGGGTTGCAGGTTTTTAAATGACAATACAACGCAACCGTTCAGCCCTCGCTAAACTGCGGTCGACAAAGGCTCAAAGTAAAGAGGCCATAACTGAAAAGAGTATTTTAACCTTTCCTTTCTTAGAGCTACAACGAAAGATGTGCTTTTTACCCCGAAGGGATAAGAGCTATCGGACAAAACCCCCGTGCCAAGATGCACCGCGCCGGGCAAGCGAGACGAGAAAAACTCGCGCGGTGTATTTGGAGACTACGCCAAGCGAGTTTTTCGACGTACCGCGCAGTCCGCCTCAAGCAGATTGGCGCGGGGGTTTTGTCCGGTAGCTCTAAGTACACATTCTCGCAGATATTTATCGTTTCAATTTCGTTTCAGCCGGTATCGTGGAAGGGCTTCGTGGTTTCTCGCGTTCAATCAAGAGCCCTCCAAGCACCAGCGGAATAAGCGGCAACGGCCCACGCACAATCATGTCAGCGCGGTCTTTTCGCGTTCCGGTGAAGGCTAATAGCGGCGGGAAATCTTTAACGAGATCGACGGGCGGCGGCAGTTGAGTCAATGCGTCTTTGACCTCCAATGGGGTGAAGGGATCGGTCGCGATTTTTTGAAAATTGGATTCCGCCCAGCTGCGCAGAACGATCTGAGTATCGACGTAAAACACATTGCCGGTTTGGTCGGCGGCTGCGAATCCACTCAACGCTTTTTGCACAGGTTCGCGCTTTAAAAGTCCGGGCATGCGGGCTTGGACGGAGTCGAGTTGGCGTTTCATGGATTGAATCGACGAGGCGAAATAAACGCGATTTTTTTCGACCATCCACGTAAACGCGCGTCCCGCTTCACCACTTCGAGCCGGGTTCACGGATCGGATGGTGTGATTCTTGAAATCCGTTTTGGTCAAGACTCCGGGCAATTGCAACGCGTTTATTTTTTCTAAAATCAGTGCTGCTTCTTCGGCGCTTTTCGAATCGACGGTGGTGACGAATCCACTGATGTCGGCGGAGTTGATGTCCTCGTTCCCTTTCAATTCAATCCACACTCCGATTTCGCCCTTGATCAATCCGACGATGCCACCTTCTTTGACGCCTAGAAGTTTTTCAGCCACACGCAGTGGAATAAACGGCCCGGCTTCGTTCGCGGGCGGCAACGTGCCGGGAGCCTGCATTTTTCGAACGTCCTCATAGAGCGATTTGACTGCTGCTTCGAGTTTCGATCCGTCGACGTAAACCATCGCTGCGGCGACTGCATCCGACGGGACGATGTTAAAGGAGGCCAGCGGAGCGGGCGTTCCATCGGGTGCCGTGATGGCGTCCAAAACGGCTCCGGGACCGGCGGGTAAAAGGCAAGCGACACGATCTTCAAATCCGTCAGCGATGCTGACTGAGGACGCTCCGGCGAAACCGAATTTCTCGACGATCAATTCGACCAGATCGTCCTGAGGCTTGCGGTTTGCTGCTTTTTGAGTGAGCAGAATTTCGTTAGCAATGCCGGGAATGTCTATGACCATCCACGCGTCAGGCGATGCTCCCAGCGCTTTGCTGATCGCTTTCATCTCTACATTTTCGGACATGCTGCGGCGGGTCAGCACGGTGTCGATAACTGTGTGCAACGCGTCGGTGTCACTGCCAAAAAGAATCGTATTTCCAGTCCGCGCGATGGCTCCATTTTGTCCGCCGGCTTCGAGGGTTTCAATATTTTTGTAATCGCGAAGTGTTGCTCCTGACGCAAGCATAGTGCCGCTCCATTCGAGAAATTCGCCTTGAGGATCGACGCCTTTTAATTCGACCAGGACCCCGAGTTTTGTCGTCACATCGATGTTTCGTTTGGCGATTTCAGCAGGATCAAACCAACCGACAGCGACTTGCCCCTTCAAATAATCAACCGGCGGTTGGCGCAGTTTTCCGGAGTCGTCGCGCCGCATTTTTTCCCAAAGACTAGACCTGACTCCGGCTAACGCCGGGCGTTTTATGAACCGTCCGAACGGCGTTTTTTCTGCTTTCGCGATGGCGTCTTGAATGGACGGAACTTGCAGGTACACGAACGAGTCTTTGGGAAAAGCTTTGGTATAATCCAGATCTTGCAGGCCGGCAAAACGGCGCCGATTTATCAAGCGCTGGATCGCTTCTTTCGCAGGCCCTGTCGCAGTCGCTTCAGCCGATTTTAACGCGCTGTCCGCGAAGACGCCCGCATTTGCCAAGTCGCTTTCAGCACGTTTGCGTTCGTCTTCGTTGGGACTTGATAACGCGTCGATTAATCCTTTGAGCTCCTTCTTTTCGAACGGTGATTTGGCGTCCACGTTTTGCAACACGTTCGCCTTGTTTTTGCGTTTCAAAACAGTCGCCAGCCACAATCCTCCGACGAGGATCAAGATAAGGGCAGCTCCGAGAAAGGCGAGTCGGTATTGTTTCATGCGTTGAATCCTGAAGTCATCGAAACGAATTGACGTTCTTTCAAACCTGCTACATCCATTCTTGATCACACTTTTCTTTAAAAAATACCTTGTGATCGCTGAGATACCATTCAAAATCATGGAGCCTTATTGATAACCTTGAATCTGAAAGTTTGATACACGTTTCTACACAAGAGCCGCGGGTTTAAGCATGCGGCCAGGATCGTACGACATTCGTCGTACTTGCCGCTTGCTTGCGCGCGCGGCTCTTGTTCTGAACAGTACGCTTGCAATGTGATTTCGATGTTATTTGTGCCGTGCGAAAGTCCGATATTCATGTGGAAAACTCGCTTTGTTTTCCACATGTCTCCCGATTGACCGGGATGCCCGGAATGAATGGATGCTCAGATTTTCTGTTTGAATGAAATCCTAATAACCGCTACTGCTTGCGGTCAGGACTCGTTAAAAACACTGTCGCTTGATATTATCGGACTTTTTGTTAGCGTTCACATTGCACCCTTTGCCCGGAGCCTTTCAGTCCGATAATAACGTGTTTTACACATGACTTTGATTTGTAGAAGAAGTGATTTCGCTTAGACTTGCGACGGCCCAAACAACGTTCTCCACAGTTTTGACGTGCATGATGATGGTGATGATTTTTTAAAGAGTAAAGGCATCAACAGCCCTGCAAAGGGCGAGACGGAGGTTGAGTTTCATGAAATTAGTCGTCAAACGCGAACCTTTTACCGCAGCTTTATCAGCAGCGGCGGCCATCGTTCCGCTTCGGGGCGTACGTCCTAATTTGAAAAATTGTTTGCTTAACGCAGACGCAGATGGCGGGATTGAAATTCAAGCCACGGATATGGAAGTCGGTTTGCGCTACAAGCTGACTGCTGAATCTGTAGAAGAGCATGTCTCTTTGTGTCTGCCCTGCACGACACTGGCGGGTTTGTTGAAAGAATGTACTGAAGACATCGTGACGCTGGAGACCAGTGGAGCGAAAGGGATTTTGACTGTCGGTCGAGATCGCTTCGAAGTGCTGGGGCAGGAGTCGTCTGATTTCCCGGACGTGCCGAGCATGGGCGAAGGTGCTGCGCTGTCGGTGCCAGCTGATGAATTAGCCAAGATGATCGACCGAACGTGTTACGCAGCAGCTCGTGAACAAGGACGGTATGCGATCAACGGCGTGTACATGCAATGCAAAGAAAGAGTATTGGAAATAGTCGCGACGGATGGGCGGCGGTTGGCGTTCTGTAAGAAGAAATTGAAAGCTGGCGGCGCACTGGAAGACGGCGTGATTGTTCCGGTTAAGATGATGCAGGAAATCCGCAAATTGTGTGACAACGTCGCAGCGGGCGAAGAACTGCAGATCGCGTTGCGCGGACGGTCGATCATCGTCAGTGGGACTCATGTGACGTTGTCGAGTTTGATCGTTGAAGGCATCTTCCCGAAGTATCAGCAAGTGATTCCGAAAGATTCGGACAAAGAAATCACGATGAAGCGCGAACCGTTGATTCACGCTCTGCGCAAAGCTGTGTTCTTGACCAGCGAAGAGACGAAGACGGTGAGCTTGAAGTTTACGCACGGCACGTGTTTGATCGAAGCGCGGTCTCCGGACAAAGGACAAGCGTCGGTGACGTTGGAAGTCGAATACACAGGCGACGACGTGACGATTGGTTTCAATCCTCAATATTTCCAGGACGCATTGAAAGTGCTGGATTCGGAGACGGTGCGCTTGGAATTGAAAGATGGCACAAAGCCTGGTGTGTTGCGCGAAGGCCAGGAATTCCTGTACGTGTTGATGCCGGTGAATCCGAAGGACTAAAAACGTTTCTTGCAAAGGCGCTAAGAACCGCTCTCAGCGTCTTTGCGGTTCTTTGAGCCTTTGTGAGAAAATCAAATCCATGCAGAACGACAGCCCGTTTGGAAACATCTTCAAACAGATCGAACGCAAGGTCAAACGGACGAAAGTACAGATCAAAGGCCGAGCGTTGGCTCAGCAGGTGATCGATGACTATTTTAAAAACAATCCCGGCAGTGTGGTAGTCGGAAGTGTGAAAACCGGGGTTGTGACGCTGGAGGTATCGTCCAGTGCTCAGTACCAAGAAATCGAAGGCTTTCACCGCGAACCATTGCTAGAAAAACTGCGTGATAGTGGCATGGCCGTGCAGGACGTTCGAGCGAAATTAAAGAGCCGGTAAACGACGTCACGCAAGACCCGAAACAATCCAACCGAAACATTTTTCTATGCCGTTTCGCTTCATTCCTCGCGAGCCTCTCGCGTTCATTCGACTCCTGTTTAAATGGTTGGCATTATTGATCCCGGTTTCAATGGTGATCGGGTCAGCGTGTGCGTTTTTTCTGTGGGCATTAGACGACGTCACTCACTTCAGAAACGATCACCGCTGGATGCTGTATCTATTGCCGCTGGCCGGCATGTTCGTCGTTGCGTTATACCGCTGGATCGGGCAGAGCGTCGAAGCGGGGAATAATATGATTCTGGATTCGATACACACGCACGGTGGCGGAGTTCCTGCTCGGATGGCTCCGTTGGTCTTGATCAGCACCTTGGTGACTCACGCGTTCGGCGGATCAGCGGGGCGCGAAGGGACAGCAGTGCAGATGGGTGGGAGCATCGCCAGCGCGTTTGGGTCCGCATTGAATGTCGATGCCAAAACGACTCGCGTGTTGTTGATGTGCGGCATCGCAGCAGGCTTCGGAGCGGTGTTTGGGACTCCGGTGACCGGAGCGATATTCGCGATGGAAGTGCTCGCGTTAGGCGCGATGCGTTACGACGCGTTGATCCCGTGCATTGTCGCGAGCCTGTTAGGCGATTGGACGTGTACTGCATGGGGTATCCAACACACGCACTATCCACAGTTGCATCGGCCAGGTCTGGCGATGGATGTCGTGTTGATGTTGAAAGTTCTCGCCGCGTCCGTCACGTTCGGATGGGTTGCGATGCTTTTTTCAGAAGGGGCACACGGAGCCGCTACTTTATTTAAGAAAATCAAACAGCCCGTGTTGAGGCCGGTGGTCGGAGCAGCCATTGTGATCGGCTTGACAGTTGTGTTGGGGACGGATGATTTTTTAGGATTGGGCGTGACATCGCCGGATCCTAAAGGCGTGTCGATTGTGTCGAGCTTTCAACCGGGAGGGGCTCACGCGTGGAGCTGGTTTTGGAAATTACTGTTCACGTGTATCACGATCAGCAGCGGATTCAAAGGTGGCGAAGTGACGCCGTTGTTCTTCATCGGAGCGGCGTTGGGTCATACGATCGGCGTCGCGTTAGGAGCTCCCATTGAGCTCTTTGCAGGGTTGGGGTTCATTGCGGTGTTCGCTGGAGCGGCCAACACACCGCTGGCGTGTACGATGATGGGCATGGAATTGTTCGGGCATGAATGCGGCGTGTATTTCGCTTTAGCCTGTGGCGTGGCGTATGTGTTCAGCGGGCATTCAGGAATCTATTTGTCTCAGCGCATCGGCACGCCGAAGACGGATCACACGGAGGACGTCCCGGCGGAGACTCTCAGAGATGATCTCTCGCAGAGGCGCAAAGGCGCAAAGAACGGCGAAGAAAAGAAAGATTAAAAGCAGTCAATCAGTTCCAATTCAACGCCAGCCACTCGTCTCTTTTTCTCTTCTTTTTCTTTTTCTTTCTTAG
>JBAXUS010000115.1:0-19479 GCA_037129555.1 Planctomycetota bacterium
TGGCGACTTGCTGAAATTACACTCAAGGATGTTCGTGCGGCTCAATTTGATGTGGCGGTGATGACGTTTGGCGCGACGGAGCCTCATAATCTTCATCTGCCTTATGCCACCGATAATTTTCAGGTCGAGGCCATCGCGGATCGGGCGTGTGCTTGGGCTTGGGGGAAGGGGGCTCGGGTGGCGCTGCTGCCGAATATGCCGTTTGGGGCGGAGCAGAATTTGCTCGCGTTTCCGTTTGCGATTCATGTTGAGCAGAATTAAGTTGCCAGACCATCGTAAAATATTTCGATGGTCTGTGCACAAATTTGTTGGAGAAATATTCCAGTGCACCGTCACCTTAATTGGGTTGCCAAAGAGCGAATTTGAAAGTTAGAGTTGAAGGGATGGAGGCGTACGATAGAGTTGTTCAAAAAGATTCGTGCATGTCCCCGATTCCAAAAAAGACGCAAGCAGACCGATCACACGAGTGTTGTCGGACCCCGTGTGGCGTGCACTGTCCCGGAGTTCTGGTGTGAAGAGGAGGCGGCGTGAAAGAGTGGCGTTATCAAACGCTGGATATCACACGCGGTTTGGCTGCGCTAAGCGTATTCGTTGCGCATTGGGGAGGCTGGACTCAGGCCGAGCCGATACAAAACGCCGGAGATGTGGCTGTCAGCACGATTCAGAAATGGATTGCTTTTGTGTGGTGTGCGGGAGGCATTCATCCGGGCGTCGTGGTCTTCATCGTGCTCAGCGGCTTTTGCATTCACTTTCCGCTTGCCTGCCAGCCCCTGCGCCGGTGTGAACCGGGATTCTGGAAGTCCTATTTCATTCGGCGCACACTTCGAATCGGCCCCGTCTTCTGGTTCGCTATTTTTCTGGGTGTCCTCTTTACCGCGCTGGGACTGTATTATCCCGCATTTCGCCCCGCGTTCAATAGTGGATTGTTGAGTGGTTCCGGAATTCTGGTTTCTTTCGGCGGACTCGCCGAAGTCGGTCGTTATTTTCTGCCCGCAGAAACCCTGTACCCTGGCAACGCGCCGCTGTGCAGTGTGGGTGCGGAAATTGTTCTTTACGCGTCATACCCAATTCTCCTGGCCGTGCATCGTCGGGCAGGGATCGCCGCCGTGTTGGGAATTGGTGCGACCGGTTTCGGAATCATCGCTGCGTTCCGTTTTGCGGGTGTTCAACCGGAATTTCTGCACGGCACCTTTTTTGAATTTCTGTTGTATTGGATTTTCGGTGCGATTTCAGTGGAATGTTTTGCTCGATTTAAGGCTCCGTGGCATGGCCGCGTCGGATGGGTCGTCTCGCTTATGCTAGGCGCGGCCTATGTGCTCATCGGTCACAGCGTCGCTGTGCGCGGCATGCATGTACTGATGACACCGCTGATGGCGAGTGCCTGCGCCGCCGGGTTATATGCGGTCACGTTTACCGAGTCCGTGAACATGACTCGCTTCAAACGCTTGCGCGTCTTTTTGGGAACGCTGAGCGACCGGAGTTACTCTTTTTTCGCCTGCCACACACCCGTTCTGGCGATGACCATTCTCGCCATCCGCCTGTCGAACCACGGTGCCGCTCCGTTCGCCGAACGCTGGCTCGGTTTGATCGCGGTGGTGCTGGCAACCGAGTTTTCCTACAGACTGATTGAACGCCCCTCGCACCTTCTGGCCAAACGTATCGGCCAAATGGCCAAGCCGCCATCGATGCCGGATGTCGGTGGGCACCCACGTTTGCTTGACGCACAACACTGTGATTAATCATCGGCGGGTGGCACCGATAGAGTCGTTATGTCGCAAAAGCTTTAAACACTGCTTGGCAAAGTGGATGCCTACCAGTGGTACCCAATTTTGAGAGAATCTCCTATGCCCTCCCAATTCCCCTGGCGACTTGCTGAAATTACACTGAAGGATGTTCGCGCGGCTCAATTTGATGTCGCGGTGATGACGTTTGGGGCGACGGAGCCTCATAATCTTCATCTGCCTTATGCCACCGATAATTTTCAGGTCGAGGCCATCGCGGATCGGGCGTGTGCTTGGGCTTTGGGGAAGGGGGCTCGGGTGGCACTGTTGCCGAATATGCCGTTTGGGGCGGAGCAGAATCTGCTCGCGTTTCCGTTTGCGATTCATGTTGAGCAGGAGTTGCTTAATCAGATTGTCGAGTCCGTCGCGAAGTCGCTTGAGCGGCATGGGATCATGAAACTCGTGATCGTCAATGGGCACGGCGGGAATGATTTCAAGGCGTGTCTGCGGACGATGCTCGCTCGGACGAAGGTGTTCTGCTCGCTCTTCAATTGGTATCAGGCTAACGCGGATGTGGGCAAAGCGTTGTTCGAAAATCCGGGCGATCATGCGGATGAAATGGAGACGAGTTTGATGTCGGCGTTGCGGCCGGAGTTGGTCGACATGGCGTCGGCTGATGCCGGGACGATGAAGCCGTCGCGGTTTGAGGCGGCTCGAAAAGGATGGGCGTGGTACCCTCGGCCGTTTGATCGGTTGACGACGAATAGCGGGGCGGGGGATCCTCGGAAGGGGACCGCTGAAAAAGGGACGAAATATCTTGATGCTTTGAATGAGAAGTTGGGGGGGTATTTGGTCGAGCTGGCGGCGGCGAAGATGGATGAGACGTTTCCGTTTCAGGGGTAACAGCGAACAACATTTTTTTACCGCGAATTTACGCGAATTTACGCGAAAACGGCGAAGAGGGTTTGAGGGGTGGGGCGGGGTGCTTAAGATGGGTACGAGCACTCTGCGTGAGGGCGAGTTTTTTAGGGGCGTTTTTTTGGAGAGTTTGGGGATGAAATCGATTCGGTTTTTGGGGACGGTGGCGGTTTTGGTTTTTGTGTTTTCGATGGCGTCGAGTCGTGCGGCGGATTTGGTGCGGCATGTCGTGTGTCTGAAGTTTAAGGAAGGCACGAAGCATGATGACATCAAGAAAGTTGAAGAGGCGTTTCGTGCTTTGAAGACGAAGATCAGCGATCATGTGTTGGCGCTGGAGTGGGGTACGAATGTCAGCAAGGAAAATCGTGCGAAGGGGTTCACGCATTGTTTCGTACTGACGTTCACGGATGAAAAAGACGTGAATGCGTACATCGTTCACCCGGATCACAAGGCGTTCGGTGCGCTGCTCGGGCCGGTGTTGGATGATGTGTTTGTGATTGATTTTCATACGAAAGATTAATCATGTTGCGAAGCCGGATGTATTGCGCGCGGACTGCGAGTTGTTTGTTCCTCGCAGTCGGTGCGATATTTTTAAGTCGTCAGATGACGAGCGCTCATCCGCTGTCGCAGGGGCGGATGCAGGTGGTGGTGTCGCGTGACTCGATCACGCTTTGGGCGAGCGTGGCGCTGGAAGAAGTGGTCGTGCAGCAGTCGATTTTGGCGAATGATGATGGGTTGATTGTGACTCAATCGGACGCGTATCGGGCGCATGGCGGATATTTGTTGAAGCATGTTTTTTTTACGGTGGATGGCAAGCCCCTTAACGGTCGCGTGGTGTCGGTGCAGGAGCCAGACAACAAAACGGTGACGCCCGGCGAGCCCGGGAAAGAGTATGTCGTTTACGAGTTGGAGTTCAAAACGGCAGCGCTTCCGGTAACGATTGAGTTGCGGCAGAACGTGCTGCTTGAAGTGGAGTATACGCCGGGAAATCCGTGGCAATCGACGTACATCACGGGAATCCGGCAGGCGGAGTCGTCGCAGGGCGCGGAGAATCTGCTGCTGACGAGTTCGAATGTCGTGAGCTACTCGTGCGTGTGGAGTGCGACGCCTGCGACCGCTCCGGCTCAGACCGTGACGAAAAAAGCAGAGACGCCACACGTGGTACCTGACGAGGTCAAGCGCCCGATTCCGGAGGCGGCTCCAGACCGCTCGCATTTTATTGCGGGGCTTGCGATTGGCGTGTGTGCGATGTATCTGCTCGCGGTGGTTGTGAAACGAATCCGGCGAAAAACGCCCTCCTGAATTTAGTACGTACACGTATTATGTGCTCGCAATTGTGCGGTGTCTCGGGTATGAAATCGTTGCGATCAATTCCGGGGGATTTTCAGATGATGCCGTTCATGATTGATTTTTCGTTGCCATTGGCTTCTGCGGCGTCTGCGTTGAGCGTGGAAGACGCGCTGCTGAAAGTGCTGATTCAATTGACCGTCATTTTGGTCTGCGCGCGGGTGTTTGCGGTGGCATTTCGGTGGTTGGGGCAGCCGGCTGTGATCGGAGAGACAGCGGCGGGATTGGCGTTGGGGCCTTCGCTGTTTGGATGGCTTTGCCCGGACTTGTCGCAGAAGCTTTTTGATCCCAGCGTGGATCTGGTCTTTAAGATGTTCAGTCAGTTGGGGCTTGTTTTGCTGCTGTTCATGGTGGGACTGGAGTTCGATTTCTCGCATCTCAAAAAACACGGTCGGTCCTCGCTGCTGATTTCGTTATCGGGGATTGTCGTGCCATTTGGGCTGGGCTGGGTGCTTGCGCAGTATCTGCATGCGAGCCTCGGATTGACGGTGCCGTTGCTGGGATTTTCGTTATTTATGGGGACGGCGATGTCGATCACGGCGATTCCCGTTTTGGCGCGGATCATGATGGAGTTGAATATCGCGACGACTCGTTTGGGCGCGATAACCATTACGGCTGCTGCGATCGATGACGCGTCCGGATGGATCATGTTAGCGTCGGTGAGCGCGGTGGTACGGTCGACATTTTCGCCGACTGGGACGGCGTTGATGGCACTTGAAACGGTTGCATTTTCGGCGTTCGTTTTGTTGATCTTGAAGCCGATTTTGGTGCGCGTGTGGCGCGCTGCGTTGAAAAAAGGAGCGGTGGGAACGGCCGGAAAATTGGATGTGAATTGGCTATCAGCCATTTTCGCGATTCTATTTTTGTGTGCGATTGTCACGAATCTGATCGGCATCTTCGCGATCTTCGGCGCGTTTTTATTAGGCGCTGCGATGTCGTCGGAACCTGAATTCAAAGAGATGGTCGGCGAGCGGATCCGCGATGTGGTCACGGCGTTGTTTCTGCCGATATTTTTTGCGTACACAGGATTGCGCACGAAAATCGGATCGCTTGATACCGGGACATTGTGGTTGGCGGCGGGGTTGGTGTCGGCGTGTGCGATCATCGGAAAGTTCGGCGGGTGTTCGCTGGCCGCGCGCGTGAGCGGGTTCTCGTGGCGCGAATCGACGTGCATCGGCGCGATGATGAACACGCGCGGATTGATGGAACTCGTCGTGATCAACGCGGGGTATGAGCTGCATGTCATTCCGGAAAGCGTGTATTGCATGCTGGTGTTGATGGCGATCGTGACGACGGTGATGACGGTTCCGGTGTTGTTGCGGACGATGAAAGGGACGGAATTGGAAGAGCCGATTGGGCGGTCGAGTTTCGCCAGGAATGAAGCGCGGGTGTTACCGGAGTGACCGATTGTGACGGGAGTTTTTACTTCCGGCGGCGTTCGGTGCGGGCGCGTTCGACGGCGGCCCAATGTTTTCGGGCGTCCTCGGAGGCGAGTGTGTCGAGTGAGAATTTTGTGCGCAAGAGCGGGACGATGGGGCGTGGATTTTCGTGAGTGCCGAGGCAGACGAAAGTGACGTAGGCGCTGAAGACTTCGCAGTTCTCCGGATAGCCGAGCATGAGAACGCGGGTGTAAACGGTGAGCGAAGTGCGGCCGACGTGAACGGGCTGCGAGGTGAATCGGAGCATCGAGCCGAGCTTGGCGGGGTGGTGGAATTCGACGCGGTCGATGGCAATGGTGACGAGATTGGCGGCGGGTTTCAGCATGGACATCGCCGCGATGTACGCTTGCTCGTCGAGCCATTCGAGCAAGCGTCCACCGAAAAGATAGCCATGATGATTGAGGTGCTCGGGACGGACCAGTAACGTCGATTCACTAGAAGTCATGGTTCCGGCACCCCGTAAGTCATTATTCGGCAACAGTCCATTTGTTGGCTGGGTTCGTATTATACGATGCAATCAGCGTGTTGGTACCCTGATCTTTCGAATAAATGACGCCGGAGCTGTTCATTTGAAATGTACTGATGCCACTCAAGCTGTACTGATGCGGCATGGCGGAGATCGCGTAGCCTCCCATCATGTAACCCTTATTGTTCAGGTAGGATTTGACGCTGGGGAAGGATTCGCCCAACTGCACGAAAAAGACGTAACCGCTCTTGGGTGTTGTGCCGGTCATCACACCGGTGCTGGGAATCTCGGCGGGGATTACAGCCGGGTTCATCAGGCCAGTGGTCGTGTTTGTGCGGACGTTGAGGTACAAGCTTTCGAGATTGCCGTTGCCGCCGCTGGGTCCGATATTTTGAGCGTATTCCAGCGTGCCGTTGGCGTCCCAATCGATCTTTTTGTAGAGCTCTTGCGATGTGCCGAACGTCTTGACCGTCGCGATGGCCGAGGCTTCGTTCGCGACCATTTTGGCGCGAATCAAATTCGGAATGGCGAGCGTCGTCAAACCAGCAACAATAGTCAGAACAATCATCAATTCGAGCAACGAAAATCCACGCGATCGCATGATAGGCCCCCCAATATAAGTGCTATCGACACATTTTTTTCTGTCCGGCGCGAGCACATTCCTCGACTGCGCTACGAACTCTATGCACATCATAATAACATATTGTGCATTAAAATGAAGGCCAAAATAATCTATTCGCGCATAATCGGACGAACGTGTGCGCCGCATTGTGCATTCGTGTGGGTTGCCTATGATAAACGATATATAATAAAACACCCGACATCAAACTGTCAGGTGTTTCGGTGATAAAATCTCGATACGGCGACTTTTAGTCGCGCGATTTCGCCGTGCGATACTGCGCCAACGCCATCATAGGGAAGTAATGCCGATAATAATGGTACTTCAAATAAAAGACCTTGGGAAAGCCGGTGCCGGTCCAGAGCGTTTCGTCCCACGTTCCGTCGGACGTCTGCGTGTCGAGCAGGTACTTGATACCACGCCGCACGGCTTGGCTGTTGGTCTGGTTCGCTGAAATTAAGCCCATTAACGCCCAAGCCGTTTGGCTGGGAGTGCTGGCACCGATGCCTTTTAAACTGGGCGTTTCGTAGCTCTCAATGCTTTCGCCCCAACCGCCATCGGTGTTTTGGTGGTGCAGGAACCATTCGACGCCTCGACGCAACCAGCCCTTGTTCATATCCTCGCCGATCAGCTTCATGCCGCGCAGCACCTGCCACGTGCCGTAAATGTAATTCACGCCCCAGCGACCGAACCAGGAGCCGTCTTGACACTGATCCTTTTTGATGAATTCGATGCCGCGCTGGATCACGGGATGATTGAGGGTGAAGCCTTTGTCTTTAAAGAAACTCAAGCTCTCGATCACGCGGCTGGTGATATCCGATGTGCTGGGATCGATCATCGCGTTGTGATCGGCGAATGGGACTTTTGTCAGGAATTCTTTGTCGTTGCCTTTGTCAAAACTGGCCCAGCCGCCATCGTCGTTCTGCATGCCCAGCATCCAGACAAGCCCACGGTCCATCGCCTTCTGCTGGACGTCTTTGCCTTCCGGCGCATTGACGTGATGCAGCGCCATCAACGTCATGCACGTGTCATCCACGTCCGGATAAAATTCATTGAGGAATTCGAAGTACCAGCCGCCGGGCGGGGCGGAGTTCGCGTGCTGCCAGTCGCCCGGAAGCGTCGTCTGCTTTTTCAGCAGCCACGACGCGCCCTTTTTCATCGCCGGATGGTTCGGATCAATGCCCGTCTGTCCCATCGCGTAGACGCTGATACACGTATCCCAGACCGGCGAGACGCACGGCTGGACGCGGATCGTGTCCGTCTTTTCGTCATAGATTTCGAGTGCATCCAATTCGCGGATGCCTTCGACGACGAGCGGATGGTCCTCTGCATAACCGAGGCATTTCAGCGCGATCACCGAGTTCATCATCGCTGGCAGAATCGCACTCAAACCGCCCGACATCGGGAAGCGTTCGAGCATCCATTCCTCGGCTTTTTTGATCGCGAAATTGCGCACCGGATCGATCGGGAATTTCTGCGCGATCTTCAGCGCCTTGTCGGTCAGCAGGAAGAAATTCTTCCACGTCACCGGCTTGTCGTCGCGTTGCAGCCGCAGATCGGCATGTTCGCGGCCGCCGACGAACAGTTCGTCGATCTGGCATTCCGGCGGGACGATGCAAACAGGCTTCAGCGCGTAGATGATGCCGAGCGGAACGAAGATCGTGCGCGACCAGCTCGACATGTCGTAGATGTGGATCGGGCTGGATTTCGGCAGCAGAATCATCTCAGGCGGAATCGCCGGGACGTGATCCCAATCGTATTGGTCAAAGAACGCGAGATAATACTTCGTGTACGTGTTGGCTTTGACGACGCCGCCCATTTTCAAAATCGCGTCGCGCGATTTGATCATGTCCGGATCGCTGGCCGGAACGCCGGCCAGTTTCATCGCGAAATAGCTGAGACACGAAATCGAGATTTCCGGCGGGCCGCCTTCGAAAATATTCCAGGCGCCTTCAGGCAGAATACAATCGCGGATGACTTTCGCCAGCTTCGGAATTTTCGGGTCGTCGCGGTGACCGAAGAGCGTCTTGAAAAGGATGAAATAACTTTCGAGCGTGGTATCGGCTTCAAGTTCGGCGCACCACCAGCCTTCCGGATTCTGGCGTTCGATGAGCCAGTCGCGCGCACTGTCGATGGTGCTATCGATCGCAGCAGCTTCCGGGGGCGGCAAGGCGGACTGTGTTTGTTTCAGCAGACCCGTGGCGAGTAAAATACCAGAGTCGGTGTGGCGGAGCGCATTGGACGGGGTGACCATGCGATCTAGTTTCATACGTTTGCTTTCGGCCTTGCGATGACTCATGACAATAACGAATCCAAGTTCGTGGTTTCAAAATAATGGCAACAGAAAATCAGTGTTTATCAGACGGCGGTCCGCCAAATCGCTTCGAAGGATTTGACGGCGCATTCGGCTGTGCTGGAGGGCGTTTGAATAGCGGCGGCGGTGCAGGCTTGGGACTGGACCACCCTGGTTTCGAGCCGGATTTGGGGCCAGGAGGATTGGCTCCTGGCTTCACGCCGGAACGCAACGCCGCTGCCTTGTCCGCAGCTTCTTTTTCTTTGACGTATTCGGACACCAGCGTGCGTTGCTCGTAGATCCAAATCAAAATCAAGCTGGACACGACCACTCCCGCAGCAAAGATCATTTGTAAAAGCACACTCGTTTCGCCGAATCCGTCGGCGTCGAGCCGTCCAGGCCATTCCATAAAATACGAACCCAAAAACAGTGCGATAACCGCGACCGGTTCGAGAATCGTCAGCATCCATGCCAGAAACGGAAGCAGCAGCGGAAAGTCCACTTTCTTCTCGTGACCATATTTAAAATACGAACCAATCATGCCCAGGAGCGACGCTCCTCGAATGAAGTAATAACAAGCCAGCGCGGCCAGCAGAAGCATGAACGTGCTCAGCGCCTGCATCGGACTTCCGTATGTCAATTGGTACCCAGGAATACTCACGAGCAGAAGGACTGGAATCAAGAACGTGATACCGACAAAGACTGGTACGCGACGGTATTTTTGAGGCAGTACAGCGATGGCCCGGCCAATGAGAATGGCCAGCGGCAAAAATAAAATCATCATCCACATAGCGATCAGTTCCTTTGCGCTGCGTCAAGGCTGCTGCGGGCGTTTGAATACGATTTTGTATAGAGCGCTTTCGCTATTTGCATTCAATCAGCGCGACAGCTTCCGTACATTCTCAGGCAGATCCCATGTCCGTTTATCGCAATTAAAAAGCCACTGCTGAATGCAATTCCGTCTGTCCACTCGAATAAAATCGCCTTGTTGCGAACGAATTACGCTGCCGGACCCTTGCCCGCCATAACGTCAGCAATTGTTTTCAAGACGGTATCAAATTCAGTCAGTAGTTTCTGCATCGCCGCCGCGTCGCCACGATGATACGACGTACCGAACATCGTATCCGTTCCAATCACGCCAAGGATCATCGGGACAGCTTCCATTTCGCGCGTCAACGTGAAATGTTTCTGACCTGATACGGCTTTGAATTTGGCCGTGCCGGTCGCGTTGGCTTCGAGCAACTGAGCCAATTCATCGCGCAATGCCTTGGCTCCGTCGGCATCAACATGGAACGCGCCACAGGTATAGCCCCGGTCGTTCGATAAAAATTTTACGACAACCTTTTTTCCGTCAGGCGATGTGTAGCCGTTAATGACGTCGCCTTCGAAAATAGTGTTCCCCGAACCGGTCGGCGCGGCAAAGACTTTGTAGGGCATGTCCACCTCGTGGTTTTTATAATTGAATGAGTCAATACAAATCCTATCCGGCTGAAAGGTGAATTCAATTCTGCTTTCGACTTTATTCCGGCGGCAAAATATGGTCCGCCAGGTTCGCCGCAATAATCGACGATTCGCTCGACGCCATAAACACAAGCGACTTCTCCGGCCCGATTCGGTCGCGACAGTAGAACAACAAATCCAGCAGTTCGTCCATATCGCTGTGAAACGGCCCGGCGGCGTGACCGGGGTGGCAGCACGGCAGCGGATTCGGCCAGTCCAAGCACACACCGTCCCAGGGCAACTGATTCAAAATCGCGCTGATCGTGTTCTTGCGGTAATCGAGCCAGCCCGAACGCAGACACATCAGCCCGCCGGATTCCTCCTGCCCGTGCCACGTGTGAACCACATCCAATGACCGGGCCGCCGAATGCATCCAATCCCGCGCGTGCATGTCATACGCTTGCGTCGAAGGGTGCAGTTCGTGCGACGAAATATACGGAACGATTTTGATGTTGCAGCGTTGGCACGAATCAATCACGCGCCTCAGCCCCGCCATGCCAATTGCATTATAAGGAGTCACGTCGCCGTTGTGCCAGAACGTTCCCCCCTCGCGGCAATCGTCGCGATAACAAATCAATTCGACGCCTTCCGCTGCGAGCAGTTCAATTTCCGCATCCGTGGCATTGGGCGAATGCAGGAACGCGTGCTTGATGGGCTTCTGTGTTTTGACGCGCGGCTTGACGTCGTTCAACGCAATTCCCAGACGCAGCGTCGTCGTGCCTTGAATCCGAATCGGCATCCGTCGCGACGCGAGACAATACGGGTCGAGCTCTATCGATGCGCCGGAGGCATCATGTCCGATGCGGAAATTGCCCAACCCAGCGTCTGGCTTAAATCCGCAATCCCATTGAGCAAGGTCCGAACTGGGAAACACTTCGAGGCCTTCGACGCCGCGTTCGAAACAGGCCACTTGAAGCGGCGTGAAGCGTGAGAGAAATGGCGTTGTGTGTGTGTTGCGTTGCAAATCAATCCACGTCCGACCGCCCAGTAAATCCGCGCCGCCCGCTTGAGTCGGATGAAACCGCGCGAATGCGTCCGTCATGCCCGCGCGCAACGCCAGCCCCAGCGCTCGGACTTCAACGATCTGTCCGCATCCGCAGTCCGACATGATGTTCAGCGTCGTCCAGACTAATCCGTGCGCTGCGTAGTCTGTACGGCGGCGAAAACCGACCGGAATCGCGTCACCATTGACAGTGCGGTACGTGCCCTCCGTGATGATAGAAACGGTCCCGTTCGGCGCGGTCTCAATGTTAATGCGCGGCGCCGGTTCGTTAGATTCCGAAAAGTAGCCGTAGGGATCGCCGGGACGAGTCTCCGAGCGCAACACCCGCAGCGAACTGGTCAGCGGTCCGCGCAAGATGTTCTGCTTCGATCCGTTTTTGAACACGAGCGAATTCCACGCGCCACCGGCCCGTTTAAGGTGCTCGATCTCCCAATAATCTGTGCTCACCCGGACGCAATCGTCCCGATCTTCGATACGGACTGAATTCATGAAATACAATTCCAAGGCTTTGGTTATTCGACCGTCCAATGCTAACGCAAGGAGTCGTGATTCGGGCGAAATTTTTCCTCCAAACTCTTTTAAAAGATATGAAAGTTCAGCGTGGATTTTGGGCCGTGCGGTGTACCTCATTAGGATGTGTTCTGGTGCATCTCAGAGTTATGAATTTCCTATGAAGTTTTGATTATCAAACGCATGCGGACGATACTGGGGCTTGGTGTGAAAAAGGTTTGGGGTGTGCGTGGGTTTTTGATCGGGTTAGCTGCGATTGCACTGGTTGCAGCCGTGTACCGATACGCGCAACCTGCGGCCGCAAACGGTACCGCGGCCGATGAAGCACGCACAAAAATCCTGGGATTGCGCGGCGAGTGGGTCAAAGTCACACGCGGTGATTTTGAGATCGCGATTCAGGAAGACGGCGAATTGCGCCCGGTGAAAGTCACGAGCCTCACGTTTCTCATTCCCGGTAAAATCGATTTGCTCGTTCCCGAAGGCAAGGACGTCAAAAAAGGCGATGCGGTCATCGCCCTAGAAACGAAAGATCTGCGCGAAGAAATTCAGCACAGTCGCGAGGACCTCGACACTGCCGAAACCGCGCTCGCTCAACAAATTCAAACGCGCGATTTGGAAGCGAAACGACTGGCGCTCGAGTTCCACACCGAACTCGAAAATGCGGAGTACGCTATTCTGAAAGACCGCGAAATCGCCGCTCATCCCAACGCAGTCGAGAAAGAACAGGCCCAAAACATTCTCGAAAGTGCCAAGGCGCGGCTCGAATCAGCCAAGGGTGATTTAGACCTCTGCAAGCCGCTCTTCGACAACGGCTTTTATCCCAAATTCGAATACGATCTGAAAGTAATCGCCCTTGAAAAAGCCCGCATTGAAAGTACGCGTGCGGACATGCAGGCGCGAATCTTGTTCGATGGCGCGCTCTCATACGACCGCGAAAAAGCCAGATGCGATCTTGAATTCGCACGACTGAATTGGAAATGTAAATTAATCGAAAACGACGACGTGGTCAACGCGTTGACATCTAAAGTCAAAATCGCAGAACGCGCTGCAAATGCGCTACGCCGGAAACTGGCCAAGCGCGAACTGGAGCTCGAACGAAGCACCCTTCACGCGCCGCACGATGGCGTCGTAGTCTACCGCACAATGGGTTATCGCAACCACAAGAAGCCCGAAGTCGGCGAGCGCGTCAGCCCGTGGATTGCTCCGATTGACCTGCCCAATTACGATAAAATGAAAGTGCGCACCCAAGTCCCCGAATCGTTGATTCGCAAAACGTCCGCCCGCGTTCTGGACGAAAACGGCGTCGTAGTTCAACCCGGCAGTACCGCGCGCGTCCAGATCAACACGCTCCCCGGAATTCTCTACCCGGCACACGTCATCTGGATCGACGGCTGGGCCCGCGACCGCAATTCGAAACTCTCAGACGCCGACATCAAAGCCCAGGGTTTGTCAGGTGTGAAAGTGTTCGATGTGGAAGTCGAATTGGACGTGAGTGACCCAAAACATTTGCGCGAAGGTTTCCGCGCCAGCGTCGATTTTCCAGAAGAGACTCTCAAGAACGTGATCGCGATTCCGGAACAGGCGGTCAGCACCATCGATAGCATGTCGTCGGTGATGGTGAAGGACGGCAGTACTCCTGTGGTCCGCAAGATCGAGATAGGACGCTCATCGCTCGGACGCGTCGCCGTCCTCTCTGGCTTGAATCCCGGCGAGCGCATTTACGTACCGACCATTTTGAAGGCGAAACAGGCTGAGGCCGAGGTGACCAAGAATCCCGGCAAAGCAGAAAAGAAAAGCGAGAAGAAGCCTGAAAAAAGAGGCCCGCCAAAATCGGGAAGCGCGCCATCCGGCAAGTCGTCGAGCGCTCCTACGTCCTCAGGCGCATCCGCTGGATCGAGCACTGAAAGGAGCCGTCATGACATCGCACCGCAATGACGCGTTCCGCCCCGTCGCGCGCTGGCACACCGTTGCCGGGACCGCTTTTAAATGTGTGTTGCTCGCTGCATTCGTCGCCGGCGCGTGGTATGTGATCGCCGAAAGCTCGAAACCCAAGCTCGACACGGCCACGACGATCGTCGCCGAGAAGCGAACATTTACGCATTCATTACGTCGCAACGGCACGATTATGCCGCTGAACGAAGAACGTATTTTCACCAAACTGGCCGGCACGATTTTGGACATCGCAAACGAAGGCTCGCTCGTGCAAAAAGACGAGATCGTTTTGAAACTCGACCCGCGTCCGCACGAAGACATCAAGGCCGAATACGAAGAGACCGTCGGCGAGTTGGGCGCGAGTTACAGATCCCTGCGCGAAGAATCACTCAAGATTTTAAACCTCGCCCGCGAGAACGCAAAGAGCTACGACCTGCGCTTGAAACTGCAACAACTGCGTCTCGACGAAATCAAAAAAGGTCCGACCGAAACAGACGCAATCAACGCCAAAATGGCGCTCGAAAACAACACCGTTTTACACACCGCTAAACAAGAGGAATTGGCGGCGATTACAAGCCTGGCGAAACTCGGTTACGCCTCCGTCGAAGAGCTCCGTCAGAAACAGACTGAAACCGTCGAGCAGCATTTTGCCGTACTGCAAAAAGAGATCGCGCTGCGCAAACTGAATATCATCGACCCGGTCAAAGTCGCTGAACAGGAAATGAAAGTCAACGAGGCGTTAAAGACTCGCAACGCCGCCAAGGAGCGCGTGGAGTTGCTCGAATACAACATACGTGTGGCGGAAGAGCGCAACGACATCAAGAAAAAACGTAACGAGGAAAGTCTGGCCGAACTCGTGGCGAACATCGCCAAGACTACCTACCGTGCACCGTGCTCGGGCCTGATCGTCCCGCGTAAAACATCGTACGGTTTCCGCTACGCCCCGGGACGCGACGTCTACGATGGTATGGAAATCCTGACGATTCCCGACCTCTCCAAAATGAAAGTCAAACTGACTGTGGATGAAGGACATGTGAGCCGTATTTCAATCGGCATGAAAGCACAAGTCGTCCCCGCTGGCTGGACTGGAAAGCCGTTTGAAGGCATCGTCACAAAAATCTCCGAACAAGGGCGCGACGAGTTCGAACAATTCCAGGAAGACACGACGGCGATCTCCGGGACGGCCAATCGCAAAGTCTTCGATGTCGAAGTCGGGCTGCAGGACCACGCGCCGATTTTACGCCTGGGGCTGCGCTGCGATATTGAAATCGTTTTGAATCAAATTCCCAACGCAGTCGTCGTGCCGCGCGCCGCGCTGAGCAAGCAGAAAGACGGCGACGTGATCGCGCCAATGGCCGGGCCGAACGGAACGACTGTGCGCCGTAAAATCAAGCTGATCGACGAAAGTGAACTGTGGGCCGCCATCGAAGGCGTAAGCCCGGGCGAACGACTTGTGCTGTCTGAAAGCAATTCAAATTGAGCGAGAACGTGAACGCGAAACAGGACCCATCCAACGACTCAGCCCAGTCCGTCAGCCGCAAGACACAGCGGCTGTTGAACGATGCATCGCGCCCGGCCAAAACCGGACGAGCGATCCGCACGGTTGCGATTTTTGCAGGAGTGGCCGCATTGATCGCGGGCGCATATTGGCTCGCTCCTTTATTAGTTTCGCACGAACCGCCCCCGCGTGTACTGCTTGTCCGATCGCGAAAAATCGATTCCGTTCTGCACGAAATCGGAGCGATTTCAGCATCGATTGAACGCCCGGTGCTGAGTGCTTTTTCAGGCGAAATTACGTGGCGAGCCGAGGACGGAACGCTCGTCGCAAAAGGGGATCCGGTCGTTATGTTTGACGGCAAGGCGTTGCAGGATGACGTCGAATTGCGCGAGCGTGATCTGGCCGACAAGCAGGACGCCGTGCGCCTCGCCGAAGCCGCGATTCGGACCACGCGAAAGAAATACGCGCATTCGATCCGGCAGAAAAAACTCGATCTTAAAAAGGCTGATTTGGATTTGAAGAAGGCTGTCGAATATCCACGCCCTGATGATTTGCTGGACATCGAATTGACGCACAAATCCGCCGAACTCGACCGCCAGCAAAAGCAGGTTCAGACCGATTCGATGGCCGAATTGACCAAACGCGGATTCAACAGTGAAGCCGCGCTGCGCAAGCAACAGTTGTCACTGGCGAACGCGAAGATCGAGAGTGTTCGTGCAAAAACGATTCTTGAAATCGCGCGCCAAGGGACGACGAAGGATTTGATTGAAGTCGCTAAATTGGGCGTGGCCGATGCGCGCAAATTATTGAATGTGTCGATCTTCAATCGCAAAGCCGACCTGGCGACCGGTCAGGCGTCGCTGGACCTCGCACGGATGGGCCTCGCCAATTTCGAACGTGATTTGATGCGCCGCAAGCAGCGTCTCGAATCAACGACAGTCCGCGCACCGATGGCCGGCCGCGTTATTTTTCAGAGCATCTGGAAAGGCTCGGATAAAAATCGCAGTCCCGTTCAAGTCGGTGAAACGCGCCCGACCGGCTCCGACCTCTGCACACTACTCGATACATCGAGCCTCATTATTTCATTGTGGATTAATGAAATGGACATCGGTGCTGTGAGCCTGCATCAGCGTGCAAAAGTATTTCTTCCCGCGCTCCCAGACGAAACGTTTGAAGCTGAAGTCAGTGATATTGCGGTCACCGCGCAGGACAAAAATATCGCGCTGTCGACGCTGGCCCTCCGTCGTTCGGGAGAGGCGTTCGTCAATGTTGTGCGCGTGAAAATGGCGTTTGTTGGTTTGAAGGACGATGCCAAAAATCGCATTCGTGTGGGCTTCACGGCAGACGTGAAATTGGACCTCGGCCTCGGCGGAACGGCGTTAAGCGCACCGTGGCAGGCCGTGGGTTTTGCGCCTGACGGCACGGCCATCGCAGAAGTCTTCACCGACGGAAAACTGGAGCGGCGCGAGTTGAAACTCGGACGCTCGGACAATGGTTTCGTCGAGATTCTCGCCGGGTTGAAAGACGGCGAAAAAATCGTGGACCGCTCCAAGGCCGCGATTCCACTCCGAGAATCCGAGCCGCCTGCGCCCTCTGAAAAGCTCGTCCCGTCAGTGGGCTCGACCGTAAGCGAAGCGGAGGTGCGGCGATGATCGCGGACACGATGAATAGCGCCGTTTCATCTCTCAACTCGGATGCGACCGGCTCGTCAATTTACGATGAAGTACCCGTATTGAAGATCGAAAATCTGATCAAGACCTACGGCATGGACGGACACGCTGTGACGGCGTTGAAAGGCATCACACTAACGGTCAAGCGCGGCGAATTCGTCTCGATCATGGGCCAGTCCGGCTCGGGAAAAAGTACGCTGCTGCATGTGCTGGGATGCCTGCACCGCGCCTCGACGGGCAGTTATAAACTCGACGGCGTCGAAGTCTCCGGACTCAACGACGACCAATTATCGATGCTGCGCAACCGCAAGATTGGATTCGTGTTTCAGAAATTCAATCTGCTCAGCCAGTCGAACATCGTCGAGAATGTCGCGCTGCCGCTCGTATACGCGCGCATTCCCCGCGCTGAGCGTTTGGAGTCTGCTCGCAGTATGTTGCGTGTTGTCGGGTTGGGTGACCGACTGCGCCACAGGCCTGCTGAACTTTCCGGCGGGCAGAGCCAGCGTGTGGCGATTGCGCGGGCGTTGGTCACAGAACCCGCGTTGATTCTCGCTGACGAACCGACAGGAAATCTCGACAGCCGCACCGGCGAAGAAATCATGGGCGTGTTTCAAGCGCTACACGCTGCAGGCAAGACGATTGTTCAAGTCACACACGACCGCGAAAAAGCGGAGTATTCGCAACGCATCATTCATTTGAAAGACGGCATGATTGCGCAGGAAGAGATCGTCTCGCGTCCGCGTCGCGCTCCGACCGTGTCATTGAGTTTTGACGAGTAAAAAGGGAAATCGGTCATGGTCATCGAATGGGTCAACGCGGCGCGCATCGGCATCGCCGGGTTGGCGGTACATAAATTTCGCGCGGCGCTTTCGATGCTCGGCATCATCTTCGGCGTCGCGTCCGTTGTGGCCGTCATCGCGGTCAGCGAAGGCGCGCGCGGAGAAGTGTTGAAGCAGCTCGCCGCGCTCGGTGCCAGCAACATCATGGTGGACGATCTCGATTGGAAGGCCAGCAGCGAGAAGCGCGATTTGAAGAAGCAGACGCGTTTGCACTCCGACGGACTGACCGTGGATGAAGCCGCCGCCATCGCCAAATCATGTCCATTGATTTCAAACCACGCGCCGCTCCAAAAAGTCCAGGCCGCGATCCGTCTCGACGAACATCCGATCAACGCGGACACTATCGGCACGACCGCGTCGTATTTTGACGTGATGGGATTGCATCTGCAAAAAGGCCGCTGGATAGTGAAAACCGATGACGACCTCGGCCGCCGCGTGTGTGTGATCGACGACACGATCCGACAGGAACATTTTCGACTGACCGCAGCACTCGGGCGGACGCTCGTAATCGATCACGAGCCGTATGAAATCGTTGGGATTTTAGAGAATGTCGAGACGTCGTCGGATTCGAAATACACCGTCGATGATGTTAAGCAATTGAACCGCCGCGTCTACATTCCGCTTCAAGCCGCGTTGTCGCGGACGACGCAGGAGCCGTTGAGCGACGAAGTCTCACGCATCATTTTCCAATGCCGATCAGCCGAGGATGTTCATGCAGCTGCGTCAGTAATCAATCGCTTTTATGAGGCGTCGCACAGTATGGAGCCGTTCGCGCCGGGCGCGCGTGACTACTCGGTCAGCGTCGCGCAGGACCTCGTCAAACAGTCCGAGCGCTCCCAGGAAATTTTCAACATTGTCATGGCATGTTCCGCTGGAATTTCGCTGGTCGTCGGAGGCATCGGCATCATGAACATCATGCTGGCCAACGTGACCGAACGCCGTCGCGAAATCGGAACCCGCCGCGCGGTCGGTGCGACTCAAGCGGACATTCTGCGTCAGTTCTTGTTCGAGTCGCTGAGCATCTGTTTGCTGGGCGGATTGTTGGGCTGCGTGGTCGGCGTCGGATTCACCGCGTTGGTCCACAACATGACCGGCTGGCAGACGAAATGGGCGTGGTGGAGCATGTTCGCCGCGATGGGCGTCTCGCTGCTCGACGGCGTTATTTTCGGAACTTATCCGGCATGGCAAGCCGGCAAACTCGATCCCATCGAAGCTCTACGCTACGAATAACCCAAGAGCCGCGCACGCAAGTAAGCGGCAAGTAAGCGGCATTGGGTGCGTGCAATTTCGCTTACTTGCGTGCGCGGCTCTTGAGCGGTTGGTTAAATTTTCGGCTCCGAATTTACCCGAGCCTGCGCGCCGATTTCTTCAGTCAGCAAAAATTCCCGGGACACCAGCGCGACCCAAATGGTCGGAAAATGGATCATAAAAAGAATCAGCGGAAGGGCTGCGACCTGTGCCCATTCAATGGGCCTGGATGCTCGCCAAGGCCGACCAAAAAAGTTTTTATAGAGAATGATGCCAAATACAATGATCTGAATCACGACTAAAACAGTGGTTCCGATCATGATGCGCTTCGGCGTTTTTTGCAGCGTAATCCGTCCTCCAAGCCGCTGACGTCCGCGCCAAAACGCTTCCTGTGCTAGTCGCCAGATTCTCAATTCTGTGTACAGCTGGGCGAGTGTCACACAGAAGAAAAAGCCTGCGTATGCGATCACAAATCC
>JBAXUS010000116.1:0-19386 GCA_037129555.1 Planctomycetota bacterium
AGAAGTCGGTCGATTCGCGAACGACTAGTCCTTTGGACTGCAAGATGATCGGGCCTGGAGGCGGCGCTTCGCCGTCCATCAATCGGTCCAGCAATTGAGCCGCTTCGTATCCCACGCGCTCATAGCCCATTTCGATACTGGTGAGCGTCGGATGAAGCCCCTCGCAAAAGACCGACTCATTGTAGCCCGCAATGATCGCCACATCTTCTGGCACGCGCCACCCGCGGTTATGGCACATTTGCACCACCATGCGGGCCGTGGATTCGGATCCAATCACAACGCCAATGGGCGGTCGCCAGGAATCCATCCACGCGGCTATCGTCTTTTCTGTCTGCCGCCATCGATCCACAGACGAACTGGCCGTCGGCGAAATTTGAACTGTAACACATGAGCAACCCGCTTCTGTAATCACCTCAACGAAGCCATTCTGGTCCATCGCCATCGCGTTGTCGCCCATCATGGTTAAATTGGCAAACCGGCGCAGCCCTCGAGATAAAAGGTGCTCGGCTCGTATGCGCCCGACGGTGTGCAAATCGATAAAAACGCCTGGCAATACCGCCGCGCAAGGTGAAGCATGGAGGACGTTTACCAGCGGTACGTTTAAGCGAGCGGCTTGCTGAGATAACTCTTCTGTTGTAACACGGGCAATAATGCCATCATACGGTACTGATTCGGCTGTATTGGTGGACAGTGTATTGTCGACGAATTCATCGACAATCGAGTGCCAATTATGTTCTTGAGCATATTGCTGCGTACCCGCAAAAATGCCAGCATGCCGCTTGTAGGCCCAATCCAATTGCAACATGATTGATACGCGTCGCGGCTTTTTCATAGTTGGATAAATCCTAATTGCGACCGGAATTGTCTTAAAAGCAATCGAAAATCGCCGTATATCATTCAAAAGGGACTAGGTCAAGCCGATAACTCGCAGGCCGTCAGCTGCTTCTCGTAACAGCCCACACGCTCTGCAAGTCAGGCGCTCTGCACAACAAGGCGCATGTGAGTAGTACACCAGTATCAGAATTTTCGACATAGCAACATAGGTAATCGTTCAATTTCCAACAAACGCCATCGTACGCGGACCCAAGAGCCAGCGCGGCTGAATTGCCGCATTCCTAAAAATGAAATTTTTTTCGGAATTCCTGACGTGCTTTCATGATTTTTTCGCATGTATATTCGCCAATGATGTAGTAGTCTACATAACGTAGACATAACATTAGTTACGCTTCTCAGGAAATTGTACACGCGCATCTCTAGCGAAAGGTCAGTCCATGAAGCCTTCATATTTGATTTTGATTGCTGCAATTACGTTGGCTTCGCTTTCAGTTCGAGCGGCACAAGTCGATGATCCCGCGCCGCCCACGTCACCATTGAGCGCGATGTTTTCGCTCGAAGACATCTACAATCGGCTTAACACTGGCGCGGCGGGTGCCAAACGGACGGGCGGTTTTGTCGATCCGACTACGGGCCCAATCGCTACACGGCATACCCTCAACGATGTGATGGCTATGGCACCCGCGAGCGATAATACAAACGGGTCTTCGTCGGCGAACGTGCTTTCTGGAAAGACGTATTGGAGTCTTCTGGATGCTGCATGGGGCCAAAAATCGGGGACCATGCCGAACAACGGGGGTGTGAACATCGTCCCGAGTTCGGTCAATCAACCCATCCCGTTGGGCTATCATGACGGCACGGGTAATGTTATCGGCAGCGCCAACTTGATCTCGGCGAATATTCGAGCAGGCATCAACATTTTCGGCGTCATTGGCAATCCCAGCGTCGTAGACACAGGCGATGCGACCGCGACAGCGAATGACGTGATCTCCGGAAAAACGGCTTACGTCAACGGTTCGCTGGTCATCGGTGCCTTGCCTCCGATTCCGACCGACTTCTCCGGCCCGCTCCTCGGTGACGTGACAGGCATTCAGACCGCGACGGTGGTTTCATTTGTCGGTGGCGTGACAGGCGCTAACGTGGCCAGCGGCGCGAATGCGGCCAATGCGGCGACTGATTTGAACACCGCCAGTACAATCGTCAAACGCGATCCCAGCGGGAATTTCAATGCGGGAGCCATTACCCTCGCCGGAAAAATCGACATTCCCTCAACCAGCAGTTCAACCGTGGGCGTGATTACGCAAGGGGGTGGCAGCCTGATTCACACTTTCGGAGCTGGCCTCAACTTCTTTGCGGGAGCAAATGCGGGCAACTTCACGACGACCGGCTCGAGCAACACCGCCACCGGTGCCTTTGCGCTTTCCGCCAATACGACGGGCGGTGAGAATACAGCATTCGGCGTACAGGCGCTCCAAGCAACCAACACGGGCGGTTTCAACACGGCCAATGGCTATCAATCGCTCGCGAGCAACACAACGGGATCATCGAATTCCGCCTACGGCATGTTCTCACTCTTGTTTAATACGACGGGTTCAAACAATATCGCGGTTGGATACAATGCTGGCGGAAGTCTCACCACTGGCAACAACAACATCGACATCGGTCACTCAGGTGTGGCGGCGGAATCGAACATCATCCGCATCGGAACCAGCCAGACCGACACATTCCTGACCGGCATCATTCACGGCAACGGTTCAGCCTTGACCAACGTAGGTGCGACAACCTTCTCCGGTTCTCTCACGGGCGACGTGACTGGCACGCAAGCCGCGACGGTGGTCTCCACAGTCGGTGGTGTGACAGCGGCCAATGTCGCCAGCGGCGCGAATGCGGCGAATGCAGCGACCAATTTGAACACGGCCAGCACCATCGTTAAACGCGACGCCAGCGGGAATTTCAGCGCTGGGACGATCACGGCGGTGGGGAATTTGGGGCTCCCGACGACAACGGACGCATCTGCAGGCGTGATCACGCAGAATGGTAGCCAACTCATTCACACGTTCGGTACGAACAATTTCTTCGCTGGAACGGGTGCAGGGAACTTCACCACGGGAGGCTCTCAATGCACAGCCGTTGGCGCGGGCGCTCTCACCAGCAACACGAACGGTAGTAGCTCAGCGTTCGGTTATCTTGCACTCGCCAATAATACGACGGGCAACGGCAACGCGGCATTCAGCAATCAAGCGCTCCGCAATAACACGTTAGGCGCGTTGAATACAGCCATGGGCAGTCTCGCGCTCTTCAACAACACGACGGGCAATAACAACTGTGCTTTAGGCCAAAATGCACTCTTGAATAACACCACGGGCAGCGCGAATATTGGCATTGGCGATGCAGCTGGCATGAACCTGACGACCGGCAGCGGCAATATCGACATCGGGCACGTCGGCGTCGCAGCGGAATCGAACAAGATTCGCATTGGGACAGCGCAGACCGATACGTTCCTGACCGGCATCATCCACGGCAATACGTTCGACATTCCCACGACGGCCAGCGCCATCGTCGGCGTGATTACACAGAATAACGGAACGCGGCTGATGCACACGGCGGGTTCAAATCTCTTTGTGGGTCGCAATGCTGGAAATTTCAGCGTCACTGGGACCAACGACGTCGGTGTGGGAGCTGCATCACTAAGCAGTATCACCTCCGGCACTGCCAACACGGCAATCGGCGAATCGACACTCATATTGACCACAACAGGATTTGGCAACACGGCCGGTGGTTATCAAGCGCTTTTCAATAACACCTCGGGTGGCTTCAACGTGGCTATAGGCCTGTTATCGTTGATAAACAACACGACCGGCAGCGGCAACATCGCCTTGGGGAGCAGCGCCGGAAACAACTTGACCACCGGCAACAGCAACATCGACATCGGCAACGTGGGCGTCGCGGCGGAAGCCAACACGATTCGCATCGGGACAACAGGTAATCAAACGTCCACCTTCATCGCCGGCATCAGCGGCGTGACGGTTTCCGGTGGTGCCGCTGTCTCCATTCTCGCCAACGGGCAATTGGGAACCATCACCTCCAGCCGCCGCTTCAAAGACAACATCCAACCGATGAACAACGCCAGCGAATCGCTGCTGAAGCTCAATCCCGTCACGTTCACCTACAAAAAGGAATTGGACGCCAAGAACATTCCGCAATGGGGCTTGATCGCCGAAGAAGTCGCCGCCATCAATCCGGATCTCGTCGTGCTCGACGAAAAAGGCGAGATCAACACGGTGCGATACGAGCAGATCAACGCCATGCTGCTGAACGAATTCTTGAAAGAACACAAGAAAGTCGAAGAGCAGAATCAGAAGATCAGCACGTTGGAAGAACGCCTGGCCCGCATGGAAAAAGCGCTCGAAGCGCTTTCGACTCCCGTCACCAAGACCGCTCCCGAACAGAAATAGTGGATGCAGAAAATCGGGTGTGGACGATCCAAAAAAAACGGGAGCGCTAAGATGAAACGATACGATCGCTGGATTTTAACAAGTATGCTGCTGGTCTCCGGGCTGGTTCATGCAGCGACAGGGACCATTGATCCCGTCGCCAAATATGTCTATGCCGAAAACGCCGGGTACATCAATTTCGCGCCCTCAAACGGCGGCGTTGCGGTCACGCACACCTTTCTCTCCGGCTTTGCCTGGTGCGAATCGGTGGGCTGGATCAAACTCGGTTCCGGCAACGGTCCGTACACCAATACCAATTCAACCGATTGGGGCGTGAATGTCACGTATTCCGGCGGCGTTGCCAGTGATGGGATGTTGTCCGGCTACGGGTGGAGCGAGACCACGGGATGGATCAACTTCGCGTCGACCAATGGTGGCGTAACGATCGGCGCGTCCGATGGAAAATTCGACGGCTATGCCTGGAGCGAAACGGTCGGGTGGCTGCATTTCAATAAACTGTCCACGGATTCCGTACAAACCTCACCGTTGTATACGCCGCCCGTCGTCCCACCGTTGGCCAGCGACGACAATCCCGGGTTCGTCAATCAAACCATCACGTACACGTTTACAGCAACATCCGCGTCGGCTTCAACACTCAGTTACGTCTTCACGTTTTTTGATGACACCGGATCAACACAATTGACCGGCACGTTCCCTCAAGGAACCTTTGTGTCTGTGTCGCACGTGTATGCTGTGAGTCCTGGCGATGCCGGATACCCGGTGACGCTGACCGTCAGCGACGGCGCAACGCCCATTACAGTTTCGACGATCCAAAACTTGCCGTTGCCCGCATCCGGTGGCGACGGTGTGATCAATCTCGCGCTCACGGCACCGCCGATTGTATCCCCGACGGATGGCCTCGGGCAGGGCGTCATCTTCAGTTCCGGAGGCGTCATTCAATTGGGCATCGACATCTCGTCACTCATACCGTTAGCGCGTGCGTCCTACGACGTCTCGACCGATTGGGGCGATGTGGCTGGCCGATCATCGAAAACCACGGGCACGCATCCCGTCCATAGCTACGTCAATCGCGGTTTGTTTGTGGCCAAGACGACTGTGGTCAACAAAGACACGAAAGTTGAAGCGGGTAAAGGACGGATCACGCTGGCGGTCAGTTCCAGAGAAACCGGCGACTTCCCGGTTCATGGGGGAAAGCAAACGCTCGTCCGAGCGGGGTCAGGTATTATTCCGAATGACAAACCAGCGATTACCACGAAGCAGATCAAGGGTAAATTCGATTTCACAGGCAAGGTACCGGACCTCGTCACGTTCCAAGGCACGATCAAACTTCCCCCGGGTCTGGATCTGCGAAAGAATTACGAATTCTGGATTGCTCTCGGAAACATCGTGGTCAAATCAACGATCTCGAAAGGCAAGGGTACGGACTTCAGTGTTCCTGGCATCGTCAAGAGTCTCAAAATAACAACCAAAGCCAAGATCACCTACCTGACAGTCGGAGGCGAAGAAGCAACGATTAACGTCACGTACTCTGCCAAAGGCACGGTCACCAATGGCTTCGACACTGATGGCATTAGTAACCGGTCGAAAGACACGGTGGGCGGAATGAGCGCCCCGCGAAAAATCCAAGTGGCGATGCTTGTGGACGGCGCACCGTTCCAAAGCGTCGCGCCTGTCGACTTTTCCATGAGTAAAGGCGGGGATTTGGGTACGATCAGCGGTCGCAGCGGAAAGTAGTAAAAAAGGCTGACGTGGCGACCATTTGGCGGTCGGCGGATGGCCACCCGTTACGTGCTACCCCTTCGGCCCCGCCGCTTCAATCTCCTTCGCTGCTCCCTTCCCGACTTCAGCGAAGTTTTTGATAAAGCGCGCGGCCAAATCTTTCGCCTTCGCGTCATAAGCTGCTTTGTCTTTCCACGTATTGCGTGGGACCAGGACTTCGGATGGAACGCCGGGGCAGGTCAGCGGGACTTCCAGTCCGAAGACGGGTTCGCGGACGGTTTCGACTTTGTCGAGCGCGCCGCTTAATGCGGCTCGCAACGCGGCTCGCGTGTGCGTGATGCTCATGCGTTTACCTACGCCGAACGCGCCGCCGCTCCAGCCGGTGTTGACCAGCCAGCAGGCGGAGTTATGTGCGGCGATTTTCTTTCCAAGCAACGACGCGTAGACGCCAGGCGGGTGGACCATGAACGGTGCGCCGAAGCAGGCGCTGAACGTCGCTTCCGGGTCTTTGCCCATCCCGGCCTCAGTCCCGGCAACTTTCGCGGAGTAGCCGGAGATGAAGTGGTACATCGCTTGTTCGGGCGTCAGTCGCGAGATCGGCGGAAGGACGCCGAACGCATCGCATGCCAGAAAGACGACGTTCTTCGCGTTGCCACCCATGGACGGATGCGCGGCATAGGAAATCAGCGCGAGCGGGTATGCGGCGCGCGTGTTTTCGGTGATCGTGGCGTCGTCGAGATTCAAGCGGCGCGTGATCGGATCGAGGACGACATTTTCGAGAATCGTTCCGAACGATTGCGTCCGCGCGTAGATTTCAGGCTCCTGCTGCGGATCAAGCCGAATGACTTTCGCGTAGCAGCCGCCTTCGAAATTGAAGACCCCAGATTCGCTCCAGCCGTGTTCGTCGTCGCCGATGAGCTGGCGTTCGGGATTCGCGGACAGCGTCGTTTTTCCAGTACCGCTCAAGCCGAAGAAGACAGCGGTGTCGCCGCCCGAACCATCCGCATTGACCGGACCGATATTGGCTGAGCAATGCATCGGCATGACGCCTTTCAGCGGCATCAGATAATTCATCAGCGAGAAGACTGATTTCTTGATTTCACCCGCGTAACCCGTCCCGCCGATGAGCACGATTTTCTTGGTAAGATGCAGAACAATAAACGTGTCGGTGCGCGTTTGGTCGAGGTGCGGGACGGCGTGGAAGTTAGGCGCGTGAAGCATCGTGATGTCGGGCGTGTGATTCGCGAAATCGTGGTCGTCCGGACGCACAAACATGGTCCGGGCGAACGACGCATGCAACGCGGATTCGGTGATGACGCGCAACGGGACGCGGTGTTCGGGATCGGCTCCGGCGAACGCGTCTTGGACAAAAATATCTTTGTGCTGGAAATACGCGGTCATGCGAGCGAACAGTGTTTCGAAGGCGTGTTCGCTGATCGGCCTGTTGATTTTGCCCCAGCCAACGTGTTGGGAACTGGCCGGTTCTTCCACAATGTATCGATCTTGAACAGCGCGCCCGGTGAATTTGCCAGTGTTGATCACGAGCGGCCCGCGAAAGGCGATTTGCGCTTCGCCGCGTTTGACCGCTTCTTCGCACAGAACCGGCGTTGGGAAATTATGGTAGACCGCATGAGGATGGGTAATCCCGAGGATTTCGAGTTCAGGAAGTGTCTTATAAGTACCTGGAGCTGACATAATTTTCCCCGCTTTGAATGGCGCATTTTCAAAATTGAAAACGCTACGCTGGGATGAAAGCATCGTGCTCGCAACCCGAACTGATCAGCGCATATCGTGTGCCACAAACGTGCTTGGAGTCATCCACGCATACCGATCAAATTAGCGTTGACGGACCACTAGGCCCAGTCCAAAACAACTTTGCCGCAATTCCCCGACAGCATCGCGTCGAAACCTTTTTGGAATTCCGTATAGTGGAAACGATGCGTGATCACTGGCGCGATGTTCAAGCCGCTTTGCAGCATCACCGTCATCTTGTACCACGTTTCGTACATCTCGCGGCCGTAGATACCTTTGATCGTCAGCATGTTGAAGATGACGATGTTCCAGTCGATGGCCATCTCTTTTTCCGGGATGCCGAGCATCGCGATTTTGCCGCCGTGAGCCATGTTGGGCAACATCGAATTGAACGCGATGGGGCTGCCGGACATTTCGAGTCCGACGTCGAACCCTTCGCGCATGCCCAGCTTTTTCTGCGCTTCAGCCAGTGGCGTTTCACGCGGATCGACAGCCAATGTCGCGCCCATTTTGCGGGCCAAATCAAGCCGGTACGGATTCAAATCGGTGACCACAACGAAGCGCGCGCCAGCGTGGCGGGCGACAGCGGCGGCCATGACGCCAATCGGTCCGGCTCCGGTGATCAGCACGTCTTCGCCCAGCAAATCGAAGCTCAACGCGGTGTGGACAGCGTTGCCGAACGGATCGAAAATGGAGGCCACTTCGGCATCAATCTCCGGCGCGTGGTGCCAGACGTTGCTCATCGGCAGTGAAATGTATTCAGCAAATGCGCCGGGGCGATTGACGCCGACGCCTTGCGTGTGTGCGCACAAATGCCGACGCCCTGCGAGGCAATTGCGGCAGCGTCCGCAGACGACGTGACCTTCACCGCTGACGATTTCGCCGGGATGAAAATCGGTCACGTTCGCACCCGTGCGAATGACCTCGCCGACGAATTCGTGACCGACGGCCATCGGCACCGGAATCGTTTTCTGCGCCCACGCGTCCCATTTATAAATATGAACGTCGGTGCCGCAGATGCCGGTCTTGCGGATCTTGATCAGCACGTCGTTGAGGCCGACTTCAGGCTCGGGAATCTCTTCCAGCCACAGGCCAGGTTTGGCTTCGCGTTTGACAAGCGCTTTCATGATACGGCTCCGATTGAAAAAAATCGGCGGCTTGCATGCCGCCGGTTGTGATACACATGTACGTCGCACACGAAGAAGATGATAATGGAATTACTTCGGTTTGACGATGTTCGAAATCGACGTGACGCGGTAGCCTTTTTCCGTAATGACTCCGGCGACCGTTGCGGACGCGCCTTTGTTGGCGAGGTCCTTCAATTGCTTCGCGACCGAACCCTCCGCGTACAGATAAAAGATGCTCGTGCCGCCGGTTGCTCCCCCTTGATGCAATTCGGCGCTGCACCCTTTGGGCGCTTCTTTGTCCGGCGCGTGAAGCGAACCATTCAGGCTGCCGGTCTGGTCGGCGGGCTTTTCCGTATTGGGCGTAGGTCGGGTCTCTTTCTCGGCGGCGAAGGACGTGGATGCAACTCCGAAAAGTACACACAGGGCGAAGACTACCGTGGCGATGCGCATCATGATGAGGGCTCCTAAAGAAATTCCGTGACGACATAAAAGGTAAACCTATAGACGGTAGGGGGACGGATTTCTTCATTATTCGTTAAAAATATGCACGCGGCTTCGAGCTGCATTCGGCGTGCTTTCAACGGCATTCGTTCGCGCGTTGACAACATTTTTTACGGACGCTATACTGATTTTGACTATGCTTTCTAAGTTTCATAAAGACAATGTTTTGCAAGAATATCCGGTCGAACGGACGGGGACGGAGTGTGTGATGATGTGGCTTTGGCGCTAAAACCGCGCTACGGGTAAGGAACGTTATGTACGAACCAGTGCGGATTGTTTATGCCGGGCCATTGAACGAGAAAGGCGAGTGTCAGACGCGCTTGAACGTTCTGCGAAAAATCGAACCCGACATCTCCGAGTTTGACACGCAGCACCGTTGCATGGGGAAGTCAATTTGGGCGCGGCTGGACCGTCGATTTTCTTTCATCGGCACTGACTACCAATATGCGAACGCGGATTTTCTCGCGCTTTGTGATCGTGTTAAGCCGGAGATTGTGTGGATCGACAAAGGCATTTGGCTTTGGCCAACGACACTCGCCACGCTGCGCAGACGCGGTGTTTTTTTGGCCCAGCACAACACCGACAGGCTCAGTCCGAAGAACCTCAGCACACGCCTTTCATACAAGCTGTTGCGCGCGGGCTTGCATCATTTTCACGTGTACTTCACGACGAATCTCATCGATTATGCGGATCTTTTAAAACAACGTGTCACGCCGGTGGAACTCACATATCTGGGCTATGATTCTGATCGGTGGAACGACGCACCGCTGCCGGACAGTGCACAAAAAAAATGGGCGAACGACCTCGTCTTCGTCGGACATTATGAACCGCGCACGGAGCGTTTTGTGATCGCACTGATGGACGCGGGATTGAATGTCGCTGTATACGGTTACGGTTGGCAACATGCGAAGCACTTCGCCCGTATCAATCAGAATGGTCGAGGCCTTATGATCGGCGACAAGGAATATGTATATCTATTGAAGTCCGCCAAAATTGGGCTGTCCTTTATTTCGGAATGGAATGAAAACCAAACCGCCGGAAGGACTTTTCAAATCGCCGCAGTGGGAAAATTTCTGCTGGCGATGCGCACACCCCAGCACGCCGAATGTTTTAAAGAAGGCGAGGAGGCTGAGTTTTTCAGCGACACAGCCGAACTCGTCGCGAAAGCAACGTATTATCTGGATCACGACGACAAACGCCTGGAAATTGCACGGCGTGGACACGAACGCTGCATGCGTGAGGACTATTCAATCGCGCGGTACATGCGCGAAGACTGGGCCAAAACGCGCGCGCGGTTCGATGCATTCCGGAAGTCGTCGCGCCCGGTTTAACCGTGTGGTTATTCAGGGAACTCGCCAAAGATTGCGGCGAGGCTCGCTTTGATCTGCGGGTTGCTGTGATTCATAGGAAAGTTCATCAAAGCGTCGACGTCTCCATCATCGCACAACCCCAATTGCCACAGCGACACCCATTCCAGAAAGCCTATCATTTCGCGCAGCTCCGGCGTGTAGAATCGATTTCGATATTCGGACAGACGATCGCCCTTCGGCCAGTAGATGTCCAAGGTCTCGTAATCGATCAGACAAAACCGCTCGCGATAGGCTTTCCACGTATCGGTGACCGTCCACTTCAAATTCCATCCCGTTGTGTTCAGGAACGAGGAGCACAAAACAATTTCCGGCACGGGTGCGCCCCGCAGGTCGCGCCCTGCAATCGGCGTTGTCGGAGCCGGTCGGGGATCGGGCGGTATGCTCCAGAACGTGATCATGTCGTCGATCTGTCCATAGATCAGAAAATCGCATAGATGATAGGGAACGTAACGCAACGTGTAGGAAAGTGCGAGCAGACGTTCTTTTTGACTGCCGCCGTTTTCGAGTGGAAATGTTTGTTGGAGCGCGGACAACTGACGCATGGCCGAGGGTGAGTACATGCGTTGGTCAGCGCGCGTTTTCAACACATGCGTTGCATTCAATTCGCGCGCCTTGAGCACACCCTGCAGTGTCGAGAGCACTTGCAAATTGAGGTTGCAGGGCCCGCGCAATTGGGGCAGGTGAGACGTGATGACGTGTACGCCCAGTGCGCGAGCGCGTTCCAGAGTCACGGCATCCGCATCGTCCCATGTGGATAAAATCAGCGGCGATTCCGGGAATGCGCGGCCATACCACGCAAGCGTTTCGAGCGTGAAATCGTTCTCCAACGCGAGAGGCCCCTGAACCACGATTGCCGCCCGGCCTCGAAAATCAGGCGTCAGCGGAAAACGCGCGGGAGTCAGACCTGAGCAATGCTTGGGGCGGGGCCAGAAAGTGAAGTACGACTCACCGCGCGAATTGAGACGTGTCAGCGCGGATTCGAGCAGCCATTTCAGGATGAATGGCGGCATGCAGAACGTCAGTGCGCTTCCGGCGAGCGAAGCGGCGCGTTTTCGGAGACGCTCCGTCAAGCGCGACGGGAGTTCTTTTGGGCCAGTCGATTTTGATGCCATAACGTTGCCTTGTTTCATGTCGCCGTGACTTCCCAGTGTACTATGATCACCATAGAATATGAACAGGTCCTATTTCCCGCCACGGAGCGATCTTCATGCATCTTGCTGAAAAAATAGCGGCCGCCGATCTGGAACTCGATGACGAGTCCTCAGCCTCGCAGCCCCGCTTAAATCCGAACACCGGCATCTCGCTGATGATTTTGTTTCAGATGATGGTGATTCCCATCTATCTATTCTGCAGCGACGCGCTCAACCGACATTATGTGGAACTGGCGAATCATTATATACCGGCGGGATTTTTTTTCCTATGTACGGCAATTGTTTATCTACGGTTGGCGCATCACCATCTCCTTTTTTGGACGCCTATGACCTGGTTTTTTGTAACATCCGCCCTGCTCTTCGGGATGGGGCCATTGATTTATTTCTATGGCACTGAATACTCCATCCGTTTCCTTGATTCGTATTTTGTCCTCACGGACGAGATGCTGCTGCGCACGAATCTTCTCAATGCCTTCGGGACTCTCGTTGTTTGCCTCAGCCATGCGCTGGCCTGTCATGTGAACTGGCGTCCTAGTAGTGGTGAGCGCATTGAAAATACAAATACGCTCTCCATGGCAAAACGCGTTTTCTGGACGATCCTGTGCTTCGCGCTTCCGCTCAAGTGGCTGATTTTCGTGCCCATGTACATGGACGCGTTTGATTTCGTGATTCCGGCCGTCATTCAAAACCTCGCCAACATGCTCGGCGTCTGCATTGTGCTCGCGTTCTACATCTCATTTTCAGGCCAGCCCCGGTTCATCTTCATTGCCGTATTGCTGATGGCGTCCGACGCACTCATTTCCACCCTTACGTTCAGTAAAACGCATTTTATCCTGCCGCTCATTCAGGCGTCGATGGGTATCTATCTTTCGAATCGCAGCCGCTCGTTTTTGGTGGGGGGATTGGTCCTGTCAATTGTGGCCTACTTGTGGGTCAAGCCGCTGGTTGACATGGGACGTTCAGAATTTTATCACACGAGCAAATCATCGGCGAGCCGGATGGAACTCGTGAAAAATTATTTCAGCGGCGACATTCAGGCGAGTGAATCAATCACCCAGGCCAATTCTCAGCATTGGTGGACGCGGCAATCGTTTTCCAGTGTCGAAGGATACATGATCAACGCATACGACAACGGTTCTCCGGGTAACACGATCCGCGATTTCTGGGTCGTCCTCATTCCGCGTATCCTCTGGCCTGACAAACCCAACCTTTCGATTGTCGGCACTAACCTCAACAAGCTCATTATCGGCAACGATCAGACCTCCATCGGGGGAACCATCTACGGCGAAGCCTACTGGAACGGCGGCTGGCCCATGGTTTTGATCGTCTCCACCTTTGTTGGAGCGGCACTCTTTGTCTTGGGGCAATACAGCGTCTATTATCTCGAAGTGCAGGACGTGCGTTACGTCCCCATTGCGATGATGGGCATCTTTTACGGATTGGATATCCAGAACTGGTTTATTCCGGCGTTTGTCGGAACGCTCCCGCTTTTCATCGGGCTCTGGTTCTTCATTAAACGCCTCATTCGCGTGAAGCAAACGGAATGAACATTCTCGTTTTCAGAGTCGGTCAACTCGGTGACACCCTTGCGGCACTTCCGGCATTTTGGGCCGTGCGCTCACATTTCAAGCATGATTCGCTGACGTTGTTGAGCGACGTTCAAGCGGGCAAACCGTATGTTGTCGCGCAGGACCTGTTGCAGGGTTCCGGACTTTTTGACGCATTCATGACCTACGTCTACCATCCGTCGCCCGTGATGCGAGGGTGGTATTTAGCCAGGTTGTGGGCACAGTTGCACGCACGGAAGTTTGACACATTGGTGTACCTTTATCCGTCGGGGCGTTCCGCTGAGGCTACCGTGCGCGACAGACGGTTCTTCCAGTTCGTCGGGATTCATCGCTTCATTGGAATGGAATCAAACTTCACCGCGCCTCCCAAGAAAGCAAGCCAACCGCTGCCGGTTCTGCCGTTCGAATCCGACTTGACGCTGGCCCGGCTGGCCGGATCGGAAATTCCAATACCAATGTCTGGAAAAGGCCGGTTTGATTTGAATCTCGGCGGGGCCGAAGAGCGAGCTGTGGCGGGCTGGCTGTCGAGCTTGCCCCAGGACGGAGGCCGACGCTGGATCGGTGTTGGGCCGGGAAGCAAAATGAAAGCGAAAATCTGGCCCGTCGAACGATTTCGCGACGCTGTCGCTCGGCTCATTGAAGCACACGATCTCTGGCCGGTCGTGTTCGGAAGTCAAGAAGACGAAGGAGTCGGTGACGACTTGATCCGCGCATGGCAACGCGGCTACAACGCGGCCGGGCATTTAAGTCTGCGCGCGTCCGCCGCAGCGCTGGGACGCTGCCGATTGTATTTTGGAAATGACACGGGAACGATGCACCTGGCCGCCTCAGCCAAGACACCATGCGCAGCCATTTTTTCTGCGCGCGACTATCCCGGGCGCTGGGAACCCTGCGGTGTGCCCCGGCGTGTCTTGCGATCAGCCATTGAGTGCGAGGGATGTATGTTGACGGATTGTGTTGAGCGCCGCATGGAGTGTCTGATGCGCATCAGCGTGGATGACGCGGTCGCAGCGTGCGAGTCCCTGCTGCGCGAATGCGCGGTGATGTCGTGAGTGTAAAAGTTGCCCATTGCACACCCAATCTCGATGTCGGCGGGTTGGGACAGGCGGTGATTAAAATGACTTCGGCTCTCGCCACGCGCGGCAACGAGGTCCGGGTTCATGTGCTGGAACCCGTCGCTGTGAAAATCTCGGGTGTTGAACTGTGTGTGCATCCGCGAAACGGACCGACGGAGCGCTTTGGCACGTCGGTTTCGATGCGGCAGGCGGTTCAAGCCGAAGCGTCGGGACGAGCGGATGTGTTGCATGCGCACAGTCTGTGGACCATGGCCAGCGTGTATCCGGGTTGGGCCGTGCGCGGTAAGACGTGTCGCTTTGTTTTTTCACCAGAAGGAACACTGTCGTCCTGGGCACTGGCGCATCACAAGTGGCGCAAGAAAATAGCCTGGATAGTGATGCAGCGTCAAGCGATCGCCGGAGCGGATTGTTTCTGCGTCACGTCCGAAAAAGAACTAGAAGAAGTCCGGCATCTGGGATTCAAAAACAGAGCGGCCATGATCCCCAACGGCGTCGATATTCCGGCGCTGGGTCTCGCCCAACGAGCGCCCGGTGCGCCGCGACGGCTCTTGTTTCTCAGCCGCATTCATCCGGTCAAAGCGATTGACCGCCTGCTGAAAAGCTGGGCGCAACTCCAATCGCGTTTTGATGATTGGGAACTGGTCGTCGCTGGCGCTGACAACGGCGGCCATCTGGCCGAAATGCAAGCGCTCGCGGCGCAATTGAAGTTGGAACGGGTGTCATTTCCAGGACTCGTGCGCGAATTCGAACGCGATGCGCTGTACCAATCAGCGGATCTTTTCGTGCTGCCCTCGCACACGGAGAACTTCGGGATTGCGGCCGCTGAAGCCCTCGCGAACGCAGTCCCCGCTGTCGTCAGCCGTTTCGCGCCGTGGAAGAATCTGGAGCGCGAAGGCTGCGGCTGGTGGACGGATACGCAGCCGAAAATTCTCGCGGAGCGCCTGGCCGGTGCGATGGCGCAGCCGCCGGAAACACTCGCCGCGATGGGCGCGCGCGGGCGGGCATGGATGATCCGCGAATTTTCTTGGGCGCGGGCGGCGGAGATGACCGAGCAGACTTATCTCTGGCTACTCGGCGGCGGTGCCCCTCCCAACTGGATTGTCTGACGACGAAAAAAGTAGGACGGGCTTATAGCCCGTCCTACTTTTTACAACACGCCTTTGGTTGACGGCACACCCGCCGCGCGCGGATCGAGTTCACACGCTTCGCGCAAGGCCCGGGCGAGCGCTTTGAATGTTGCTTCAATAATGTGATGGCAGTTGCGTCCGGAGCGGATGTCGATGTGCAACGTCGTCCCGCTGGCGCTCGCAAACGCGCCGAGAAAATCCTCCATCAATTCGACGTCGAACGTTCCGACTTTTCCCTTCCCCAAGCGTTCCGTTCCCACCGCGCAATAACACGCTCGCCCCGACAAATCCACTGTCGCGTGAGTCAACGCTTCATCCAGCGGCACACTCGCGAAGCCGTAGCGGCGGATGCCCGATTTTGTTCCCAGCGCTTTTTTCACACACTCGCCCAGCGCAATTCCAACGTCTTCGACCGTGTGATGATCGTCGATGTGCGTATCGCCTTTGCACGACAGCGTGAGGTCAATGGATGAGTGCTTCGACAGCGCCGTCAACATGTGGTCGAAAAATCCGACGCCCGACGCAACCGTCGATTGTCCGGTGCCGTCGAGATTCAATTCGACGGAAATCGCCGTCTCTTTCGTCGTGCGATTCAACGATGCCGTACGCATCGCAACCGTTTTCACTTCATTACTCATCCCACTTATCTCCCAAAACCATTCGCGAGGATTCGCGTCAATTCGCGCGATTCGGTGTTAAAAATCTGTTGCCGTTTCGTTCAATTCGCTGTGAAGTGCATGATCCGCATCGCGTGCCCAGCACTCTTAGTATCGGCAGAAATGCGCAACGTCAGCGTGTGTTTCCCCGGCTTCAAATCGGCTCCGAGCAACACCGTGCGCGGATAGTGCAAGCCGGCGCTGTACGCATGATACAGGTTGACCGGCGTGAATGCGCCGCCGTCAATACTGCTCTCCGCAATCCCGGCGTCTGGCCCGGCGACGATGAACGCTCCGACGGCTGTGCCTTCAAATTCCAGTGTCAATTCTGAGCCCGGCTCCGTCGCGCTTAAGATTGGAATCTTGGTGAAGCGATCGCGTTTGCCTCCTTTGATTGCCTTCCAATCCGGGACGCCCAGCGTCCAACCTTTCTTGAGCTGCGCCGTCTTTAAATCGATAAAACGTCCAGCGCTGTAATTGAGTGGGTCGAGCGGTTCGGGCATCGCATGCGGGATAAGTTTTGCGTCATTGGCGAGCGGCGCGGTCCACGTTTTTGAAAACAACTCGTCGATCATGTTGGCGCAAATCCCGTTGCCGTGTTTGGCCGGATGGACGCCGCCGTATTGTTTCCAAGTCAGTTTCCCAGCGGTGATTTCGTCAGCGATTTCTTTTCCGAGATGGATCGTCGAAATCAAATTGTGGGCCGCGACGGCTTCATGTGCCTCCATCGTCAGCGGCGTCTTACCGTCTTGCAGCGTCTTTAACATGCCTTCGTTGACAAAGTACGTGACGACGATGTCCATGTTCGGATTTTCTTTTCGCGCATGTCGGATGATGCCTTCGAGTCCGCGAATACATTCGGCGCGTGTGTGGTGCGCGTCTTGGTCGTCGTTGACGGCGAACTCAACGAAGAAGAGATCGACGGGACCGGTGGCAAGCACATCGGTCGCGAGTCGAAACGCGCCGGTCGTCGAACACGTTGATGAAATGCCGGCGGCGATAAAATCGAAGGTCGTCTCCGGAAAACGCTTCTTCAATATCTCACAGACCATCGGGCGGTAGCCGTCCATCTCGGTGATCGATCCGCCCAAAAAGGCGACGCGCCCTTTTTTGGTAGTCTCGAAAACGATGCGCGAATTGGTAAGATTGCCGCGCAATTGGACTTTGTCGCCGAAGGATGCTGGGGCGTCGGCGGCAGCGATTACGGTGCAGGCTAGTAGGGACAAGAAGCAAACGAGTTTCATGGATGTCCTTTTCCAAGACGATGAGTACCGTAGAGCCGAATTCCGATTCGGCTCTTCTTCGCCGGAGATTAAAAGAGCCGAATCGGAATTCGGCTCTACGAAAAACACAGTCGGCACTACAGTGAACTATTCGATCGCTAGCAATTCAACGATGAAGTGCAACGTGGAGCCGCCGGGAATGACCGGAGGAAAGCCGCGCGCGCCGTAGCCCAAATCCGACGGGATTTCCAATTCGATCATGCCACCCGTGCCGACCAATTGCATGCCTTCAGTCCAGCCTTTGATGACCTGATTCAATCCGAACGAAATCGATTTGCCACGATTGTAGGAGCTATCGAAGACCGATCCGTTGTCGAGCCAACCGTGATAATTGACGCTGACTTTTTCGGTCGCCTTCGGCATCGCGCCAGTGCCTTTGCGCAACACACGATACTTCAAACCGGACGCGGTGGCGGTGAATGTTTTAGGCGCATCTTTATCGACTGCGCCAGCTGTTTTGGGCAACGTGGGCAGCGCGACTTCTTTCGCGTCTTCAGCCTTCATGGCCATGCTGCCGAGCAAGAGCACACATCCAAAGAAAGCCAACGAAATACGATTTTGTTTTTTCATCGAACAACTCCAATTAAAAAAAGAGGCCCGCCACACGAGCAGCGGAAACGTATACGAAGAGTCTGTTATACGCCCCGATTCAAAATTGATCAAGTATCGTGAGGTGTTCGGAGTGACGTTCATTTCGAGAATCGAATCAACGCGGCGTAATCGGCGCGGGTGGTGCGGAGTGGGTTTTTCAAGTCGCACGGTTTGGCCATCAATTCCCAGATGAGCCGTCCGCAGTGAGTGCAACGGGCCGCACTGGACGCGATTTGCTGACGCTGGCACGTGACACAATAACCGCTCTGCGATTTCTCCGACATCGTTGAACTCCCCCACTTTTTTTCAAAACACAGCCCACCGCGCACCCCTGCACGGTGTTACGTCGTCCACATTCCATCGGCAATTCGCGCGATGGTTCGGAGCACTTTTATAACGCGAATCCGCGACGGTTTTCAACTCGATATTGTTATACGGTATGACGATAATAAAAAAATCGTTAAGAGTTATAGACGATCCCGGCGTATGATGAGTAGAATGTATAACAGTTTTAGGATTGATTAACTTTTTTCGTTTGCCCTTTTACGTTAAACAATTTACGGTACGTCGCATGAGTTTGCCGCAACCAGATGCTGATATTGCACCCGTGTCGCCCAGCGCGACGTTTCGATTGCCTTCGACGGCATTGTTTCTTGGGTTGATGCCGGTCTTTTCGGGGCTCGCTCGCCGCGCTGATTTGGCGTCGGTATTGAGCGAAGATAGCGTCATGCCCAAAGACACGGGCGACGGAGCCGGGCAGCGAATCCGCACGTACATTATTTACAGCGGGCGCGAAAGTTCGGCGCGGACCAGCTTGAGCCTCTTCGACAACGATCCGCTGTGGAGCGAAGGCGAATTGAGCACGCTGATCAAGCGGCAATTCGGTCCGACGGGATTGAAGCATCTGCTGGGCGTTCTGATCGCAGCCGAAGAGCAAGCGCGAGAAACCGGTTCGGTCCATTCCGGATTTGTCTTCGATGCCAGCCGGCACCTCGACATCCTCGGCTACATGCGCTCCAATCGCGTGAACGGAAAAGGGTATCACACCGCGCGGCATTTAAAGGAAGCGCGCGAGATTGTCACGCTGTTATGTTCGCTGACGATCGTCCAGGAAATTCGTTTGGGAACCCGGCGCGGTACGACGCTGAAGATCAAATTGCTGCAAGACGAAGCGTC
>JBAXUS010000117.1:0-19226 GCA_037129555.1 Planctomycetota bacterium
CCTTCCCCCGCCCCCAGCGAAAGCGTGAGAAGCACCAGCGCAACCAACGACATCACACGCGGACGAGAGAGCATGGGTTACGGTCCTTTTTTAGAGGCGCGGCGACGGATGAGGGATTCAAGCGATAACCAGATAATTGATAGTAATGCCATTCCAAGTCCAAAATCTATAAGCAAACTAAAACACCGAATTTCAACTATGCCATCTGGCGCGGAGAAGAAAATAGCATATTCGGAATCAAACCTTGGCAAATCAAAGTTAATTTGCATTGCAAAATCACGGGGCCAACCGGCCAGTTTGCCGTAAAAACCATGAACATCTCCATATGTTCGTGGCATGTTTACCCACATCAGCGCTCCCGCCACAAACATCAGCACAATGGCCGTCGAGAGATGGATTTGGAAGCGGCGGCGGGGCGGTGGGGGCGGCATCATCTAAATATCCTTTTGCACGGCGACGGATGACTGTACCCGAGAGCAAGAAGGAGTGTCAACGAGACAAAGACATTTACAATCATCCCCAAAAATTTCACTCGCATTCTCGGTATTATGTCGTATTATCTCTCCTGAACTCAATAAGGAAGAGATACAAACGATGCGAATGAATGCTGTGTTGGGACTCGTGGCTGTGGTGGTGCTGCTCGGAGTCGCTATCGCTTTTTCAACAAAATCGACAACCACTGTGTCGTCAGGCCGCATGCAACTCTGCGCCACGATCTCGCCGCTCGCCGACTGGGTCCGCGACATCGCCGGTGAAGACGCCGACGTTCACTGCCTCGTCGATGGCTCCAAAGACCCGCACCATTTCGAACCCTCGCCCCAGGACGCCGTCCGCGTCACCTCGTCGCGAGCCTTATTTTCCATCGGCCTCGACCTCGACGAATGGGCCGACAAGATCGTCAAAAACGCCGGAAATAAATCCCTGCAATTGTTCGAAACAGGCGAATGGATCAAGCCGCGCAAACTCGAATTCCACGCCATCGAAATCCACGGCACCAAGCCCGACGCGAAAAATGAAAAGGAAGAAGAAGCGCATCATCACAGCCACGACCACGGCGGCGATCCCCACTACTGGCACGACCCCAAACGCGCGATGGTCGTCGTCCAGCATATCGCCGACGAATTATCCAAACTCGATCCCGCCCACAAAGCCGGATACGACGCCCGCCTGAAAACCTGTCTCGCCAAACTCACCGCGCTCGATGAACGCATCGACGCCATCGCCAAGAAAATCCCAGCAGGCAAACAGATCGTCACCTTCCACGACGCCTACGGCTACATCTTCGAACGCCTTCACGTCAACGTCGCTGCCGTCGTGCAAGTCAGTCCCGGCGTCGAACCCACTCTGAAAGATTGCACCGAAGCCATTCAAGCGATGCGCACGATCAAACAGAACGTGATCTTCATCGAACCCTCCGGCTCCGACCTCGCCATCGAAAAAATCGCGAAAGAACTCAACATCACGTCCAAAGAAATTCTCGACCCCTTGGACAACGAATCCAGCCCCGTCGGCAAAAACTATTTCGAACGCATGACCCACAACTTGAACGTGTTGGAAAAAACGCTCGGCACAAATTAGGCACGCGAATCGACGCTGTTCCCCTCTCCCCTTGAGGGAGAGGGCCGACGAGCCTGCTGTTCGGCTCGCGGGGTGAGGGGTGAAGCGCTGATTAATCCAAAATCGATTGAACGCAGGTCTAACCCGAAACGCGAAACCCGAAACACATCATCATGCCCGTCATCCAATTCAAAGACGCCTGTTTCGCCTACACGCCCGGCGCGCCGGTCCTCGACCACGTCAACTTCGAAGTCAAGGACGGCGAATTCCTCGGCCTGATCGGCCCCAACGGCGGCGGCAAAACAACGCTCCTGAAATTGCTCCTAGGCGTCCTCAAACCCGACTCCGGACAAGTGCTCGTGCTGGGACGCCCAGCCCATTCGCTGGGCCGCGACCGCCGCCTCCTCGGCTACGTCCCGCAAGACGTGCTGATGCCCAAGCAATTCCCAGCGACCGTTTTCGATGTGGCATTGATGGGAACGTACGCGACGCTCGGCCTCTTCAAAAGCCCCGGCAAAGCCGAACGCGATGCCGCCTACGAAGCACTCGATCACGTCGGCCTGAAAGGCTTCGAAGACCGTCCCGCCAGCAACCTCTCAGGCGGCCAGCAGCAGCGCCTCTCCATCGCCCGAGCGCTCGTCGCCCGGCCCAAATTATTGCTCTTGGATGAACCGACCAGCGGCCTCGACACCGGCGGCCAATCGCAACTCTTCGCGATGCTGAAAGAACTCCGAGCGCTCTATGAATTGACCGTCGTCATGGTCTCGCACGACGTCACGTCGCTCGCGCATTACGCCAATCAACTCGCCTGCCTCAACCGCACGCTTCACTGGCACGACCGCAGCGAACTCATCAGCGAAGCCGTCTTACGCAAAGTCTACGACTGCGAACTCGACGCCTTCTTCATCCAGCACCGAGAACACCTGCGCGAATTCCACGGCGACACGTCCCCCGCAGGCCACGCCCACGGGCCGCACTGCAATCATTAACAACTAGATCTTCGCGGTGGTCAGATCCAAAAACAACCGGTCCAACCACGCGTTTTCAGGCATGACCGCCGACACGCGATTGCCCGATTGAACCAGCGCCGCCGTAATATCCGACGATGCAATCTCCAAACTCGGCAGCAGAATCGACCCCTCTTCGATCCGTGCTTCCACACCATATTTCACGCGCAACAATTTCGCCGCCGCGACCGGTGAATCCAGCCGAATCTCCAACCGCCGGTGCTCGCGTTCCAACTCAGTCAACGTGCCGCGCAAAATGACGTTGCCGCGATCCAGAATCACCACGCGATTACACAAATTCTCGACTTCGCTCAACAGATGGCTCGACAAAAAAATCGTGATCTTCTCGTCCTGAGCCAACCGCAAAATCAACTCGCGCGTCGTCCGGATGCCGTGCGGATCCAGCCCGTCCGTCGGCTCGTCCAGTACCAGCAACTCCGGCTTCGGCAGCAGGCATGCCGCCAGCCCCAGCCGCTGCCGCATCCCGTGGCTGTACACCTTGACTGGATCGATGTCGCGTCCGCGCAATCCGACCAATTCAATCACGCGATCCAGTTCCGACTGCGTCACGCCCCCGGACAATCCGCTGAAGATTTCAAGATTTTTTCGCCCGCTCAAATACGGATAAAACGAAGGAGCCTCGACAAACGCGCCGACTTTTCCCAGCGCATCCTGGCGGTTGAATTGTACATCGCAACCGCCGATTTCGACCTGCCCTGCCGATGGATGAATCAGCCCCAGAATCATGCGGATGGTCGTCGATTTGCCCGCGCCGTTCGGTCCCAGAAATCCGAAGATGTCGCCACGCTCGACAGAGAAACTCAAATCGTCCACCGCTCGGAACGGCGAGCTGCCGAACCACGAGCGGCGCTGAAATGTCTTCGATAAATTTTTAGCGACAAGCATGTTTAATGTTCCACGTGGCCGTCGCAAAACACGACGTTCTTTCCGCCGAATCCGTTGCCCGGATCGATGTGAAAATTCTCATAATCATACAACATCGGAGTCCGCGATGCACCGATCAGCGACTCCGCCGGCCCGTCTTTGGTCTTGTTGTTCAAGAGCGCGTTCCACTCGTAACTCGCACCCTCTTTCTCGAAAAATCCTTGCTTGTCGTCCGGGCATTTAAAGACGCGCTCGTCTTTCAAAAGCGGCAACAGTGTCTCCCGCAAACTGGCTTTTCCCGAGTTGATGGATTGTCGCGACGCAAGCGCCGGATACGTTGAGAAATGATCGTCCGCATACATGGACATCGCGCGATGAATCTGCATCAGATTGTTCGCGCAGACCAACCGCCGAGCTTCCGAACGCGAGCGCCCATAAGCCGGTAGCGCCAGCGCCGCCAAGATACCAATCACCGCGATCACAATCACGATTTCCAACAGCGTGAAGCCACGTGCGTCTCGATTGTTCGACCTGAAATCCATCATAAACCTCCACTGATCAGCATACGCATCGCAGGGATGAAATGCAACGGTTTCGGAGCAGCAGTGGCGCGAACGGAAATCAAAGTCCGTTCATCGACCGCGCATTTTCTGGAATGAAATACTGTTCGATTGCGCGCGACACCGTGTCCGTCTTGACGCCCAAATCCGTGTACCAAAGTTTGTCCGCCGGATTCGAAATATAGAACGTCAACCGCGCCGAATAACCATAATTCGCAGGCACCGCCATGATCGCGTAGCCGCCTGTCATCTGTCCACTTTTATTGACGAAAGACGTCTCAACCGCGCCATCTTTCGCCGCGCGGGATGTGAATGCCCGGAACCGATAACCGTGATAAATCGTCGATTGGAGTGTTGTAGCGTCGCGTACTAGAGCCCACTCGCCGCCCAATTCTTCAAACGACGACGCGTATCGTTTTTCTTTTTCGAAAAACGCAGCCTGCTTCCGCGCGTAACTGCGCATCGCGTCGATCACAGCATTTTGATTGTCTTGAATGATGCCGTTATGGTAACGGACCACCGCGAACGGGACCGCCAAGATGGCGAAGATCGTCGCTATCAACACCGGCACGACCCAGCGATGTTTCGGATTGGGCGCAGGATCGCCCGGCATCTCAATAGGCATTACTTCTTCGTCGCCACCTTCTCTTTAGCCTTCAACCACGCCTTCTGATTTTCATATGCAGCGAAGTCTTCCGCTTTGACGCGCGGGAGTTCGTTCAACTTCACCAGTTCCGCGTTCAGATCGTCCACCTTGATCTCTTCAGCAGACACCGATTCCGGCGTCAACACCGTGACTTTATCGTGATTGACTTGAATGAACCCGCCGCGAATCACCAGGCTGCGCACTTTTCCATCCGCGCCACTGACGCGCAATTCGCCCGTGCCCAGCACCGACAGCATCGCCGCGTGTCCCGGCATCACACCGACTTCGCCGTCAAACGCCGGAGCCACGACGCTATTCGCAGTCGTCGACAGCACCGCGCGCGCAGGCGTAATGACGGTCAGTTGCAGATTCTTTTGAGAGACAGTTTCAGTTGCCATAGTCCACACCCATTCCTTGCCTTGTTCCAGTTCTTAAATTCGTACGTATTCTACGCGCGCGATGCCCGTTTACAAGCGCCTTCAAGTCGCGACATACGATCAGTGTGTGTGGTCGATTTGATGGACGCTCGAATATCTCTGTCCCGGAGGGACAATTGAAAATAGCCCAGCACTTCAGTGCTGGGAAAAAAAGCTAACAACCAAGGGTGAGCGAAGCGAACAAGAAATCCCACCCTTGCCGCTCAAATTACTGTGAACCGCAGCGCTCGTTGTTGTGCGAATGAGTAGGGTGGGAATTCTTGTGCGTTCCGCACCCATCCCAATTGAGTACGACTACGCACTCACGCGATCACGTTCAAAGCATCGCCAGCGCGTCCACATCAATCAGCCCGTTCACATCATTCAAACGCATCAACATGTCCGCCAAGGGCCCGTCGAGCAACTCCGAAAGATGCGCACTCGTCGGTGCTTTAATCAGAATATGTTTTCGATACGCGTCGCGGATGCGCGAAATCGGCGCGTCGCTCGGCCCTAGAATTTGGATAGCCTTCAGCGCAGGATTCGACGCAATGGTCATGCGCAGCGCGTCAGCATACATGGCAGAACCTTTGGCCAACGCCTCCCGGTTTATGCTCGACAACACGATCCGAGCCAAGCGCGTAAACGGCGGGTATCCGAACGATTTCCGTTCTTTCATCTCTTCCAAATAAAACGATTCGAAATCGTGCGCCACGGCGAATCTGATCGAGAGGTCTCCGGGCAAATGCGTTTGAACCACAACGCGACCGCCCAATTCACTCCGCCCCGCACGCCCTGCTACCTGCGAAATCAGTTGAAACGTTCGTTCGCGATTCCGGAAGTCAGGCATGTGCAATGCGGTGTCCGCAAGTAGCACACCGACCAACGTGACCGCCGGAAAATCCAGCCCCTTCGCGATCATTTGAGTGCCGATCAAAATGTCCGTCTTGCGCTCTTTGAACGCGCCGAGTGTCCGAGCATACGCGTCGCTCGTCGTCATCGTGTCGCTGTCCATCCGAGCGATGCGGTCTTTGACGCTCGGAAACAAGCGCACGATTTCGTCCTCCACGCGCTCGGTCCCCAACCCCCACGTTTTCAGTCCGGGCGCGTGGCAGATCGAACACACATTCGACATCGGCCGCGTCGTGTTGCAGTAATGACACACGAGCGTTTTGTTATCGCGATGGCTGGTCAACGCGATGTCGCAGCGCGAGCACTTTTCCGTATTGCCGCAGCGCAGGCATTTATTGACCGTCGAAAATCCGCGCCGGTTCAAAAACAAAATCGCCTGCTCGCCGCGCGCAAGCGTTCGCTCAAGCTCCCGTTTCATCAGTGTCGAAACAATCGTGTACTTTTCGTTCTCAACATTCTCGCGATTCAAATCCACGACGGATACTGGAGGCAGCGGCTGCCCCGTCGCGCGTTTGCTTAAAATGAGTTGCGTCAACTCGCCTTGCTGAGCCGCATAATACGTTTCAAAACACGGCGTCGCGCTGCCCAAAATAATCGTCGATTTCGTGATCTTCGCGAGCGCCACCGCCGCATCACGCGCGTTGTAACGCGGAGCTGCTGGCGACTTGTACGACGAATCATGCTCTTCATCGACGACAATAATTCCGAGCCTCGGCAGCGGCGCATACAGAGCCGAACGTGCGCCGACGACCACATCGATCTTCCCCGCTCGGATCGCGCGCCATATTTCAGCGCGTTCGCCCTGTGCTTCATCACTCGCCAAAACGGCCACGCGGTCCCGGCCTAAACGGCTTTGAAATCGCTCCGCCGTCTGAGGCGTCAGCGCAATTTCAGGGACGAGCACAATCGCCTGCCGCCCCGCCGCGAGAGCCGTTTGCAACGCTCGTAAATACACTTCGGTCTTGCCGCTGCCGGTCACGCCTTGCAACAAAAATCCGTTCGCTTCATGCGACGAAATCGCGGCTTCGATTTCCTTCAGCGCTGCGTTCTGCTCGTCGTTCAAAATCAAATTCGTCGTCCGAGCATGGCGCGGATCCGCCGCGTCGATTTCAAAATTCGACTTCTCGACGACGCAGATCAGCTTCGACTTTTCGAGCGCTTTAATCGCGGTGAGCGGAGCGCTCGCAGCCGCCAATAACTCGCCGACATCAATCGGCATCTCCGTCCAACGTGCCGCGAGCGCTTTCAAAACCGCCGATTGCTTTTCTTTTTTGATCGCGAGCGACGCCGCATGAATCAGCACGTCATTCGCACTGAGATGGGTTGAAATGAAGCGCGTCTTTTTAGATTGAGTCCCGACTTTAACGCCGACAGGCAGCATCGACTTGAGGACCATTCCGAGCGGGCAGATGTACTGCCGCGCCATCCATCGCGCGAGATCAATGAGGTGCTCCGTTACACCGATACCGTCGGCGATGATGCTCACAATCGGCTTCAATTTCGCCGGATCAAATCCAGCCGCGATGAATTCATCGAGCCGCTTTTCGCCCAGATAAAATCCGACCGCCGTGCTCCGCCCAAACGGCACCCGCACGCGTGCCCCAACCTTCAGCGTATCGATGATTCCATCTGCAATGTAGGTGTACGTGTGACGCATCGGCCGCTCAAGCGCGACCTCAGCCAAGCGCTCAAATGACACCGGCGCAGGCGCAAGCGTTTCAGGAACAGGCTTCTTGGCAGGCTTCGCAACCGCCTTGCCCGCAGGCTGCGGTTCTGGATCACCGAACAAATCAAACGTCGGTGGTGGAGATACTTTTTTCGACATGCCTCAAGTGTGCCACTGGCAGGTACTCCTGCCAGTGCCGTTCCAACTTTTCGCAAGAGCCGCGCGCGCAAGCAAGCGGCTGGTTTTGAGATTGACGCAACGAGGACCGCTTGCTTACGCGCGCGGCTCTTGGATTCACTCCGGCCATCCCTTTAAGAAGCGAACTGACGCCGGTGACGTCAACAGTTTCTCCAGCACTTCACGCGAGCAGCGCCCGTGCAGGATCACGTTTTCGCCATCCATTTCGCGCGAGTCTTCAAAGAAATGCGTGGCTAAAAACGCGAGCATTTTACCTTCGCCAGCGTGCACCGAAATCGACAACGGTTTCGCATCGTTACGCGCGCGTTCTCGAATTTCGGCGAGCAGCCGTTCCAGTCCTTCGCCATGCAACGCCGAGATCGGAACCGCTTCGACGTGCTCATGTTTCAGGACGTTGAAATCCAGTTCCTGCTCCGGCTTGACCATGTCGATTTTGTTGAAGACCAGAATCGTCTCCGTCGAGCCACATCCGATTTCGCGCAGCACCGAATTGACCGAATCCATCTGCCCGCGAACATGCGGCGACGACGCATCGGCGACATGCAGCAGCAAGTCCGCCGTACGCGCTTCTTCCAACGTGGCGTGAAAACTTGCGACAAGATGATGCGGCAAGCGGCGGATAAATCCGACGGTGTCCGAGAGCAGCACATGATTGCCGCCGCCCAATTTCAACATGCTGGTCTTCGTGTCGAGCGTCGCAAACAATTTATCCTGCACGAGCACTTGCTCGCCAGTCAGCGCGCGCATCAACGTGCTCTTCCCAGCATTTGTATAGCCGACGAGCGAGACCATGAAATTGTCTTTCGCGCGCGAGCGGACCATGCGTTCCTTGCGACCGCCGATCTCCTTCAATTCGTGCTTGAGGTCGTCGATCTGTTTTTCAATTTTGCGGCGATCCACTTCCATCTGCTTTTCGCCCGGCCCGCCGCGCATGCCGATGCCGCCTTCCTGGCGTTCCAAATGCGTCCACAGCCGTTTCAACCGCGGGAGACGGTAATTGAGCAGAGCAATTCCGACTTGCACTTTCGCCATGCGCGAACGCGCGCGGCTGGCGAAAATATCGAGAATCAATTCCGTCCGATCCATCACTTTGAGGCCGGTCGCTTCGTCCAGATTCTTCGCCTGACCCGGCAACAAATCGTGATCGAAGAGCACGCAGCGGGCACCGTGCTCGTTGGCCAGCTTCTTGATTTCCTGCGCCTTGCCCTTCCCGATGAATGTGGCGGGAGTAACGACTTTGATATTCTGAATCACCTTCGCAACAACAACCGCGCCAGCGGTCTCAGCAAGGCGCTCCAACTCCTCCAACGGCTCTTCGCCGGGAAGTAAATCACCCGGACGATAGCCGCCGACAAGCACCACTTTTTCGCGGTGAGAAGAAAGATTAACGTCGCGTGCTTTGGGGACAGCCATGATGATCGATTCGAGGGGTTAACAAGAAAGTGGATTGAAAAAAGGGACAGAGTGCTCGAGGCATTAAAAACATAGGCAAGAAAGTTGGCGTCAATTACATATTTCGGAAATGACCTCGTCCAGATTTAACGGCGGAATGTCAGCCAGTGATTTGCGGCTTTTGATGAGGACAGGATCATCGGGCTTTTTCGGCTCTGACTTTTTCATCGGATATAGTTCCAAAGCACACACTTATGCCCCTATAAAGTACCCGGAAATCATCGACTGTCACGTAAATTCACCGCTGCGCACTCTTGATTCATGGGCCGTTGCGCTGATAATGAACCACATGAATCAAGCAACTGAATCGAACGACATGACCGGCGACGAACTGCAGCGGCGGGACGAACTGAATGAGCGCTTGCGCTGGCTGTTGAATTTGCGCTGGGTGGCGCTCTCCAGCGTGTGTGTGGCGGTGGCGATTGCGCGGATGTTGAACTACCTCGACTCCGCCTGGCCGCTGGCGTTGGTGACGGCGGCGATGGCGTTTTTGAACATCGGCTTTTTAGGGCTGCACGCTCGAGTGCCGGTACGGACCTTGCGCGCTCTGTCCTCCGAAGCGCTGCTTCAAATCACAATCGATGTCTTCGGCCTCGGATTGCTGATCTTCTTTTCCGGCGCACTGTCCAATCCCTTCATCTTCTATTTCATTTTTCATGTCGTGATCGCCGGCATTCTGCTCGAACGCAAACAAGCCTACAGTGTCGCCTTGATGACCGCTGGGATCGTCGCCATTCTCGGCATCTGCGAGCACCTGGGCGTGAACTGGCCGGTCAAAGCCCTCGTTGGCGATACGGCGCATTCAGCCCTCGGGCGTCTGGGCATCGTGTTCGCCTTCGGGACCACATCGACCATATCGGCCTACCTTGTCACCGCCATCATGGACCGGTTGCGAGCCAGTTCGCGCGACGTCCGACGCTTGAATGCGGACCTCGCCGACCGCGTCGAACTGCTCGCCTCCGCCGAGAAAAAACTCGCTGTCGAGCATCAACGTGCTCGGGCAATTCTTGAATGTATGGACGAAGGCGTCGTCGTCGTCGATCTGCATGGCAAAGTCCTGCTCGCCAATTCCGCCGCGCAAAAAAGCGCGCTGCTCGCCTTGAAAGACACGCTGAAACAAACTGGCTGCAACGAGCCCGCCACAGGCGATCCGTATTGCCACGGACCATCGGGTGGAGAAAATTTACTGCAACATCATCACGAACATCCGCCCACAGAAGCAGCCGCCAACTCCAATGGAACGGCCACAAAAAAGACGGCCGAAGAACTCGCGAAAGAAAGCTGCCCCTTCGGAAATCCGTCAGCGTGTTTGGACGAAGCGCTCTCCAAAGGCGGCATGCTGTGCCCGGCGACGCTGGCGTTGTTGGGAGCCGACGCGCCGAAGCCGAAGGAAAAACCGGAACTCAATCCGCCCGCCGTCCCCCGCCGCACGCAGGTCGAATTGCAGGGGCGCATGTTCGAAAACACGGTCAGCGCGGTCCACGATGGTGATCAAGCCCCGATGGGATTGGTTGTCGTTTCGCGCGATGTGACCGAACGAAGTTCGCTCGAAAAGCAGCTCTCGCACGCCGAAAAATTGAACGCGCTCGGCAATCTCGCCGCCGGCGTTGCGCACGAATTAAACACACCGCTCGGCACCGTGCTGGGCTACGCGCAGATTCTCATCGAAGATTTTAAAACCGGATCCGGTGCACCGCGCGAATTGATCGCGATTGAAGATCAGACTCGGCGTTGCAAAAAAATCGTCCAAAGTCTGCTCGATTTCTCACGCATGTCCGGCAGCGGCAAATCAGAGTTTTCGCCGAACGAGCTTGCTTCGCGCGTCCGCGATCTGATGTCGCACAGTCTGCGCATGCGCGGCATCGCGTTGCGTCTGGATCTCGGAATTCCCGAACCGCCGCGCCTGAATGCCGCAGCGAATGAACTCGAACAAGTTCTCGTCAATCTCATCACAAATGCGGCTGACGCGCTTGAAATGGCCGACGTCAAAGACGACCCGTGCGTCACGCTGCAAACGCGTGCGGACGCAAACGGCATTGTCCTGCTCGCCGTAGAAGACAACGGACCAGGTGTCCCCGCCGATATAATCCCCAAGATTTTTGAACCGTTCTTTACAACCAAAGCGGCGGGGAAAGGTACAGGCTTGGGGCTGTCCATCGCCAGCCGGATCATTGAAGACCACAAAGGCCGCATCGATCTCGCTAAACGATCCGACGGAAAACCCGGCGCACGTTTCGAGCTGCGCCTGAAGCCGTGACCCTCAAAAAATTAGAACGGGCTTCTAGCCCGTCCTACGTTTTGCCGAGACCCTCACCGGCTGCGGCAGTGGCACAATCGACCAATGAAAATACCCCGCGACGACCAGCGCACTGAAGAGCATGAAACATGCAGCGGTCGCCCAATTTTCGGCGGACGAACCGTGTCGCTTGATCGATAGAAACGCCGCGATAAATGTCCACATCATCGGCAGTGTAAAAAACGGAATGGTCAATCCTGCCGCGATGATGCGCAGCCGCCGAATCGCCGCTTTGATGTAACGTTCCTGCTCCGGGTTGACAGGCATTTTCACAAAATGCCGTCCGCTGGCGGACGCCTTTTTCAGCATTCCCGCCGACGTTTTTTGCCAGTGAGAAATCAATTCCAGCAGCCTCTCGCGAATCGTCCGCAACGCCAGACTCCACGTCGTCACAATGCCCAGGCACACGATCAATCGCGCATGTACTTCATACGCCCGGCCATTCGCCCAATGCGATGCCCCCAGAAGCAGACACGTGAACACCGCCTGCAAGCCCGTCGCAACACACCACGAACGCGTCCCGAGTACGCGCGGTTGGGCGGGGAAGGGGTCGAAGTCGGATTTTTGATTCATCGCGAACCTCCGTGTTTCACGCGTTGATAGTCGACAACTTTAGTACTCGTCGAATATCGCACTATACAATCAACGATTGCAGCGAGTCATTACTTCTTCCCGCTCTTCGTATCCCCTCGCGCAAAGATGCTCGCAACGAAATTCAGGACGTCTGTCGCCGACTCCTCGTCGTATCCAAAGTTCCTGATCAAGCGGCTCTTTACAATATCGATCTTCTCCTGCGTCTCGCGGTCCACTACACTCGACACCATTGAACTGAGTTTGATCGAGTCTTTTTGGTCCTCGAACAATTTCAATTCCAGTGCGCGGTGCAGGCGCTCATTCATGCGGAAATCGAATTGCCGTCCGTCAATCGCCAGCGCGCCGATGTAGTTCATGATCTCGCGCCGGAAATCGTCTTTGCGGCTTTCTGCGATGTCGATCTTTTCTTCGATGCTGCGCATCAACCGTTCGTCCGGCGGTTCGATCTGGCCGGTGTACTTGTTGCGGACCTTTTCCTTCTGCGTGTACGCCTTGATGTTGTCGATGTAATTCTGGCACAGCTTGCCAATCGCGTCTTCGTCGGCGCTGATCGCACGCTGGACTTCGTTCTTTACGATCTCCTCGTATTCCTCGCGCACCACGGCGAGCAACTCCTTATATTTCTTGCGCAAGTCATCGTTCGAAATCAACGAATGATGCGCCAAGCCGGCTTCCAATTCGTTCAACACCATGAACGGATTCACCGACGTCGTGCTCTCCAGTGACACCAGCGCGTTCGACAATTTGTCCTGGATGTAGCGCGGCGAAATTCCGTTCATGCCCTCGCGCGGAGCTTCCATTTTCAATTCGTGAACGTTGTCCTGCGTGTAGCCCGGCAGCGTTTTTCCGTTGTACAACTTCAACTTTTGCAGCAATGACAGCTGCGCCTTTTTCGGTTCTTCCAAGCGCGTCAACACCGCCCACATCGCAGCGATTTCAATCGTGTGCGGTGCGATGTGTTTCTTCACATTCTTGCGGTTGAAGTCGCGTTGATAAATCGCGATTTCGTCCGACAAGCGTGTGTTGTACGGGACGTCGATCTTCACCGTTCGATCACGGAACGCCTCCATCATGTCGTTCGATTGCAGCTTTTTATATTCCGGTTCGTTCGTGTGGCCGAGAATGACTTCGTCGATGTCCGTCTGCGCGAATTTCTTCGGCTTGATCTTGTGCTCCTGGCTGGCTCCGAGCAGATCGTACAAAAACGCGACATCCAATTTGAGCACTTCAATGAACTCGATCATGCCCCGGTTCGCGACGTTGAATTCGCCGTCGAAATTGAACGCGCGCGGATCGCTGTCCGAACCATACTCCGCGATCTTGCGGTAGTTGATGTCGCCGGTCAATTCCGTCGAATCCTGATTCTTTTCGTCCTTCGGCTGGAACGTGCCAATGCCGATGCGGTCCTTTTCCGAGAGCGTCATGCGCCGCACTTTGACCTGCTTCATGACCTTCGCCCAGTCCCCGGAATATTTGTCCATCAAGCTCCGGAAAATGTAGCGGCAGAACGGGCACAGATCGCCTTCCATGCCGATCTTGTAGTCGTTGCGTGTGCGCTCGTTCAACTCATGCAACACCCGTTCGCGTTGGTCGAGCGGAATGAGCTTCAACGGTTCTTCGTGCATCGGGCACGGTTGCAGCACACCGGGCGAATCGGCGAGGTCCCATGAGAAGGTATACAAATGTCCGGGCTCGGTCTTCGAATAGACTTCGAGCCCCTTTTTCATCAAGCGTGCCACCGTCGATTTCGCGCTGCCGACGGGGCCGTGCAATAGAATCACACGCCGCTCGGCACCGTAGCCCATCGCGGCGGATTTGATCACGCTGACCAGTCGCATCATCGAACGGTCGAGACCGAAGACTCCGTCGCGGCCATTCGAAATCGGGTCACTGAAGAATTTGTAGCGCGTCAATTTGTCGCGGCCATCGACCACTTCTTCGGAGCCGTAGGACAGGATCATATCGTATAGCCGTTGATACGCGTTGCGCGTGATCTTCGGGTCTTTGATGACCATGTCGAGATACTCTTGAAAGGTGCCTTCCCAATTCAAGTTCTTGTATTTTTCAATATCTAAATTGCTGGCAATACTGGCGAACAGACTGTTGGACATGGTGTCTCCCTCAATTAATCCCAACTGCGGAGTTCTACCGTCAACGAAACGTACGCTATCGAAACGTGTGCCAAATCCTGTGTGGCGGTACACAAACTGCCGCTTCTCATTCTATATGACGACTGAGGCGGCGTTTTCGGCTGTGAAATCTTCAATTTTCAAAAGGACGTGTACAGCATGATGACTCGATTCGTCAGTATACCACACTCCAAAAACCAGGACGAAAATTCCGTTCTGCATGATATTTAAAACAACCCGCCGTCCGTCTTCGTCGGCGGAATCAATCCGACCTTTTCATATCCCTTGGCGGAAAGCATACGACCGCGCGGCGTTTTTAACACGAATCCTTCCTGAATCAAAAACGGTTCGTAGACATCTTCAATGGTATCTTCTTCTTCGCCGACAATGACCGCGATCGTTTTCACGCCGACGGGGACTCCGTTGTGGCCAGCGATGGCGAACAGAATCTTGCGATCCATTGCGTCGAGTCCGGTGTCATCGACGCCTTCGCGTTCGAGTCCCCGCTTCGCAATCGCCAGCGTGATGGTGCCGTCGCCTTCGACTTCGGCCCAATCGCGCAATCGTCGCAACAAGCGGTTGGCGATGCGCGGCGTCTTACGCGCGCGAGCAGCGATTTCTTTTGCAGCCGCGGGTTCGATTGGAGCGTTCATGATCATCGCCGAACGCGTCACAATCAGCGTCAATTCTTCGGTCGTGTAGAACGATAATTTTTGTGGGATGCCGAAGCGGTCTTGAAATGGGCGGCTGAGCAATCCGTCGCGCGTCGTCGCTCCGATCAGCGTGAACGGCTTCAAATTAAATTTCACCGAGCGCGCCGAAGGGCCTTGATCGACGGCGACGTCGATGAAAAAATCCTCCATCGCCGAATACAAATATTCTTCGAACGCGGCGGGCAGGCGGTGGATTTCATCGATGAATAATACGGTCCGCTCCGGCAGCGACGCGAGCAATCCGACGAGATCGCCGGGCTTCTTTAAAATCGGCGCGGACGTGCCTTGAAAGCCGACACCCATTTCTTCCGCGATGATCCGAGCAAGCGTGGTCTTGCCCAATCCCGGCGGGCCGGAGAGCAGCACGTGGTCCAGCGCGGTGTTGCGCTTCTTCGCGGCTTTGACGTAGACCTGTAAATTCTCTTTGACCCGCTCTTGTCCAACGAACTCCTGAAAGCGCTGGGGCCGCAGAGTTTTTTCGAGGTCTTCTTCTTCGGGCTCTTGTTGTTCTTTTCGCGAGGCGGCCATGAGTCGTAGTCCTGAGTGCGGAATGTCTGCGCTGGTTTCGAATTATCCAGTATAGCGCCCTCACATTCGTCCGCCATGGTAAGGAAAGTTTGTTCTGCGTTCAGTAACGAATCAAGAGCCGCGCACGTTAGTAAGCGGCTAGGATTGTATTGATAGCGTAGGATTTTGCCGCTTACTTACGTGCGCGGCTCTTGGAATCACGTCCGATCCGCTTAAAAATTTTCATTCGGTTCGTTTTTTTCGCAGCGTTCACTGTATAAATGTGCATGCAAAATTCGGAGGACGACGAGTTGGAAGACGGCGTATATACAAATGGTCTGCGGCATCCGTCGCGGCGTATGCGCGCACGTATCGCCGCAGAACTTGCCGGGCTGGCCGTCGCCACGATCGCTTTTTTGACGTTTGCACCGCGCGCGTTTCTGAATAACTGGACGTTCGTCGGCCTCGCTCTCGTCGGCCTCGGCCTCATCATGTACCGCCGCAATGAAATCCAAGAACGCATTTGGGGCCCGCCCGAATCGCCTGACTTCGACCGCGTTCGTCGTTGTACGCTCAACATGTCCGCACTGACCATTCCGCCGATGATTATCTTTTTGGCGCTCGGTTTGTTCGCGCGTTACGTCCGCCCCGACATGTTCAACATGATGAACCTCGACCGCGAACCGTGTCCGATGATCAGCCTCCATTTCTTCCTCGCCCTGGCCTTCTACGTTCCGTGGGCGCTGCTGCAACAAACGCTTTTTCAATTTTATTTGCTGGGCCGCCTCCGCGCGCTGCTCCCCTTCGCCTCACCCCTCTTATTGGCGACGATCAACGGATGTTGCTATGGTTTGGTCCATTTGCCAAGCGGCTATTTGCTGACGCTCGTCACAATCATCGGCGGCATCTGCTGGAGTTACTCGTATCACCGCGACCGTTACGTCTTCCCACTCGCCGTATCCCACGCACTTTTGGCCACGACTTTCTTTTATTGGGTGTATGGAAAAGACATCGTCGTGTCGATGATTGAACCGTTTTGGAAGTAGTCCGACATGGCAACGAAGTTTCACCCCTTTTCCCCGCGCGCGAAAATGCTTACACTGCGCGCTCATTTTTAATGGACTCGGTCACTGTGCGGCCGGAACGAAGAACTAAAGAGGAGGTTCTACACGATGGGCAGACCCGTAACGTTGTTCACTGGCCAATGGGCCGATCTCAAATTGGAAACGATGTGCGAAAAAGCCAAAGCGTTTGGCTATGAAGGCATCGAACTCGCCTGTTGGGGCGACCACGTCGATGTCAAGCGCGCCGCTGAAGATTTGACTTACGCCAAATCACGCAAGGAAATCCCGGCGCAGTACGGCTTGAAAGTCTACGCCATCTCCAACCATCTCGCCGGTCAGTGCGTGTGCGATGAAATCGACACGCGCCACAAATCCATCGACACGTCCGGCCGCATCTGGGGCGACGGCGATCCCGAAGGCGTTCGCCAACGCGCCGCTGAAGAAATGAAACTCACTGCCCGCGCCGCCAAGAACATCGGCGTCAGCGTCGTCAATGGCTTCACCGGCTCGTCGATCTGGAAATACCTCTACAGCTTCCCGCCAGTTCCGAACGACTGGATCGATGCGGGCTACACAGATTTCGCCGCGCGCTGGAATCCGATTCTCGATGTCTTCGATGAATGCGGCGTCCGCTTCGCCCTCGAAGTCCACCCGACTGAAATCGCCTTCGACGTCGCCAGCGCAGAACGCGCCGTCGCTGCTTTGAATGGCCGCAAAGCCTTCGGATTCAATTATGATCCGAGCCACTTTGTCTATCAGAATGTGGACTATGTGAAGTTCATCCGCAAATTCGGCGACCGCATTTATCACGTCCACATGAAGGACGCGTATTCGTCACCGACGCCGACTGAAGCAGGCGTCTTCGGCGGGCACATCACCTTCGGCGACTACCGACGCTCGTGGGACTTCCGCAGCCTCGGACGCGGCAGCGTGAACTTCGAAGAAATCATCCGCGCATTGAACGACGTCGGCTACGGCGGCCCGCTCAGTGTCGAATGGGAAGACGGCAAGATGGACCGCGAACAAGGCGCGACCGAAGCCTGCGCGTTCGTCAAGAGTGTCGATTTCAAACCCAGCGCGATTATTTTCGATGCGCAATTTGACAAAGAAAAACAGGCGAAGTAAGTAACTCATCGTTCGGCTGTTACGCGGCCCATTCGTCTCATCGGAGACGAGTGGGCCGCGCTTTTTTGAGCCATCGAATTAAAACGTATCGAGTGGCTTGGGCTTCGTTTTAATCTCTGGTTCGCCCGCATCCAAACCAGCGAGCAGCCGAATATGCGTCGGCGTCAACGCCCGGTCGTACAACCGCAAGTCTCGCATCGCACCCTTGAAACACTGCGACGGAACATTGTTCCACATCGGCGCTTTTCCAATCCGCGTCTCGCCGCGCGAGCCGTGATACGCCTCCGCGTTGCGCTCGACCACCAGCAAACCGTTGATCCAAATTTGCTGATGCGTTCCCGTGAATTGCAGCGCCAGATGCGTCCAACCGGTATCGCCCATGACGCTCTGAGGCGAGCGCAGATCGTTCATATAAAACCCAATATACGGCTTGTCGATGTCGCGCAGCAAGAGATGAAGATGCTTGCCTGGGCCGCCATCGACCTGCTCCAAAATCCCATAGCCCGAAACTTTTCCCATTGGCTTGATCCAGACTGCAAACGCAAACGGGCGATCCTGTAAATCGATGTGCGGATAAACCAAAAACGAATCGCCTGGAAAATGGGTACAACCATCATGCACCGAAATCGAGCCGCTTGATTCCAATTTCAAGCGATGCTTTGAATGATCATCGAGACTAGATGTGAACGGCAGATACAGCAACAGATGGTCGTCAATCGCTGCGAGCATTTGACGCGGGTCCGCAGCCGCGATGACAGGTGTTGGTTCAACGTGAGGTGCGGGCACTGGAGTTGGCGGAGCAACGGTGACAGCCCGCGAAACAGTCGGAGTCCCGTTCGTCGATACGGTCGTCGCAATGAACGTGACGGGCGGCTGCTCGGATTCAGTCGAAACATAAAACCACCCCGCGACGGCGGCGATGATTAAAATAAAAACGACGAACACCACGAATCCGCGCGATGTGGACGGGGCCTGGGCGACGAAGATTTTCGGTTCATTCGATGGCATGCGTATCTTTAAACATCGGTCCACTACGGTTTGTCACGCAACGGATCTTTTTTCGCTTTGATCAAATCGATCAGCGTCGGCGTCGCCTGAATGCGTTCAAATGCTTCATCGTACATCGGCCGCGCATTCGGGCCGCGAGCGCGGATGACGTCTGCAATTTCGGGCGGTACTTCCAAGTCCTCGGCGATTTCGTCGATCTCGTCCCACTCCGCTTCCCAATCATAATCTTCGCGCGCGGGTTTGTAATTCTTCGGAGCGGACTCCTTCACATACCCGCAATCGAGCGGAAACGCGCTGTGTTTCATGCCCGTTTCAATCGACAGACACGCCGGATTCAATTCGTGCCGCCGGTCGTACACCGTGCACATATTTGTGTGCGTGTCCAAGTAGTGGCACGGAAACGGCGTGATGTAAACCGTCCGCCCGACGATGATTTTCTGGTAGCAACATTTGCCGCAATGATTGCAGAGCGACTCATGCTGCTCCGAATT